>DASZYH010000187.1:0-40314 GCA_035545515.1 Opitutaceae bacterium
GGGCGGCGGGCATGTCGGCGACCGTGCTGAACGTCCGGTTTCGGCAGTATACCGGGCTGTCGCCGATGAAGTACGTGATTGCGCACCGGATGCAGAAGGCGTGCACGCTGCTCGAATCGACCCCGCTGAAGGTCGAGCAAATCGCCGAGGCGAGTGGCTATCGCGACGTCTTCTTCTTCAGCCGGCAGTTCAAACAGGAGATGCGCGAGACCCCCACCGCCTATCGCCGCCGACGCGCCGTCGCACATGAGGCGCCGGCCGCGGCGGGTGAACCGCCACCGTGATCAGGCGCGCCATTCGGCCGGTAGATAGCAGGGCGGCGAGCCTGCCCTCCGGAGCGCTTGGGCGAAGGAGGGGCCCTTCGCCGCCATGAGACTGAGGCGCGGAAGGGACTCCGCGCCCTACCCGTGGCCGCGCGCTCCATCGACCGACGCGGCTACGGCACCGCAACCCGGTAAATCGCGCGGCGGCCGGATTGGTCGGAGGTGAAGAGGATGCTTTTCCCATCTTCACTGAAGACGGGATGCGGATGGCTGTCCTGGTTCACCCACGTCGAGCCGTGCCGGCATAGCGGCATCCAACGGATGCTTCGATTTTTCCAGTCCGGCCGCAGGACGCTGATCCACGCGCCACCGTTCATCCATGTCCGCCCCTTGGGCTGCGGGACGGGATCGTCCGGCTCCTCGTAATAACCGTCGCTGACCAGATCGGAGCCGTTGCCCACCGTGTAATGGCCATAGCGGCCCCAGGCTTCCGGCAGCGGCAACTCGGTCTGGCTGGAATCATCCGGCCCGATCCGTCCGACGAACTGCCGCAGGTTGGTCCGGCCCGGCTGCGGGGTCGCAAAGCACCCGTGATAAACGATCGCGCTGCCGTCGCGCTCCCACATCTCGTGTGTGACGTGATCGGCGCGCGTGCTTCCGTCGCCCTCGACGCGAAGGCGACGGTGGTGTTTTCCGTCCCACAACCAGAGCCGCCGCAGCCCGCGATCGGCCACCGTCCACTCATGGTTGTAGGTGATCCAATCGCGCCGCGTCGGACTGAACTGCACGTGAGTGACCCACCCGCCCGGAATGCGCTCGCACGCCACCTGCGCTCCGGTCGCGGTATCGTAGATGCGAACGTACGAGGAGAGGTTCTCCGCACGCACGCGGTCGTCCACGTTGTAGTCCGGCGGCCCGGACATGACCCGGTCGCCATCGAGCACGCGGGCGTCGGTTGTTGGGATACACAGCCAGCGACCGTCGGCGGAAACATGCGTGTACGCGGTCATCTGGTCCGCCGGATATTCCGCGAGCACCCGCTGCGCTCCATCGAGCGTGACCGCGCAGATCCGCCGACCCTCGATGAAGTACACGACGCCCCGGTGCACGTCCAAGCTCGCGCTCGCCTTGCCCAAGCCCTGGTAGGGAATGCCGTCGAAATAGACATACGACTTCAGCACACCGGTTTGGTTGGTGGTCAATGGTCGCTCGCGCCCGCTCGCCATGTCGCGGACGAAAAGGTTCGGCACGCCCGTGCGGTCACTCAGGAAGACCAGGTGCTGCCCGTCGGCCGTCAGGCTGGGCGAGGTGAAGTAGAGCAGCTGGTTGTTTCCGGGAGATTCCGCGGTAACGCACTCGGCCGACCGCTTCGCAGACGTGTCGATATCGATCCGAGCGTTCGGAGGGTTGGTGGAATGGCTCATGAACCGGTTCTGACGTGTTCAAATCCGGCCGGCGGCCGGTGTAGTGAAGCATTTGCTGCTCATTTTGAAGCCCGCAACTGAAAAACGACCCCTTGTTGGTCAACGCGTAACCAGATGGCCGTCGGCCTGCTTCCTTAAGTGATTCGTATCACGTTAAATTTTAATTTCTAACGTAATCACGACGCATTTTGGCGCCCAATCCTTGCGCGCGAAAGCGTGATTTGCCCCTCTGGCCCGCCCATGTATAGCAATTATGACTCGCCAAGTCACTGCTCTCAATACAGTCCGTCGTAGGCGTAGACATCAGGCATGCTGCGGAATCGGTCGCGAGACAGTCGGATTTCCGGGCGGGAGGTCTGGATTGGTGTCGCCGGCCGTTGGAGCACCATCAAGTCGGGCTCGGTCTCGATCGTTTGGAGTCCGATGCGACCGTAGTGCCGCTTCAGCGCGGCCACTCCGCGCTGCTTTTCCTCCGGAGTCGCGTGATAGCGCGGGCTGTTTCGGATCAGGTACTCGAGGGGAAACGGGTTGAGCACGACGATGCCGCCGGGAGAGAGGTGGCGATTGATGATGTCCACCATGGCCGCGAGCGCGATCCGGCGCCCGGCGACATCGGGCGCGATCTGGACCGACGAGAACACGAGAAATTCGGGACGGAGCGTCGGAAAGAGCGTCCGCAGCCAGTCCACGGGAGCGTTCGCCGCGGTGTCCCACACGCGGCGCAGGGGAGCCGTGACGTCGACGTCGAGATGGTACGGAACGGGCGTGCCGGGAAAATTCAGGGGCCGGAAAACCCCGAATGTGATTTTGCCGACGCCCTTCCGCTCGGGGAGGTCGAACGCGCTGAACTCGTTCCGCTCGCGCGCCTCGAGGAAAATTTTCACCGTCAGCGGCTGGATCACCGGCGCCAGATCCGCACCAACGTAAACCAACATTTCGCCGGAGTATCCAATCCGGCACAGCACCTCATTGCTGGACGCACCCTCGCGTTTCACCCGGCAACGTAACCGCGGGGCGGCGTCATCCGCAATGTGATGCCAGACATTTCACACTTCCGCCTTGAAGGTCTTCCCGCGACGGTGCCCCAGCCCGTAGTAGTGGCGGAAATTGTAGATCAACGGCCGCCAGTCCGCCGGCCGAATGTGACGTTCGCCCTCGATCAATCGCGCGTGCACGTGCACGCGCACAACCTCGAGTTCCACGGCGAAGGCGCGAACTGTCAGCCGGGGATCACCGTTGCCAACCGGATGAAACGCCCGGGCGAGAGCTTCGAGTTGGAGTCCGCACTCGGCGATCCGCGGCGGCTTCACGAGTTCGGATCGGACCGGGGTGAACCCACCCGCCGCGAATTTGTCGGCGCAAAACCGATACTGCCGCGCCTTGAACGGTGGCATGTCGCGATTGCCTGTCAGCGGCGCGAGCCGCTCGACGCGCTCCCAGAGATCGTCGGAGGCCAGGTTTACGACGCATTCGCCCTCCCGCTGCAGGTTGAGCAACGTCTGCGCGCTTTCAATCAGGCCGATCACAAGCGTCCACCCCAGCGCCCAGGCCGAGGAAATGGGTCCGATGTTGGGCGTGCCATCCCGATTGCCGGTGGTGACCAAGGCGACCGGCGTGCCAAAGTAAAGGATCGAGGGTTCGATGGTCCGGGTGGCCGGCAACATCCGGACGTCGGCGGAGGAGGAAGTGGGTGCGCTCATACCGGCACATTTTTCAGTCATCGGTGGCTTGCAAACACGGACAGTTCAGCCGTCGTTTAACCATGGAAAGCAAGTATGTGATCGCCGAAGCCGCCGCACTGATTGGCGAACCGACGCGCGCGGCAATCCTGCTGGCGCTGATGGATGGCACGTCCCGGCCCGCCAGCGAACTCGCATGGCTGGCAAAGTGTTCCGCCCAGGCGGCGAGTCTCCATCTGGCGAAGCTGGCCCAAGGCGGACTCGTCGTCGGCGCCGCGCAGGGGCGACACCGCTATTACCGGCTTGCCGGACCTGACGTTTCGCGCGTCCTCGAGACGCTCGGCGTGCTCACTGGGGGCGTCCGCGCCAGCCGGATCGGCCGCGGGCCGGCCGCCTCGCCGCTGCGCGAGGCGCGGACGTGTTACGATCACCTGGCCGGCCACATCGCGGTGGACATCTGCGATGCCCTCCAGACGCGGAAGCACCTCGTGCTGCGGGACGGCACGTTTGCGCTGACGACATCGGGCGAGCGATGGTTCGAGTCGCTTGGGATCGAATGGGCGGATCTTCAGCGGCAACGGCGGGCATTCGCGAAACCGTGTCTCGACTGGACCGAGCGCCGGTTTCACCTCGCGGGTGCGCTCGGCGAGGCGTTGCTCGCGACGCTGCTGCAACGAAACTGGATCGCGCGCTCCGACGAACCGCGGCTGATCACGGTCACACCCGCCGGCCGGCGTGGGCTGCGCGAGTTGCTCGGAATTGAAGTGGACGCGAGCCGGGCGTCGGCGTGAGTCGAAGGCGCGGAAGGGACTCCGCGCCCTACCCACTCTCACGGCGGAGAGGTCGCCGCTACACCTGGGAGTGCCACTCGCTCACGCTCGCAGCCACGAGATTCGGGGACCCACCCCATCAGCGGGAAATCGTCGTGTTATATTCGCGGCAGGTGACGGACAGGACACTGACCCGAGGCGCGCAACTGGTTGCTTTGGCGCGGCCGACACAGGGAAACGCCGATTCGGGTACGGCTCATGCGGCGGGGCCGGCCTCCCCTTCCCGCCGCGAGCGCACGGACGCCGCACGCGGTCCCTCTCCCGCTCATGGATCCAGTGCGGCTCTCGCGTCCGCCTCGAGCGCCGCCTCCAGCCCGTCACCGCCATGCTCCTCCACCTTCGGTTGGCGCTGCGCCAATTGGCGCGAGCGCCGGGGTTCACCGCCATCGCCGTGCTCACGCTTTCATTGGGCATCGGCCTTTCGACGTCCTCGTTCAGCATCGTGAATTTTGTCCTGCTGCGAGAACTGCGTTATCCCGACGTCTTCCCCGGAGTTGTGCTCACAACATCACGGTTGTACCTGGCGAACCACCAGGCGGTCACCGTTCAACTTGGGCTGGCGGCCAGCATGGGACTGCGCATTGCCGGAGTGGGGCTGTTCGGCGTGGTGTCGCAGCTTACAGCGCAGCGCACCCGGGAAATCGGGATTCGGATCGCGCTGGGCGCACGCCGCGCCGACATCCGGCAGATGGTCCTGCGGGAAGGCGGCTCGCTGCTCGCCAGCGGCGTTGTCGTCGGCGTGCTGGTGTTCGAAATTCTGAACCACCTCCTGCAGCAGGCGCTCCCGGAAATGCGGCTTCCTGGGGCGACGCTGCTCGCCACCGACATCGGTGTTCTCGCGATCGTCACGCTGCTCGCCTGCTGGCTGCCGGCGCGCCGGGCCTCGCAAATCGATCCCGTCGAGGCCCTGCGCGTCGGATAACGGGCGCGGCGCTTCGCTTCCGCATTTTGGGTTCGGTCGGCCCGATCGGCGGCGAATCGCCGGGTTCATTGTTAGCACGCCAACGGCGCGACGGTTTCTGGACGCGGGGCGGCATCGGGTTCACCGTCTCGGAATGCTTACCCGCCCCCTCGTCAGCCTCCTGGCATCCATCGCTGCCCTCGTCGTCACGACGCACGCCCAATCGCCGGCCCCCAAGGCCGATGGTTCCGCCCGCGAGATCACGGCGGACTTCACCCGGGAAGCCGGGCCGACGGACAAGATGTACCAGGTGTGCGTCGGCGCGGGGCGGGTGAATGAGGGCCTGCGCGCCGAATGGCAGAAGCAGCTCGCATACGTCCACCGCACGTGCGGGTTCACCTATCTGCGGATGCACGGCCTGTTCACGGACGACATGCGCGTCTACCAGGAGGACAAGCAGGGCCATCCGGCGTACAACTGGCAGTATGTGGACATGGTGTACGACTACCTGCTGCAGATCGGCATGAAGCCCTTCGTCGAGCTCGGATTCATGCCGGACGACCTCGCGAGCGGGAAGCAGACCTGCTTCTGGTGGCACGGCAACGTGACGCCGCCGAAGGACTGGACGAAATGGGAGAACCTCATTCGCGCCACGGTGGAGCACTGGCGGCAGCGGTACGGCGATGACGAGCTGAAAACTTGGTACTTCGAGGTTTGGAACGAACCCAACCTGCACTACTTCTTCGCGGGCACGCAGGCCGACTACTTCAAGCTGTACGAGGTAACCTGCCGCGCGATCAAGTCCGTGAACCCCGCGTATCGTGTCGGCGGCCCGGCCACCGCCGGCTGCGCCTGGGTGCCGGAATTCATCGCGTTCTGCACGCAGAACCACGTGCCGGTGGATTTCATCACGACGCACACCTATGGCGTGGACGAGGGGTACGTCGACGAGAACGGCAACAAGGGCACGATCCTCAGCCCGAGCCCCGAGTCGATTTCCGGCGACGTGCACCGCGTCCGCGACCAAATCGCGCACTCGGCGCGACCCGACCTGCCGCTGCACATGACGGAATGGAGCACATCCTACACGCCGTTCGACCCGGTGCACGACAGCTACCAGAGCGCCGCGTTCATCATCGACCGGATCCGGAAGGTCGGCTCGGCGGCCCAGTCGCTCTCCTACTGGGTGTTCACCGACATCTTCGAGGAACCCGGCCCCCGCATGACTCCGTTCCATGGCGGGTTCGGCCTGGTCAATTACCAGGAAATCAACAAACCCTCGTTCTACGCCTTCGAGTATCTGCATAAGCTCGGCGCGACGGAACTGCAGTGCAGCGACCGCTCGGCGTGGGTGACCAAGGACGCCCAAGGCGGTGTGCAGGCGCTTGTCTGGAACTACACCTATCCGGGGCCGGGGAAAGGCAACGGCGTGAACAATCAGGTCTATTTCACCCGCGACCTGCCGCCCAAGGGCAGCATTCCCGTGACGGTGACAATCGCACACGTCCCCGCCGGTCGGTACGCGTTGAGCGTCTATCGGGTCGGCTATCGCGTGAACGATGCCTACACCACCTATCATGATCTCGGATCGCCCTCGCAGCTCACGCGGGCGCAGGTCGCCTACATCAAATCGGTCAACAGCGGGGCCCCCGCGGAGCAGCGGCTGGTCGAGATCGGCGCCGACGGCACCTTCCGTCAGGACGAGACGATCCGCGACAACGACGTCTGCCTGGTCGTGCTGAAGCCGATGTGACCGACACGAAGCGCGGCCAACGGTGGCCGCCGTAGTCATCGAACCGAGGAAGCCGCCGCCTGCTGACCTGCGATTCGGCGAAGCGAGCCGCTGCTTGCACAGGATCGATCGGAGCCTACGCTGGCGCTCAACCCCCATCCGCATGCCCCAGAAGGACCCCCGGGTTGACACCTACATCGAGGAAGCCGCCGAGTTTGCCCGCCCCGTGCTGAAACGCCTGCGTCGAAACGTTCATCGCGGCTGTCCCGACGTCGTCGAGGTCATCAAGTGGCACGTCCCGTTTTTCCAGTACCGCGGTCTGCTTTGCGGCATGGCGGCATTCAAGGCCCATTGCGCGTTCTTTTTCTGGCGCGACATCCAGGTGAAATTGCCGCGCGGGCGAAGCGATCGGGCGAGGCTGCGCCGGATCACGTCGATCGCCAGTCTGCCATCGGATGCCACGCTGATCGCCGCGGTCCGGGCGGGTGCGGCGCAACGCGACACGACGGCGGCGAAATCCGGAAGATCAAAAACCGGGGCGAAACGGCGTCGGCCCAAAACCGCCATCGGCTCCCGCCGCTGACTGCGTTCACGCGGGGCGACCGATGCGGACGCAGTCCGGCGGACCGCTGCCCGATCACGCCGCCCCTACCAGGGCAGACCGTCGTCGCAACCCGACCAGCCCCAGCCTTTGCCCCGGATCTCCGACATGCCGACGCTGAGGGTGAAGTGGTGCGTCGGGTCCGTCATATACGCATTAAATCCGCCTCCGTACCAGGAGGTGCCATGGCTGCCGGCCCCCACGACAAACGTCACGCTGCCATGAACCTGCATCCGCGGCTTGTCGATCTTCACCGCCTGGGCCGCCGGCGTGTGGGCGATCGCCGCCGTCACCGCCGGACTCGCCGGGCGCCCGGCGATCGCCGCCGCGACCAGCTCGTTCAAGACGGTGCGTTCGGAAGGCGTGAGGGTATCGATGCCAGCGCGCAAACGTTCCTCGGGCGTGCGACGCTCGGTGAACGACTTCGCGAATGCAGGCACGTCGCCCTGCCGCGCCGAGTCGATGTCCTTCTGGATCAAGGCGTCGAGGGCGTTTGCCTGCGGCGTCCCAAGATGGATGTATCCCGCCGCAACCCACTGTGCCGGCGAAAGCGCCTTGCTGAACCGAACCTCGGCCCGGGCCGCCACCGCGAGCACCAGCGCCATCAAAACGCCGATGGCATGGGGAAAGAGGCGGGAACGGACGCGCATGGAGAAGGTTGAGACGGCTGGCGCGGAAATCGGTTCCGGCGGATGTGCGGCGGTCGCGGGTTAAACGTTGGCATCCTCGCCCATCCGGCCCTTGCCGCCATTGGCGGGGAGATGC
The DNA here is from genome assembly GCA_035545515.1 of Opitutaceae bacterium. GTDB lineage: Bacteria > Verrucomicrobiota > Verrucomicrobiia > Opitutales > Opitutaceae > ER46. The sequence goes on from DASZYH010000187.1 coordinate 8,196, forward strand.
TGGGGGAAAAAGAAATAATAGTTCATCAGCCACCAGCTTCGGGAAGGCCGGTAAAGCAGAGCGGGCACCACCACCGCGCCGACGAGGGCGGTCACGATCGCCGCCGTGGCGCCGATCACCCCATGGTACGCGAGCAACGCGAGCGGCAGCAGGAAACACACGAGCGTCACGCCGTAGTTCAACGACAGCGAGCCGAGGTAGAATCCCTCGTCCGTTCCACGGTTGATCGGGAAACCGCAGACGGGGCAGCTCTCATTTACCTGAAACAGGGTGCCGGGCTTGAACAGCGTGCGCCCGCCGCAGTTGGGGCAGCGGTTCGTCAGGCCGCGCGCGACGATCTGCGCCCGCGTGACCTTGAAGGCGATGGGACTGGAACGAGTGGGCATCGGGGAAGAAGGAAAACGCCTCCCAACGTACGTGGCAATCGGCCTGTCACAAGCGGCGCCGACACCAATGATGGTTGGCATGCCGGCGAGGGAGCCGACGTCCCGCTCGGACGGCGACGAGCCAGGATCGCCCAGCCCGAGGGGGGACATCGCGCGCCGCCTGCCGGTTGGGAGGTTAGTTCTGGCTGCTATGGCCCGAGGTGGTGATACTCCCACGCCGTATGTACCCCTTTCGTTGCCTCATCCTTGCCGCCTTCGCCCTCCCCGTGCTGGTGCCCGCGTCCGAACCCACGCCGATCAAGGTCTGGGAAAAACAAGCGATCACGCTGACCGCGACGAACACCTACGCCAACCCGTACACGGCGGTCACAGTCTGGGTCGACCTGACCGGTCCGGATTTTCACCGGCGCATCTATGGTTTCTGGGATGGCGGACAAACCTTCCGGGTGCGGCTGGTCGCGACGGAACCCGGCATCTGGACATGGCGGAGCGGCTCCGAGCCGGCGGATCCCGGGCTGGATGACAAGACCGGGAGCTACGCGGCGTCCGACTGGACCGACGCCGAGAAGCAGGCGAACCCGCTCCGGCGCGGTTTCATCCGCGCGACGCCGAACGGCCATGCGCTGGAGTACGCCGACGGCACGCCGTACTTCGCAATCGGGGACACCTGGTACGCGGCGGGGACAAACCGGTTCAAATGGTACGATGACGACACGCCGCGCCCGATCGGGCCGACGGCCGGGTTCAAGGACTACGTCCGCTACCGGAAGGCACAGGGTTATAACTGGGTGAACATCATCGCCGCCTTCCCGAACTGGAAGACCGACGACAAGCCCTGGCACCTGCGGATGAACGACCCGGCGCGCACGACCGTCCGTTCGGCGTGGATGGAATTCGGGAGCGGCTCGCCCGCGACCGGAGGGGTCGGCAGCGCGAAGAACATGGATAACGAGGGCGGCCGGCCGTTCCTGTTTCCCGGCAAGGTGCCGGGATACGAGAACTACTTTCCCGACATGAACCGGATCAATCCGGAGTACTTCAAGTACGTCGACCGGAAGATCGATTACCTGAATGCGAACGGCTTCGTCCCGTTCATCGAAGCGTCGCGCCGCGACTCCGGGTTGCTGTGGGCGAAATACTACGGCTGGCCCGATTCGTACGCCCGGTACATCGAATACATCTGGGCGCGCTACCAGGCGAACAACGTCGTGCTCAGCCCCGTACACCTCGACATCATCGATGAAACCGTCAGCCCGGAGGACTACACCAATGCGATCCGTCTCGTGTTCCGGAAATACGGACCGCCGCCGTTCGGCACGCTGCTCTCGGCAAACGCCAATCCCTCCACGCTCGAGAACTGGGGCGAGCACTCGTGGGTCACGCTCCAGCAGACCGGCAACATGCGGGAACACGAAAATTTCTGGTATCTCACGGAGATCTACCACCTGAAGGAGCCCCTGCCCGCGCTGAACGGCGAGCCGTATTATGCCGGGTTCAAGGACAACCGCGGCGCCGGGGCGGTGAACTACAAACTCGGCGCCGACGGGGGAACCCCGCGAGACGACGCCTTCGTCCGGTCGTGCATGTACGGCAATTTCCTCTCGGGCGGATTCGCGGGCCACGTGTACGGCGCGGAAGGCATCTGGGGCGCGGATATCGAACCGACCGCCCCGACGCACATGTGGGATGCGTTCCAATGGCGATCCGGCGGCCAGATGCAGTACCTGCGAACGTTCGCATTTTCCATCGGCCCCAACTACCAGCAACTCGAGCCCCTGCCCGATCTGATTACGCCGGACAAGAGCGGACCCGCGCTGGGGTATGAAGGCTGGGCGTACTGCGCCCGAACACCGGACAAGCGGATCTTTCTCGCGTATTTCGAAACGGGATGTCCGCGGGCCAAGCTGCGCGGCGCCCTCCTGAACAGCCGTTACTCCGCCCAATGGTTCGATCCGCGGGACGGCACGTGGAGACCCGCCGTCGAGGTCGAGGCGAACAAGATCGGCATCATCACACTGCCACCCTATCCCGGCGCAGGAGACTGGGGTCTGAAGCTGATCTATGCCGGACGGCGGTAGCGCGGTGCGCCGCACACCGCCGGGTGGTGAGGCGCCTCCGATTCCACCCCATTCCGTCCTCAGCCGTTCAGGGCGTTCCGCAACGCCGTAAGGAGCGACGTGTACGTGTACGGCTTGAGCAGAAGATTCGCGTGCTCCGGCACGAGACCGCTCTGTTTCAACAGATCCTGGCTGTAGCCGGTGCTGATGATCACCTTCAGTCCAGGCAACTTCGCGCGCAATTGCGCCGCGAGTTCCACGCCGGAACATCCGTTCGGCATCACCATATCCGTGAGCAGCAGGTCGAACGGCCGCGGAGCGGCGGCGACGGCCTCGAGCGCATTCGGACCGTCGACCGCCTCAGTCACGTCGTAACCGGCCCGCAAGGCGATCGACCGGATCGCGGAGCGCACGTCCTCCTGGTCCTCGACGATGAGGACGCGTTCGCCCCGACCGCGCAATTCGGCGAGATCGATGTCGCCGTCCCGGGGTTTCGCCGGAGGCGCCGATCCCTCCGGCATCACCGGCAGAAAGACATCAAACCGGGTTCCCTGCCCCGGGGTGCTGGCCACCTCGACCCAGCCTCCGTGCTGGCGGACGATCGCGTACACCGTCGACAACCCGAGGCCCGTCCCCTTGCCCACGTCCTTGGTCGTGAAGAAAGGCTCGAAAATCCGGGCCATCACGTCCGGCGCCATTCCGGAGCCGTTGTCGGCAATCGCCAGTTGCACAAAACGGCCCGCGCGCGCCTCGGCGTGGCGGCCTCCGCCGGCCTGATCGAACGAGACGGTGGAGACGAAGACGACAATCCGGCCCCCCTGCGACATCGCATCGCGCGCGTTGACCACCAGGTTCATGATGACCTGCTCGATGTCCGCTTCGTCAGCGAGGAGCTGCGGCAACGCGGACGGGACGTGCCACTCGAGGGCAATGTCCTCCGATACCAGGCGGCGCAGCATGTCCTGCATCCGGGCCAGGGTGGCCGACAGATCGATCGCCTGCGGTTGTGCGATCTGCCGGCGGCTGAACACGAGGAGCTGCCGGGTCAGCGCGGCGGCCCGCTCCGCCGCCGTGTGAATCTGGCCCACCGCCTCGCGGTTCTCGGTCCCGAGCTGTGGGTCGTCGATGATCATCGTCGCATAGCTCTGGATCACCGTAAGCAGGTTGTTGAAATCGTGCGCGACCCCGGCCGCAAGCTGGCCGACGGCTTCCATCTTCTGGGATTGCTGCAGCTTCTGCTCCAGCAGCAGGCGCTCGCTGATATCCTCCACATTCATCAGCACGAGCGGGTGCGCCCCGGTATCCACGCGCTCGACCGACACGAGGACGTCCCGCAGCCGTCGGTCGTTCGTCCGGAGCCGGGTCGCCCGTTCGCGCAGCGGCTTGCGCTCCTCGAGCGAAGCGAGGGTTTCCCGCCAGATGTCGGCGTCGGCCCAGAGTCGCAGTTCCTCCGCGGTGTGATGACAGATCTCCTCCCGCCGGCGGCCCACGAGCTCGAGAAACGCGGGGTTGGCGTCGACGTACGTGCCGTCGTCCAGGTTCTGCAGCGTCGTGGGGACGGGATTGGCGTGAAAGACCTTCGTGAACCGCCCCTCGGCTTCCCGCAGCTCGGCCGTTCGCTGCCGCACCCGCTCGTCGAGATCGGCCAGCCGCTCGCGGTCACGCCGTCCGATCGCCCTTTTCGTGCTCAGGGCATGCGCGATCTGCACGACCTCGATGTTGTCGAACGGCTTCTTCAGGATCAGCAGGCTGTCCGTGTTGCCCAGGTGCGCGATCGTGTCCTCCCAGGTCCGGTCCGAATAGGCCGTGCAAATCACCACCTGCAGGCCGGGGTCCGCCTCCCACAGGCGGCGTGTCGTCTCGATTCCGTCCCAGCCCGGTGGCATGCGCATGTCGACGAACGCGAGCGCGTAGGGACGTTTTTCCGCGACCGCCCGCCGGACGGCCGCCAGCCCCTCCTCGCCCTGGCTCACACAATCGACCGCGAAACGCAGGACGGATGACGGCAGCGCCACCGAGCCGAACACCCTCGCCTTCGCGGCGATCAGCGCGGCCGACGGTTGGAGCGCACCGCCGAGGATCTTTTGGAAATCGGCATGAATGGACGCGGTGTCATCGACGACCAACACGCGCGCTTCGGCGAGCAACGGCTTCGAATTCATGAGGAGGGTGCGGGGGTTTCGGCGGGCAGTTCGAGGACGAAGGTGGACCCGCGGCGGAGACCGTCGCTGCGGGCGGCGAGCGTGCCATCGAGTTCGGCGGCGGCCAGGGCGGCCATGTGCAGCCCGAATCCATGCCCGTCCTTGCGGGTCGTGAAGCCGTGCTGGAAAATCCGGGAGAGATTATGCGCAGCGATGCCGATTCCGTTGTCGGTGATCGCGAAACGGACGCGTCCCGCCTGCGCGGTGACCGAGACCGTGATTCGCCGCTGGCCCGGCGGAAGATCGTCGACCGCCCAGGTGGCGTTGCTCAGCAGCGTCACAAAGATCTGCATCACCTTGTGCTTGTCGACGACGACATCCGGGACCGGCTGAAAATCAGCCACGACTTCGATGCCGTGTCCCGCGAAGGCCGCCTGATGCATGCGGATCGCGTCCTGCGCCAGCTCGTGGGGCGACAGTCGCTCGGACAGCCCGGCCACCCGCGCGTAGCTCTGCTGCATCGCGACGATTTCCTTGATGTGCTCGACGTTTTTCGAAACCCCGTCGAGCTCGGTCCGCCAGGCCGCGTGTTCCGACGCGATGGCGGCGGACACCTCGATGACGAACTCGGGAATGTGCCGCCCCCGCGCGTCCCGCACGAGATAGGCGGCCAGATCGGCCCGGTGTTCGCTCAGGAGCGCCACGGCCTGGCTGAGCGCGTGAAGCTGCGAACGTCCGAGCTGGTCCTGCAGGAGCGTCGTGGAGACGTTCACGCTATTCAGGGCATTGCCGACGCTGTGCAGCACGCCGGTCGCGATCTCCGCGCGGCCCGCCTCGCGCGAGAGCTCCATCAGATGCTGCTGCGCCTCGGCGAGCGCGTGGTGGGCGCGTTCGCGGGCAACGACCTGGTGCTCCAGTTCGCGGGTCCGGTCGGCCACCCGGCGCTCGAGCGTTTCGTTCGCCTCCTTCAGCGTGCGGTCGCGCCGCAGCAGCGCCTCCGTCATCGCGTTCACCGACATCGCGAGCTGGCCAAGTTCGTCCGAACGCGCGGTTGGCGCCCGGGCGGACAGGTCGCCGCTGGCCACCTGCCGGACCACCGCCTGCAGCGCCAGGATCGGGCTGACGAGGTGGCGGGCGTAGACAATCGTGGCCGCCAGCGCGACGAGCATGCAGATCACCGCCAACATGCCGGTTCGCCAGTACACCGCCGCCACACTGGCATCGTAGCTCTCGAGTGAAAGCCCGACGTGGATCCATCCCCAGTTGATGCCGGAGTACTCGAACGGCTGGGAAAAGCGGTAGACACGCCGTCCGAACAGCGGCACGTCGCCGATGCCCGCCTGGGTCACGCGTTCCGGCGGGTGCCATTCGGCTGGCAGCATGCTGGCACGCCAGCCGTTGTGGTCGTGGATCAGGGAGAAGCCGTCGTTCCGCGTCAGCACGATATAGTCGATCGCCGGATCGCCTTTCAGGATGTCGACGCAATGGTCGACGACGCTGCTGTAGTCCTCGCTCACCGCCGCGCTCGCGGCCACGTCGCGGAGCGAAACCGCGACGCCGTTTGCCTTGGAGTACAGGTAATCGAGCAGCGTCCGCTTCTGCTGCGGCACGATTGCCAGCGCGAAAATCAGCAGCGTGCTGATCGTGACGAGCCAGGCGAGCCAGGCCGTGCGCACGGTGATCCCCAGCCCCCGCCGGTACCGGAGTTGCCGGGAAAGCGAGGTGACGACGCTCATGGCCGCCGCCCTCCCCATGGCAACGTGCCGGCCGACCGTTCCGGCCGGGCCACGATCCCCAGCGCGCCGGCCCGCCCACTGGTCACCGCCGGGGACAGAGGCGGCACGACCGTGGCCGACGCCGGGGCGCCGACCAGCCTGGCATACCGTGCGTGCAACGCCATGACGGAATCGAGCATGCCCGGCTCGATCGGCACGAGGCGGTCGAAGCGGAAGAGCATGAGAATCTGGCGGCCGCTCGGCTCGGCATGCAGTTCGAGGATGCTTTGGCACAAATCGTCCCGGCGCTGCCGCGAAACCCAGCCGGTTCGATTCAGGCACAGCACGGAATCGACCATCGGTTCCGACTGCTCGATGACTATGAGGTCGCGCGCCAGCTGCGGATTCAACTCGCACGCGGTGGAGAAGGTCTGGTCGTCAACGATGCAGGCATCGGCCCGACCGAAGAATACGGGCAGGATTGCGGCGTTGGGACGACCGACGGCGTCGACCTTGTGCACGTAGGCATCGGGCCGGCCGAGTCCTTCCGCCAGGCACCGCGTCTCGAACCAGGGGCGCCCGAGCGTGGTGTGGGTGTCGACGAGGACCAGCACCGATTTCCCCCGCAGGTCGCGCAGCGCGCGCAGCCCGCTATCGCGTCGCACCAGAAGCACGACGCGGCGGGCGACCACATGCCCCGCCGCCGGGACGAACGCGACGTCCGTGCAGTTGCGCAGCCGGCTTTCCAGCAGCTGCCACGTTCCCAGGATGGCCACGTTCACGCGTCCGTCGCGGACCGCGGTCTCGAGCTGCGGGATCGCGTCAAAGATGAGTACGTCCGGCCGCACATCGTAGCCGCGCCGGCGGCCCAGCGAGATCACGAACGCGCGGTAGGCCGCGGACGCGTCGTTCTCGTTCAAGTCGGCAAAGGCCTGCCGGGGAATGCCGAGCCGGAGCACACTTTCCGGGAGAGGTGGCACCGGCTCGGCCGCCCCGAACGCGAGGCACGCGAGCGCGATGACGGTGGGAATGGTCCACGCCCGCGGAACCCGCGGAGCATCCAACCGGGCGCGGACGGATTTCACCGGTGCCTTTGGATCGACGGCGTTCATCGCACGGTCAGCGCCCCCTTTGGCTGCCGCAACGATCCGATCAACGCCGCATTCGCGGCCGGGCACAGCCGTGCATGCCGGTCCAGCAATTCGAGCGCGCTGTCCAGGACCGTTTCGGGATAAGGGGCGATGTGCTGCGTGCGAAAAATCGTCAGCACCTGCTGGCCGACGATGGAGTTGTCGAGTGCGCCAAGCTCGCGCAGGGCGCGATCGCGGAATTCGGGCGAAAGGGTGCGCGTGAGCGCAAACATCGAGGGAACGAACGGTGGCGACGTCGCGACGACCCGGATCTTCTTCGCGACCTGGGGATTGAGTTCGATCAACGTGTCGAGGGCGCGCTGATTGACCACGCACGCGTCGCCCTGGCCAAAGAACAGCGGCAGGACCACCCGCGAGGGCCGGCCCGACTCGGTGATCCGACCAAAGTAGCCGACGGAGGTCGGATGCCCGCCGCCCGCGAGCTCGACGTCGAGCCAGACCCGCGCGAGCGACATCTGCGGTCCGCGCAGCATCGTGAGATCGTGCCCCTGCAGATCGGTGAGCGCCATGGCCGGACTGGCCGCCGGCACGAGCACGACATACCGCTCCATGGGATCATGGGCCAGGGTGGAAATCAGGAACCCGTCGAAACGAATTTCACGGCGGATCAGCCAGTATTCGGCGGTGGTCAATCCGATCGCGTTCGTCGCCCCACGTTGCAGGCCGACAGTCGCCGCGGCTGTTCCATCGTACACGTGCGGCTCGGGATCGGCCGCCAGGCCGCGCTCACGGGCGGTCGCCGTGGCGAGCGCCTTGATCGAGGCCCGGGCGTCGTTCTCGTTCAAATCCGGAAGCATTGCGGCGGTCAGGCCGAGCCGGATGACGTCATTGTCCACCGGGGCCGCGACGGCCGGACAGAACGCGTACCCGCCGACCGCCGCGACCGCCGCGGCGCGCAGGAGACGCCCGAAGCCGGCGGAAAAAAAGCGTCGCTGGGCGGACGATTGCCGCATGGCCGAGGGTCAGGGTGCCGAACCGAGTTGGTGCGCCACTTCGGTGCCGACGAGCAGGTTGAGCTGCGACTGCAGCGCCACGCAGTCGTACCTCGCCTTCAGATGCTGCGCCGACATGAACGCTTCCGTGAGCTGGGACCGGATCACCTTCTCCGTCTCGACGAGCTCACTCTGGTATGCGCGGACGTTGAGCGCCCGGTTTTCCTCGGCGGAGACCCGGGCCTCCGCGGTGGCTGCGCACGCCTTCTGGGCGGCCACGAGGCCGAGAAGCGCGTCCTTGATCTGCAGCCCGATGCCCTCGCGGAGGAGAAATTGCTGTTGCTTCAGCTGTTCCAGGCGGGCGCGGGCCTCGGCGACCCGGCCGCGCGTCAGCAGGCCGTCGAACAGCGGAAGCTCGATCCCGACACCGACATTCCAGCCCTGCTTGTTCGCGGCCGTGGCCATGCCGGCATCATAGCCGTTCCACCAGCGGTGCAGCGTGCCGGTCAGCGCAACCTTCGGCGCGTAACCGCTCCGCGCCCCAGCCACCGCCGCTTCGCCCGCCCGGAGCCCCGCCTCGAGCTGCTTCCAATCGGGATTGAACGCATAGGCGTCCCCGACCAGGGAATCGAGTTCCACTTTGGAGACAATGGACGGAATCTCCCTCGCCGCCGGCCGGACGCTCGCCTGCCACGGCAGGCCCATCGTGTTGGCCAGCGCAGCCTCCGCCATGGCCTCGTTCTTTTCGAGCGAGGCGACGATCGCGCGCAGCGAGTCCACCATCACCTTGGTTTCGAGATAATCCGCCTTGGTGACCTTTCCGCCGCCGCCTTGATATAAGGTCTCCGTCAGGCCAAGGGTTGCGTCCATTCGGGCCAGCGTGTCGGCGCCGAGCTGGCGCAGTTCACGGGCGAGAACCGCACCGTAATACAGGCGGGTGACGCTGTCGGCGATCTCGAGATCGGTGCGCCGCGCCGCCTGCCTCGCTGCCGCCACGAGGTTCTCGGTCTGCACCCGCAACCCGCGACGCATGCCGCCGTCGAAGAGAAGCCAGGCGACCGAGGCGGAGCCCGCGACGGAATCACGGTTCATCAATTTGATGTCCTGCGATGGCACCTGGACCGCGCTTGCCGGCGTGGAGATCGTCTGGGCGGGAACACTGACCGGAAGCTGGACGGCGGAGGGTCCAAGCACGCCGGCGGGAATCGTGATGAGCGCCGTCGAGGGCGGCGTCGCGATCGTTTGCGCCGGGACCGGCATCGTCGACGCCGGGAAAATGAAATCCGGCGCCTCATCGGTCCGCTGCACCATGCCGACCAGGCGCAGTTGCGGCCAGTAGCCCGCGAGCGACTGCCGGTGCTGGGCCTCGGCCAGGGACACTGCCAGTTGCGAGACCGGTCGCTGCCGATTGTTACGGAGCGCCGCGGCAATGCACTCGGGGAGCGACCACTCCCGGGCACTCGCGGCGATCGGATCGCCGACTGGAAGAGCGGCCGCTGCGGTCGCGAGTGTCGCGGCGGCGGCGAACAGCAGCGCGCGCCCGAAGGGCCGCACAAAACTAAACGGCACAGCGGATCCAGGGAACGCCGGCATGTACCGCAGTGACTTCGCTGAATGGACGCGCAGACGCGCCCACGTCCTGCACCTCGATGGGGCCATAGGGCCTATTGCGCTCCAATTCGCCGGAACTGAACCGGTTGGGGAGGGTTATTTAGCGCGGATTTTACGTATAGAAGTTGCCTTTATCGACGCCACGCCACCGTGGCGCGGCTTGATATAGACCGTGGTCCCCGCTTCACAAAACCACACCCCGCGCTCTGCCGCTCAGCCCGTCTCCGCCGCGAACCTGTTCAGCGCCAGTTACAGCCCCGCGCGCTTCCGCCCACTTACACGGGTCGCACGCCCGTGATCCGGCCTTCGGCGTCGTACACCAGCTCCTTCACCTTCACGCACCGCAAGTGGCTTTTGCCACCGGAAAGCGACGAGTCGTGGTGAAACAGATAAGTCCGGCCTTTGTAGTCCACGATCGAATGATGCGTCGTCCAGCCGATGACCGGCTCGAGGATCCGTCCCTGGTACGTGAACGGCCCGCGCGGGTTCGTGCCTGTCGCATAAACGAGGTAATGCGTGTCGCCCGTGGAATAGGAAAAATAATAGACGCCGTTGTGTTTGTGCAGCCACGGCGCCTCGAAATATCGGCGATCATGGTCTCCGGCGCGCAGCGGCTGACCGGACTCGTCGAGGATCTTGATTTCGGTAACGCCCCCGTCGAACGACTTCATGTCGTCCGCCAGCGCCGCGACCCGCGGCCCGATGGCCGGGTCCCCCGCCGCCGGCTCCCGGCCCTCCGGATCGAACCGGCCAGTCCGCCACTTCTGCAATTGGCCGCCCCAAATGCCGCCGAAATACAGGTACGACTTGCCGTCGTCATCGACGAAGCAGCAGGGATCGATGCTGTAGCTTCCCGCGATCGGCTGCGGCTCGGGCCGGAATGGCCCCGAGGGCCGGTCCGAAATCGCAACTCCAATCCGAAACACCCCCGCTTGGTCCCGCGCCGGGAAATACAGGTAATAACGGCCGTTCTTGTGGGCGGCATCAGGCGCCCAAAGCTGCTTGCTGGCCCACGGCACGTCCTTCAACGCCAGCACCACCCCGTGGTCTGTCACTGGCCCGCAGACCGTCTCCATCGAAAAAACGTGGTAATCAACCATGTCGTACTGGTCGCCATTGTCATTGTCCGGAATGCCGGAATCGCGGTCGTGCGACGGGTACAGGTAGATCTTCCCCTCAAACGCATGAGCCGAGGGATCGGCAGTGTACAAGTGGGTGATGAGGGGGGCGTCGGACATACGCACGATGAGAAAACCGCTCTCGGAGGGAGGGCCAGAGCCGAGTTGGTCTTTTATTAGCGCAGAGAGGGAGCCGAGGCACGACGCCGGCCGGAAAGTCCCGAAAATGAGATGATTAAGCGCAAAATCAAGCGCCGGCGGGCCAAGCTGCGGAATCGGAACGACGGGCGGGGGAAACGGCCGTGGGGGGCCGCGGTGGTCCCTCTGCGGGCAGACGCTGAACTCGATTCGAAAATCGACTTCCACCCGTCCCGCACCTCGATCGGGGCATCGAGGGTCCCCTCTTCACGTCCGCGGCACGCGTGCGCCGCGCCACAGGAAGAAAATGGCGGGATAAACGAGGAGTTCCATGACGGTCGACGTGATCACCCCGCCCACCATGGGCAACGCGATCCGCTTCATCACATCGGCGCCGGTGCCATGACTCCAGAGGATCGGCAGCAAGCCGGCAATGATCACCGCCGCTGTCATGGCTTTCGGCCGCACGCGCTTGACGGCTCCGTGATAGATCGCGTCACGAAGATCCGACCAGGAGCGCAGGCGGCCGCTCTTCTGCCAGTCATCAAACGCCAGGTCGAGATACAGGAGCATCACGACTCCAGTCTCCGCATCGAGACCCGCCAGCGCGATAATGCCCACCCACACCGCGACGCTCATGTTGTATCCCGAGAGGTGCAGCGCCCAGAAGGCGCCCACGAGCGAGAACGGAACTGCGAGCATGACGATGGCCGTTTTGATCCACGATTTGGTGTTCAGGTAGATGATGAACACGATCAGCAGGAGCGTGAGCGGCACGACAATCATGAGCCGCTGCTGCGCCCGCTGCATGTATTCGTACTGACCGCTCCAGATCACGCGGTAGCCGGTTGGAATCTTGATCTCCCCACGCTGGATCGCCGCGTTCACGGCCTCCTGCGCCCGCCGGACATAGGTCCCGATGTCGATGCCGTGGACGTCGACGTAAATCCAGGCGTTCGGGACCGCGCCCTCGCTCTTGATGCCCATCGGGGCCGCGACCACCCGGATGTGAGCGAGTTCGCTGAGCGGAACCTGGGCCAGAGGCGCGGCGGTCTCCGCCGGCGCCGGGCCCGCATCATTGCCCATCGCCGGCGCAGTTGGCATGCCCGTCTTCACCGGGATCGCGATGTTCTTCAGGGCCTCGAGATTCGACCGGTAGTCGCGGGCGTAGCGGAGGATCACGTTGTACCGCTCCAATCCCTCCACCGTCGTCGTGAGCGGCATTCCGCCCAGCGCGACTTCAAGCACCTGCTGGACATCACCGACGGTCAGCCCGTACCGGGCGATCGCGTCGCGATCGAGATCGAATTCGATGTAGTTGCCGCCCATCACGCGTTCAGCGAACACGCTGCTGGTTCCCGGCACCGAGCGAACGATGCCCGCGATTTCCGAGCCAATCCGCTGCAACTGTGCGAGATCCGGCCCCGCCACCTTGATGCCCACGGGGGTCTTGATCCCGGTGGATAGCATGTCGATGCGGGTCTTGATCGGCATCGTCCAGGCGTTCGTCAGGCCCGGAATCTGGACCGCCGCGTTCAATGCCGTGATCAGTTCGTCGGGAGTCCGTCGGCGATGGGCGACGACCCGGCCCATGTCGTCCTTGATGTCGACCACCGGCCATTCGCTCTCCGGCTTCAGCGTGATCGTCGTCTCGATCATGTCCATCGGCGCCGGGTCCGTCGCCGTGTCGGCGCGCCCGGCCTTGCCGAACACGCGGTCGACCTCGGGAAACGACTTGATGATGGCATCGGTCTGCTGGAGGACCTCGCGCGCCTTCGTCGGCGAGACGCCCGGAAACGTCGTCGGCATGTACAGCAGGTCGCCCTCGTAGAGCGGCGGCATGAATTCCGAGCCGATGCTCTGGTACGGGAATCCCGGATTGAGCCGGGCGGCGAACGTCTTGACCGGCCCCGGGGGCAGCGGCCGGACCACCCATGCGTTCCACGGGAAGAAGACCCACGCGACGATCACGGCGGCCGTGGCGATCACCAACCAGCGGAACCGGATCATCCGGTCGAGCAGCGGGTGATAAACCCAGATGAGAAACCGATTGATTGGATTCTTCTCCTCGGGAGGAATCCGCCCGCGGATAAAGAAACCCATCAGCACGGGCGCGAGCGTGATGGAGAGGATGGCCGCCGTGCCCATGGCGTACGTCTTGGTGAACGCGAGCGGCTTGAACATCCGGCCTTCCTGATCCTGCAGCGTGAACACGGGCAGGAACGAGACCGTGATCACCAGCAGCGAATAGAAAAGCGTCGGCCCCACTTCGACCGCGGAGTCACGGATGATGTCCCAGTGCGGCTTCCGCTCGGCGTCGCGCTCGAGGTGCTGGTGCGCGTTCTCGATCATCATGATCACCGCGTCCACCATCGCGCCCACCGCGATGGCGATGCCGCCGAGTGACATGATATTCGAACTGAGCCCCTGCCCGTACATGATCCCGATCGACGCCAGCACCGCCACCGGCAGGATGATGATCGCCACGAGCGAACTGCGGAGGTGCAGCAGGAAGAGGAAACACACCAGCGCCACAACCAGGCTCTCCTCGATCAACTTGTCCTGGAGCGTCCTGACCGCGCGATCGATGAGTTCGGTGCGGTCGTAGACCACCGAGTAACTGACATCCTTCGGCAGGCTCTTCATTGCTTCGTCGAGCCGCTGCTTGACCGCTGCGATCACCTTGCGCGTGTCGACCCCGTACCGCACCACCACGATGCCGCCGACGGTCTCGCCGTGCCCATTGAGCTCGGCAATGCCGCGGCGCATGTCGGGGCCGTACTGCACGTCGGCGACGTCGCCGAGCCGCAGCGGCGTGCCGCCCGGCCCGCGCCCGACCGCGATCTTGCGCACGTCGTCCAGCGACTCGATGTAGCCGCGGACGCGGAGGATGAACTCCTGTTCGGACAGCTCGAGCGACCGGCCGCCGACCTCGCCATTGCTGGCCCGAACGGCCCGCGCGATGTCGGCGATCGAAAGGTTGAACGCGCGCAGGCGGTCGGGATCCACGGTGATCTGATACTGCTTCACGAACCCGCCGACCGATGCGACCTCAGCCACGCCCTCGACGCTCGAGAGCTCGTACCGCAGGTGCCAGTCCTGCAGGCTGCGCAGCTCGGCCAGGTCGTGGTGCTTCGAGTTGAGCGTGTACATGAACGCCCAGCCGACGCCGGTCGCATCCGGTCCGAGCTGCGGGCTCACACCGGCCGGCAGGCTGCTCTGGAGACCGTTGAGGTATTCGAGCACGCGGCTCCGCGCCCAGTAAGGGTCGGTGCCATCCTTGAAGATGACGTAGACGAACGAGTAGCCGTAGAAGGAATACCCGCGAACGACCTTCGCCCGCGGGACCGACAGCATCTTGGTCGTGATCGGATAGGTAAGCTGGTCCTGGACGATCTGCGGCGCCTGACCGGGCCACTCGGTGTAAATGATGACCTGGGTGTCCGACAGGTCGGGAATCGCATCGAGCGGAATGTTCCGCACCGCGTAGATCCCCCCAAGGACGACCGCGATCGTCGCAACGATCACGAGCACCTTGTTCCGGAGCGAATAATCGATGATGGACCTCAGCACGGTGAGCGGGGTCAGGCGGTTGCGCGGCAGCGCAGCCGAAGGCCGGCAGGGGCAGCTACGAAGCTCACGACGCGACGGATTGGGTCGAGGCGTTTCCCGATGTCGCGCCTCCGGAGGCTGGCGCGTGCATTCTCATCGGCGGCACGGTTGACCGTGAATTTCCCACTGAGCCGGCGTGCGAGGGCGAGGTTTGCCGCGGAGCCTTCGGCGGCGGTTCCGCTGTCTCCGCCGATGGCATCATCATCTTTTGGATCGCCTCCTGGAGCTGACTTTCCGAATCGAGCATGAACTGTCCGGAGGTCACGATCCGCTCGCCGGCGGTGAGTCCATTTAGCACCTGGTAGAAGTCGCCCTCGCTGTACGCGCCAAGCCTCACCTCCCGCGGCTCGAACGAACCGTCGGGCCGTGCAATGAAAACCGTGTTGCGCTCGCCGCTGCGGAGCACGGCCATGTCGGGCACCAACACCGCATCCGGATCAATGACGGATGCGAGGCTCACGTCGGCATACATGCCCGGCCGGAGGAGCCCCTCCGGGTTCGGCAGCACGATCCGCGCAGTGACCGTGCGGGTGGTATCCTGCACCTGCGGTAGCAGGAGGCTGATTGTCCCGGTATATGTCCGCGGCGCTCCGTAGGAGGTGCGGACGGTCACGCTCTCCCCCGGGTGCACGTAGGGCACGTCCTTCTCGTAGATCTGGGCCAGCACCCACACGTGCGAGAGGTCCGCGAGTTGGAAAATCGTTTCGCCCGCCCTGATCATCTGCCCCTGCACCACGTTCTTTTGGATCACGATCCCGCTCGCCGGCGCGCGGTACACCAGCGTTCGTGTCGCGGTCCTGGTGCGGCGGAGGTCGGCGATCACACGTTCCGGCACGTCGAACAGCTGCAACCTCGCCAGGGCGGACCGGCCCAGCGGGCCTTCGTGGTCGCCCTCGGCCCGCAATGCGACGACGTAATTCAACTCGGCGTTGTAGAGATCCGGCGAATAGACCTCGAAGAGCGGATCGCCCTGCCGGACCGAGGTCCAGGTCGCATTGACCTCGAGCTTCTCCACCCAGCCCTCGTACTTGGTGGTGATGTCGGTGAGCCCGGCCTCGTCGTAGGCGATCGTGCCGACGGTGTGGATTTCGCGCCGCATCGGTCCGCGCGCGACCACCGCCGTCTTGAGATTCATGCGTTGGATCGTCTCGGGATCGATGTGAATCGCGCCCCAGGTTCCTCCCGTTTCGTAAACCGGGACCATGTCCATGCCCATCGAGTCCTTGCCGGGTTTGGAGCTGGTCTCGCCCGGGATCATCGTCGACTCGTAGTACTTGATCTCCCGGGCACCGGTCGCCGGATCCGACAGGATGGGGACGAGCTTCATCCCGCAGATCGGGCAGTTGCCCGGCTTGTCCGCGATGACCTGCGGATGCATGCCGCACGTATAGAGCTGCCGTGGCTTGGCCGGATTGGCGGCGACCGCCTCGGTCGCGAGCAGGTTGAACCCGACGAACACCAGGATCGCCGTGGCGAACAGGTGAAACCGGCGGGCTGGACGTCGCACAAAGGGCATGGCTTGAAAAGGGGCTGGCGGCAAACAGACCGCCGGCACCCGGACTACACCGCCCGAGTGGAAAACCCTCGGGTTCGCCTACCGATTTTCGCTGACCAGGGGCGCATGGGCGGGAACCACGCCAGCCATCATCGTCGCCAGGTCGACGGCGGCGTTTTCGCGATCGCGGAGCATGTCGAGCCGGTCATGCCGGAGATCGATCGCCATCAATTGGAGCTCCGCGATGCTGGTCGGGCTGGCCATCCCCGACTGCACCGCGGCCTCGGCGGAGGCGAGGCTGTGGTCGAGATTCGGGAGTGCCGCGCCATCGATGTACCCGAGCATCGCATCGGACTCGCGCACCATCGAGAGCATCTGCGCCAGCTCGGCCGCCATCTCGAGTTCCCCCGCCGTCACCCGTTCGGCGGCGGCATCGCGCCGCGCTTCGGCGGCGGCAATGTTCGCGCGGATCTTTTCGCGCCAGACCGGCAGCGTGACCGTCGCCGTCGGACGAAACATCAGGGGATTCTGTTTCAAATCCACCATCATCCCGACGGTCGCATCCGGCGTGGCGGCCTTCCGGGCGACGTCCACGTCGGTGACGGCCATGTCAACCATCGAGCGCATCCGCGCGAGATCCGGATTCGTGACGAGAACGCGGTGCCAGATCTCCGCCTCGGGTGGAACCGGGGTCGCAGCCAGTCTCGCGTCGGGCCAGGGGGGATCGGGATCGGTCGGCAGCAAGCCGAGGGCGGACTTGAACCTCGCCCGTGCGGCCACGAGTCGGTCCGCGACGCCCGCGTGATGCGCGTGGTGCTGCGCGAGCAGGTTCTGAAACTGCACCTGCTGTTCGAAATTCGGCATGCCTCGGCCGGTCGCGTAATCGGCGCCGGCCAGGGCCACGGCCTGGTCCGCGGTGCGGACTGTCGTTAGATACAGCTCGTTCGTCGCCGCGGCGTAGGCCAGCTCGACCCAGGCCTTGCGGACCGCTCCGGCGGTCTTCACGACCTGTGCGACATACCCCCGGTAGGCCACCGTGCTCGCCGCCGTCGCCTCCCGCGCCATCACCTCCCGTTTCCCCGCGCCCATGAGGTCGGTCATCAGTCCCGGCATGAAACTCATCAACGTGTCGGCGATGTCCGCCTGGAACGTGAACTGCGGATCCGGCAACGCCCGGGTCGGTGCGATCGACTCGACGCTGGCGCGCCAATCGTCGTAGGCGGCACGCACGGCCGGGTGATGATAAAGCGCAAATTCGACATAGGCGGACTCCGGCGAGCCCGGACCGGGCAGCGGCGGCAGCGATGCCGGTTCGGCGTGCCGGTGTGCCGTCGCCTCACGCGCCGTTCCCAGCTTCGCTCCGATGGCCGCAACCTCCCGCCGCGCGTGGGTCTCCGATACGCTCGGAGCGGAGACGCAGCCGGCCGCGAGCACGAGCATCGCGGTCGCAAGCAACGCATATCCGCAGTAGGGCGCGGAAGGGACTCCACGCCCTACCCGCTCGATCCGGACGGCGATGGTAGGGCGGCCAGTCCCTTGGCCGCCTGGGTGGCACAAACGCCGACGCAATGAGGGCGGCACGAAATCGTCCTTGAACGCTTCGCGTTCCTTGCGAGGAGCTGAAGTATCTCGCAACGGTCTCGAAAGTCGTAACGGCCGGACGCGAGACATGAGGATCGGGTAGGACGGGTGAACAACAGGAGACCACGCCCAACCACCGCGTGCTCAGTCCGCCTTCGGTTCGCCGCAGCCGAGCATCTCCTTGCCGAAATAGGGATTCCGGACGTCGGCACTCGTTTGGATCCAATCGGCGTCGACCATCGGGCAGTGCATGACGACGTAGCCCTTCATCCCGTGCGCCATCGGCTCGATGGCGGCGCTGAGCTGTTTCAGCGAGTCGCGGGCGGCCTTGAGAGACGTGGCGTTCGCGATGGCCTTTGCCGAATCGCCGAGTTTCGTCACGCCGGCCACGCTGGCTTCCTGCGCGAGCGCGGCCGCAGCGGTCTTGGCCTGCGCAAGATCGTCAGCGGCCAGAGCGTCGGCGATCGGCACATATTTCTGCACCAGCGAACCGCCGGCCGCACATTGCGCCGCTGCGGCGCCCGACATGCCGGCCCCCATCGGGCAACTGCCGCCGTCGGCGCCCATGGCGCAGCTCATTGCCTTACCGGATCCCATGGTCTTCAGGCCGGCCGTCATCGGATGTCCGGCCGCCGCCGCGTCGATTTTCGCAAGGTACTTGGCCGGATCCTTCTGGAAATCCTTGATGCAATCCTTGCAGCAAAAATACACCACGCGATCCGGCTTGCCCGACTGCTGGTAGACATAGCGCACCGGGTCGTCGAGCTTGTCCCCCGAGACCACGCAGGTCGTAAGTGGGTAGTGGTCAGCCGGATTTACCACGGCGGCAACGGCATGCGTCAACGGAAGCGTGAGTCCGCTGAACGCGAGGGCGAGGAGGAGGGATTTGATGGACATGGCGAAATCAGTTTTCTGTCAGTGGATCGTTTGTCACGCCTGACTACGCCCGATCGCGGCGAAACCCTCGAAAAAACATGCGGGATTTTCACGGCGCCGGGTTATAGCCTGCAAACGAGCCCACCCATGCCTTCGCCCAAATCCGATGATCCGCTCTCCGCCACGCTGGCCTCGTGGCGCGTTGCCCCGCCTCGAGATCCGAACTTTCGCACGGAGGTCTGGCACCGGCTGGAGGCCGCCCGGCGACCCGCCAGTTGGACCCGGTTTGTGCGGGTCCATCCGGCGTTTGTGACCGGTGCCCTCGCCGCAGCGGTGCTGCTCGGCGCACTCAGCGGTCGCGTCGAGGCGCAACAAAGGGCCGCGGCCGACCGGATGACGATCGCCGCGAACTACGTGCACGCGCTGGACGCCCGGTGGATGCGACAGCGATGAAGAACTGGATCCTGACGCTGGTATTCGCGCTGGCGGCCTGCGCGGTGTCCTACGGCGTGTTTTATGCCGCGAACCGCGAACCCGCCGCGGTCCGGGCGGCGGCGCGGAATGGCGATGCCATGCAATGGCTCCGCGTCGAATTCAAGCTGACGGACGCGCAATACGCCGCGATCAAGCAATTGCACGCGCAGTACGGCACGGTTTGCGCGAAGCACTGCGCGGCGATCATGGCGGCACAAAAGAGCGGAGCGCCGGCAGCCGAGATCGCCTCGCTGGAGAACGAATGCGTGACGAGCATGACCGCCCATTTTCACCGCGTCGCCGCGTTGATGTCACCGGAGGAGGGTCGCCGCTATCTCGCGATCGTGCTGCCGCGAATCAATGATTATGATCACCGCGGAGCCCCGAATCTCGAGGGACATCCGTGAGCTCCCGGTGATGCAGACCGCGAAGGCAGATTCCGACACGGACGAGATTGATGACCGCGCCCTCATGGCGCGGCTGCAGGCGGACGACGAGGCTGCGCTGGGACCACTGATGGACCGGTGGGAACTGCCGACCAAGGCGGTGATCGGCCGCATCGTGCTGAACGCCTCCGAAGCGGAGGAACTCGCCCAGGAAACGTTCGTGCGGGTCTGGCAGCAACGGGACAAGTTTCGACCCGGCGCGACGTTTCGGCCCTGGCTGTTTGCGATCGCGGTCAATCTTGCCCGCAACCGGTTGCGCTGGTGGCGGCGGCGTCCGACCATCTCGCTCCAGAAGTGGAGCGAAGGTCACGCTCCGACGACCAGCCGGACAACCCCGCTCAGCGCGCCGGAGGCTGATGTGAGGACGTCGGTGACGCCGGATGCCGGCGCCGCGCATCTGGAGCGGGAGGAACGGGCGGCCGCAGTACGGGATGCGATTGCAGCTCTGCCGCGCGAACTGCGGGAGGCAATTGTCCTGTTCGAATACGAGCAGATGTCGCACGCCGAGATCGCCGAGGTGGTGGGGGCCACGGCCAAAGCCGTGGAGACCCGCATCTACCGCGCGAAGGAGAAGCTGCGAACCGCGCTCCGACGGGTGCTGTGATTGCGGATTGCGGACTGCGGAAACTGCGGGGTGAGGTTCGGAGCACATCGATGCCCCTTCTTTCAGTTTCCGACTTTAGACTCTCAATTTGTTCGCAGACCCAACCAGCGCCGACAACTCGGATACGACGCGGTCGATGACGGGATCCCACGCCGCGGTGCGCGACTGACGGAAAAGCCGCGCGGTGGGGTACCAGGGCGAATCGTCGCGCTCCAGCAACCAGCGCCAGTCGGGCGAGAACGGCAGGAGGATCCACACGGGCCGGCCAAGCGCGCCGGCGAGATGCGCAACCGACGTGTCCACCGCGATCACGAGATCCAGTTCCGCGATCGCCGCGGCGGTGTCGCCGAAGTTTTCCAATCGCGGCGCCAGATCGACGACCTCCGGTGTGCTCCGCAGGATTTCGGCGTCGGTGGGCGACATCTCCTTCTTCAGACTGTGGAACGTTGCGCCCCCTACGCGCGTCCACAGGGGCCGAAGCGTCTCGAGCGGCATCGAACGGTTGGCATCGTTCGGATGCGACGGATTCCCGGCCCAGGCCAATCCCACGCGAAGGGTGCCTTTCGTCGGCAGCCGGTTTCGCCAGCGTCCCATGGCGTCCGCCGGGACCCGCACGTAAGGCACCTGCGCGGGCAGGCTCGCCAGATCGGTGCCAAACGCGAGCGGGAGGCTCGGCAGGGGGCAGTGCAGGTCGAAATCCGGCAAGGGCTCGCCGAACGTGAGGAGCCGGGCGCAGCCCCCGAAGGACGCCTCGAGCAACTCACGCAGCGGTCGCTGCACCTGCAGAAAGACCGACGCGCCGAGTGCGGCGACAAGCGGCACGAAGCGCACGAACAGCAGCGTGTCGCCCAAGCCCTGCTCCGCGTGAAGGAGAATACGACGGCCGGCCAGCGGCTCGGCCCCCCGCCACTGGGGCTGGGCAAACTCGCGGCCGGCGCCGGCCAGTTTCATTGCATGCCTGGCCTCCGCGTGCGGCCATCCGGCGCGGAGATTGCCGGCAACGAGTTCAACCATGGCGTGGTTGATGTTGGCCTGGGGCGAGTCGGGAGCGAGGGCGAGGGCACGCTCGCTGGCTGCCCGCGCCGCGGCTATCCGGTTCTGGGCGCGGTAGATGTTCGCCAGGTTGATCCACGCCGCCGCCGATCCCGGCGAGACTGCCAAGGCGCGTTCGCAGGCGGCGATCGCGGCATCGAACTCGTTGCGGAGCCGGTGGACGGCGCTGAGCCCCAGATGGGCGTCCGCCGCCTCCGGACGCAGCGTTACCACGCGCTCGAATGACGCCAGCGCCGCCCCAAGGTCACCGAGCTTGAACCGAACCGCCCCCAGGTTGCGGTGCGCGTCCGCCAACCCCGGCTGGAGTGCAATCGCGCGCTCGTACATCGCTGCGGCGTCCGCCAGTCCGGCGGCTCGCTCCAGGAGATGACCCAGATTGACGTACGCCTCAGCGAACTCCGGATCGGCCGCGATCGCGGCGCGGAGCTCCTGGATCGCGGCGTCGACCTGTCCGGCTTCGCGCAGCGCATTGGCCCGGTGAAACTGCTCCCGGGCCAACGATCGTTGCGACGCGGGCGTCGGCTGATCGGTTGGCGACATCGCCCTACTCCACCGCCCGGCACGGGGGAGGACAATCGGTTTTCACGGACGAACTCTCACTGATGTCACCGCACGAACTCGATGCGGACTCGCGTTCCACCTTCAAGGCTCCAGATCGATGTCGTCCGCAGTCCACATCTTGCGATCCGGACCTGCGCTCCGGATGGCCATGTGCGTGCCGCTTTCGGCGTGAAAGAAGAATGGCGTACCCCAGCGGTCGCAGAGTTCGCCGTCGTGATTGATCGCGGGAAGGTCGCGGGAAACCAGCGCAAGGTGCAGCCGGTTTCGACCCGTGAGCTGGGCTGTGATTTCCTCGTTGTCGCCCCAGGGATTGCCGTCGTGCGGGAAGTTCGATCGATAGGCCGCGAGAACGTCCGACATGATCTGCAGGTCCTGGTGAATATTGCCACGCGGCGAGTTCAGATCGTCCGCGAGGTGACTGACTGGGATGGCTGAATCCGGATTGCGGAGTGCGGATTGGGCGGCGGGTCGTATTTTCGAGTTTGGATTTTCGAGCTTCGAGTCCGCGGCCGTCGGAGTTCCGTTGGCCGGCGCCCCGCTGCCTTGGTGCGCATGCCACGCGAGATAGACGGCGATCAGCGCGATGATCGCAACGGTTGGAGGGATGACTCGACGCATGGACTGAAAGTGAAACCTGAAAAGCTCATCGGCGGCCCGCCGCTCCCAACGGCCACTCGCTCATGCTCGCAGCCACGACTCGGTCCGAATTCGAACATCGAAAGTCGAGCATCGGCCCGGCTCCGCAATCCGCAATCACACGAATCCCAGATTGGCGGTGGCGAACCGGCCGATGTTCGGAAGCACGGTCGGCAGGTCAGTCGCGCTGACGCCGAACCAGGTGGCCAGCGTTGCGGCGTACTCGTCAACGCTCGTCGAGGGAACCCACCGGCCGCGCCCGGTGTCGTCCGGGCCGCCGATCGCCAGGCTCGGCATCGAACCGTAGATGTCGCCGCCTTTCACCGCCCCTCCGACGATGATCTGGTGGTTGCCCCATCCGTGATCGGAGCCGTCTCCGTTCGACGTGAACGTCCGGCCGAAGTCCGATGCCGTAAACGCGGTCACCTGGTTCGCGACACCCAGCTCGACGGTCGCGTTGTAGAAGGCATTCAACGCCTGGCTGATGTCCGAAAGGAGCGTTGCATGCGTGCCCGAGTCGGGGTTCGTCGAGTCGAGCTGCGAGGCATGCGTGTCCCAACCGCCGAGCTGCACGAAGAAGATCTGCCGTTTCAACCCGAGGCTCGGCGCGGCGCCGATCAGCCGTGCCACCATCTGGAGCTGGGCCGAGGCGGAGTTGTAGGTCGTGCCGGACGCGGTGTTCGGAAATACGGTCGTCAACTTCGGCGCATTCGCGAGGGTCGTGTTCAGAAAATCCGCGTTAGCGATCGACGCGGCCGAGATGCCGGCAAACGCCGCATCAAAAAGTCCCGGCTGCGATTGGGCGAACAGGTCCTTCTGCGCCTGGTAGCGGATCGGGTTGTTGCCGCCCGTCTGGCCGGAAAAAGTCACCGCTCCGTTCGGCGACACCGCGTACTGCGTGACGGCGTTGCCCACCTGGAAGAAGTTCGTCCCCGCCATGCTGATCGACATCGAAATCTGGTTGTTCGAGTTGAACGCATTCACCAGGTCCGCCAGCCGTCCGCCCCAGCCGGTCGTGGTGGGCTTGTCCGGCACGCTGCTCTGCCACTGCACCTGCTGGTCGGCGTGCGAGAACAACTGCGGCGGGAGTGGCACCGAGCCCGCCTTGTACTGCGCGAGGGTCGTCGGGTACACGAGCGTTCCAACGTTGCCCAGGAGTGCGGCCTGACCCGAGGCGAACATCGCCTGAAGCTCGGGCACCGCGGGATGCAGCGAATAGCTGCGCCCATCGCGCGTGCGCGGCGAGATCGGCAGCAAGCCGGTCTGCGGGAGAGCGAGATTTGAGCGCGCCTTCGCGTACGCCGCGTAGCTCGTCGTGTCCGAGGGGATGATCAGGTTGTTGGCATCATAGCCGCCCTGCAGAAACAGGCACACGAGCGCCTTGTAGTCGGACGCAATCGTCCCGGCAGTGCGCGGCGTCAGCGGACCATTTCCCGGGCTCGCCGCGGCGCCGATCAGCCGGAGACTGGCAAGCGACGAGAGGAAGCCGGTCGCACCGACGGCCGCGCAGCACGCGGCCCCGATGAAATGCCGGCGGGATAGATCGGGAACGGACGATTTTTTGGATTTCATGGCGGACGCGGAATGCGGAAGGGATGGATGGTTCGATTTCGGGTTTCGATTTCAGGCCCCTGTTCGGTCGACCTGCCGGGCGCT
Source organism: Opitutaceae bacterium (assembly GCA_035545515.1). GTDB lineage: Bacteria > Verrucomicrobiota > Verrucomicrobiia > Opitutales > Opitutaceae > ER46. The sequence goes on from DASZYH010000187.1 coordinate 32,439, forward strand.
CTCGAAGGGCTGACCCGGTGGTTGATTCAGGCGGCCAAGGGACTGGCCGCCCGACCCAGATGCGCGTCGATATCGCAAGCGTGCGGAGTCGCGCCTGCTTCGACGTGACGCGGCACCGACTCGGCGCCAATATCCTGCCCGACCTTTCTGGCCACCGCGGCCCGGCGGCAACCGCCGCAAGTCCCGCCACATTGCGGGCGGCATGCCCGCGTTTCCCGTCTGCACGTTTCTTCGGTCGTTTGCATATCGCTCCTGTTGATTGGATGCCGTGCTCTGAACATTGAATTCATTCCGCACTCCGCCTTCCGTTGTTCATTGCTGTACCGCCGCAGCCGGCGAGGTGGCGACGACGAGCACGGCCGTTTGCGCCTTCTCGAGCGCGGTGGTTGACGCCGGCAATTTGGCCAATGCCGTCGTCACCCGGTCACGCGTCGCCGGCGGCATGTTGCCGGCGCAGAGGACGGCGTTCAGGTGATCAAGCAGCGCGGGCGTGGCCATGGCCTCCTCGGCCGTGAAATCGAGCTGCTCCGGTGAATTCGCCGAGGTGAAGATCAGGCTCCGCAGATAGTTCGGCACGTCGATCGAGGACGTGGCATCCGTGATCTCGAATTCCGGCGCCACGAGACCGCCGGCGGCAAGCGCGCCGGGAAGCACGTAACCCGGATGGAAGAAGTTGAACACCGTGGGCGAGCGGAGCGGCGCCTGGTCGAGCTGATTGTTGGGATTTGTAAACATGTTCCCGGTCCCGGCATAGCGGCCGTTGGCCGGCGTGGCGCTGAAGGCTCGGAGGAGCGCGGTGGCGCGGAGCAGCGGCTCCTTCAATTTTCCATAGCCGGCATCCGACACGAACGTCGGCGAGCGTGCCTCATAGTCGGTCAGGATCGCCCGAATCACCGCCGCCAGGTTGCCGCGCGTGCCGGTGCCGTCGTTGTCGAACACCTGGGCGACGCGATACACGTAGGCGGGACTCGGATTGCTCGTGACCAGCCGCTGGATCAACTGCCGGCACACGAAAGGTCCTGTGTTCGGATGGTTGAACAGCGTGTCGAGCGCGATCTTCAGATCCGTCGCACCGCCCTGGCTCGCCGGAATCACGACGTTGTTCACGATGTTCTTCACCGAGTCATCGTGGTAGGCGGAAAACAACACCATCGGATCGAGGAGGTCAGCCCGCCCGGTGCGGAAAGTGGCGGTCGTCGGATTCGTCGTGTAGTACGACCAACCGGTGAACACCTTCGCCATCTCCGTGACCGTGGTCTGATTGTACGTCGGGATCGGCAGCCCGTTGGCGTCGAGTTGGAGCGTGCCGTCAGGCTGCAGCCGGTTGAGCCCGATCGTGAAGAGCTGCATCACCTCACGGGCGTAATTCTCGTCCGGACTCGTTCCCGCCACCGGATCCCCTTTCGCGTTGCGGAGCGAGCTGAGGTAGTTGCCCATGATCGGGCTCAGCGTGACGTCATTCAGGAGCGTCCGGAAGTTGCCGAAGGCGTCCTTGCCGAGGATGTCGTAATAGTTCGCCAGGCCCTCCGTGTACGGCTGGCCGAGGCTGACGTCGGAAACGACAAACAATTCGCTGAGCGCGAAGGCGACGCGCTGCCGCAATTGGTCGGGCGCGGTCAGGACCGTCTGCCACCAGGCCGCCATCCGGTTCGCCGCGTAGATGTTTCCATTGGTGGGGCTGCCGCCGTACGTCTGGAAATCCGCCAGCAGGGCCGCGTGGTGCGAGGTGAACGGCATCGCCAACTGGGCGTTGAGCCAGGCGGAGATGCTCCCGCCCGTGAGAGCATCGATTTCGCTCTGCTTCGGGCCAAACGTCGCCTGGGTCAGGAAGCGCGCGGCGTCGGTCGCGGTGACGTTGGTCAGCCCAACGGTCGGCGGGGCGGGCGGAGGAACGAAGGCCTGGGAACCGGCCGCCTGAATGAAGGCGCCCCTCGCTTCGCCGGACGGAAAATTCGCGGTGTCGATTCGGACCGACAAATTGCCGTTCCGCAGCGCCTCGAGCAGGTCGGCCGACGTATAATTGCCCGTCGGCGCAAGATTCCATTGCACGCCCGCGACCTGTCCCTGCGGCAACGCCAGCACATAATCGTCCGCGGGGGTGATTGTGAGGTGCGCGACGACCTCGGCCGAGCTGAGGTTGGAGAACGTGACACTGACGCTTGCCACCGTTCCGCTCGCGCTGATCAGGATCGTGGCGGTGCCCGACGCGGTCGAGCCGATGGCCGTACCCGCCGGCCGGATCGTGGCGACGTAAAGGGTTCCCGGAACGAATGCGATCGAGACCGTGGCGCTCCCCTGTGAACCGACGGTGTACCCGGCGCCCGAGGTCAGCGTAAGCGTGGCGGTCTTCGTGCCGTCGTTCTCGACCGTCGGGTTTGGCGCCAGCGGAATGGTGGCCGACGAGGAGCCGGCGGGAATCGTCACGTACCCGGGCAGCGCGGGGAAATCGAAGCCGTTGAGGGCCGAGCCGCTGATCGAATAACCGACGGTGAGCGGATCGAGGGTGTCGCCGGTGCGGGTCACGGTGAATTCACCCGGATTGCTGCCCGACTGGTCGCTGTTGGCCTTGGAGGCCACGATCGTCACGGTCGGCGCCGACGCGGGCGTGAGGTCGTACACTTCGACCAGCGCGAGGCCGCCGGTGCCGCCCACGCCGCTGACCTGGATGCCGTAGCTCCCCGGGCCGACGTCCACGAGCAGCGCGGAGTCCGCGCTCCCGGCCACAAATGGAAACGCGCCGGCCTGGGTAAACGCCGCCGAGAGCGTGGGGCCGTCGGCGGCACCGGTGCCCACGGGCGTGCCCCAATTGTCGTTGGTGGCGATCGGTGCGCCCGCCGAGGTGGTCAGCGCGATCGCCGGATCGGCCAGCGTGCCGGTGAGTTTGAACGCACCGAGCGCCGGTCCCGCGGCGCGAATGAGCAGCCGGCGCGTCCCACTGCCGGGTCCGACGACCAATCCGGAGATCAACACGCTGTTCCCCGTACCGACCTCGGCGCGGGTGGAGAGATTGAGGAGGTTCGAACCGCCGGCGCCGACTTCGTACACCTCGACGAGCGCAAGGCCGGAGGTACCGCCCACGCCGGTCACCTGGGCGGTATACGCCCCCGGGGCGAGCGTGGTGACGATCGCCGAGTCCTTGCTGCCGCTCGGCAGGGAAAAAGCGCCGACGGATGACATCGTGGCGCCATCGACCGCGTTCCAGTTGTCGTTCGAGGCGAGGAGCGCGCCGTTGGCGTCGAGGAGGTCGAGCTTGGGATCGAGCAGTACGCCGGAGAGCCCATAGTTGGACAGCGTTGGCCCGATGGCGCGGATCAGCACCTGCTGGTTCGGACCCGGGCCGATGACGAAGCCCGAAGTCAGAACCGCAACGCCGCTGGCCGTCTGAGCCCGGGTGGAGAGATTAGCCAACCGCGCCGATTGCGAGTGGGCAACCGACACGAGTGCGAGCAGGGCACAGCCAAGGCGTAACGTTTTCATGCAGACGCATGGGGTTGTGGGAGAGGATCGGGAACCAATGTGGGAAAGGTTCGGGAACGCCCCCAAGACGACGCCGACCGCTCATGGTAACGCCGGACCCGGTGAGCCATGCCTGACTGGCGCAACCGACCCCGGTTTTACGGGTATTTCGCGGCGCGCCACCGCCTGAAGCCCCGTCGCAATCCTGGCTGCCTGGCCAACGATGCGCTGTAGGTCGCCGTCGTGCAGGCACCTCCGTGCCATAATCGCCGAGCCCGCGGGCAGGACCGCGGGCGACGTTGCGACATCCTACCGCCGCGCCGGCATCAGCGTGACGGCATTTCAGCGCTCCAGCATTTTGGACGGGCCGTTTGCTCACGCTCGCCGCCACGAGAATCGGATCCTCGGATCACTCCTCTTGCCGCCACGAAATTTCTCCGATTTTCAGCGCGTCAGCGTTTTCCGCTTTCCCGCGTTTCGTCGGCCTTGCCCACTTACCGCACCGTCCGCAACTGCACGCTGTCGACCAGCCGATCCTGCGCCAAGATATCCGTCGCGATCACAATCTTGTCGCCCGGATTCACCCGACCCTCGCGGCGAAGCACGGTGATCGCATTCTCAATCGTGTCATTGGGTTCCGCGCCGAGCGGCATCAGGAACGGTTCGACGGACCGCAAGATCCGGAGTTGTCGGAACACCTCGATTGACGGTGTAAACGCGAGGATCGGCGAATGGGTCGGACGCAACACCGCCAGCCCCTGCGCCATGAAACCATGCCGCGTGAATGTCAGCAGTTTTGAGCGCGGCAGTTCATTCGCCAGCACGACGGCCGAGTGCAGCACCTTCATCCGTTCGCCGGTGAAGACCGACGTCGGATGCCGGTCCTTCCCCTCCTCCATCTCGATCCGGCGGGCGATCGTATCGAGCATGTGAACGCACTCGAGCGGGTATTTGCCGATGGTCGTCTCGCCGGAAAGCATCACGCAGTCGGCCTGCTCGAACACCGCGTTGGCGACGTCGGTGATTTCCGCGCGCGTCGGCACCGGCTGCGTGATCATCGACTCGAGCATGTGCGTGGCGATGATGACCGGACGGCCCTGGGCGAGGCACGCGTTGACGGCGCGGCGCTGGATGACCGGGAGCTCCTCGAACGGGCACTCGATGCCGAGGTCTCCGCGCGCGACCATCAGGCCATCGCAGGCCTGGACGATCTCGGAAAGATTCGCGATGGCCGACTGGTCCTCGATCTTGGCGATGATCCGGACTTTCGACTTCTTCTCCCCCAGAAACGTTCGCAGGAGTTCGACGTCCGCCGCCTCGCGGACGAACGACAACGCCAGGAAATCGATTCCCTCCTCCAGGCCGACCGTGGCGTCGCCGCGGTCCTTTTCCGTGAACGACGGCAGGTTTACCTTCACCCCCGGGAGGTTGATGTGCCGACGAGACTTGAGTTCGCCCGGAATCAGGACCCGGCAGCGGATCCGGGCTTCGTCCTTCGCAAGGACCTCGAGCCGGAGCAACCCGTTGTCGACCAGGACGGTGTCGCCCACCTTGATATCGTTGACCAGGTCCTTGTAGTTCACGTCCACGGACCTGACCTCGACCTCGGACGCGCCGCCCGGCTTGACGGTGAAGTCGAAGATCTCGCCGGCCTTCAGCTCGATCGGCGTCTCGACATCACCGGTCCGGATTTCCGGACCCTTGATATCCATCATGATCGCGACGTCGCGCCCAACTCGCTGGCTGACTGATCGGATGCGACGGATCACCGTGCGCGTCCAGTCATGCTTGGCGTGCGCCATGTTGAGGCGGACGATGTCGGCGCCGGCCCGGATCAACTGCTCGAGCCTCTCCTCGCTTTCAGTCGCGGGACCGAGCGTGAAGATGATTTTCGTACGGCGAATCGGTTCGGCAATGCTCATGGGAACCCTTTTTCGTGCAACAAGCCGGGGGCAAGTGCAAGCGCGCCGCGTGTAGCATTTCTTCGTCCAGGTGCCGGCGCGCTCCGACCCGTCACGGACCCGACCCGTCGCAGCGTGGCGCCGACGTGGCCCGGTGCTTTGACCCGCTTTCGAGTCTGCGCCGCGTAGTGCCGCGCGGACTGAAGCTTCGCGCGAGTGCTACGGTTCACATCCACAGTTCGGTGGCGCGCTCGCTCCAGCCGCATACGCCACTTGCTACAGCTCCTGATAATCGCTGCGAATGTTACGATTTGGTCACGGAATTTCCGTGCGGCTTATGACATTTCGGGTACAACCGGGCGGCACATGAGCGCGCCAGCCGCCGTTGCCCCCGAATCGGATCGTGCCCCTTCCCTACCTCCCGGATTTCGCGCTCGTCGCGGACTGAACTGGGCCGTCGTGGGGCTGATGTACACGAGCTACTACCTTTGCCGGTACAACTTTTCCTACGCGAACAAGGCGATCGCCGACGAGTTTCATTTCAATTACGAGCAGATGAGCGCGATCCTGTCCGTGAACTTTTTCGCGTACGGCTGCGGGCAGATCGTCAACGGACTCATCACGGACCGGATCGGCGGCAAGACGGCGATGCTGATCGGGGCGGCCGGCACGGTCACCTTCAACATTCTCTTCGGCATCGGATCGTTTTGGGGGCTGCTTTGGCTGTTCGCACTGCTGTGGTCGCTCAACGGCTATATCCAGTCGTTCGGCGCCCCCGGGTTCATCAAGATCAACAGCGCGTGGTTCTCCGAAAAGCAACGCGGCACGTTCGCCGGCATTTTCGGATTCATGATCAACATCGGCCGGCTCGTCGCCAACAAGCTGCTACCCGCGCTCCTGGCTGGCTTCGTGTTCCTGGGATTGTGGCAGATTCCGCCGCAGCACTGGCGAATGCTGTTCTGGGTGCCTGCCGGTGTGGCCACGGTGGTGGCCATCGTGCTCGCGTTCGTGGTCAAGGATACGCCCGAGGAATGCGGCTACCGCGATGTGTTCAAGGGCGAGGCGGACCACGCCGAGCAGGATGTGCGCACGCCAATCTGGACGGTTTTTCGGCAAATTGTCTCGAATCCCCTCGTTTGGATTGTCGCCTTCGCTTACGGCTGCACCGGCCCGGTTCGCCAGGGGATCGATCAATGGTTTCCGCGCTATTTCCAGGAAGTGTATCACCTGAAACTGACAGACACGCGCTTCCAGTGGCTGGGTTTCCTGATTCCGATTGTAGCCTCGTGCGGATCGCTGCTGTCAGGCTGGATCTCCGACCGGTTCTTCCATTCCCGCCGGGCGCCAGTCGCGGCGATGATTTATCTCACCGAAGTCTGTGTGCTGTTCATCGCGGCGCATACGACGACGGTAAATTCCACCTTGTTCATGTTCGTAGCGGTGTCGTTCACGGTGAATTCGACGCATTCGCTGCTGGGGCCGGCGGCGGCCATGGACATCGGTGGCCGGAAGATGGCGGCGTTCGCGTCGGGCGTGATCGACTCGTTCCAGTATTTCGGGGCGGCCGTTGGCATGATCGGCCTGGGCTGGGTGCTCGAACACAAAGGCTGGGGCTGGTATTTCTACTATCTGATGCCCTTCGGCCTGATCGGCGGACTCCTCATGCTCTCGATCGCGAACCGGATGAGCCTGAAAAAAGGCGCAGCGCACTAAGGCGGGGAGCGTTAGGGGACTGGGATCCGCAGCTGGCAACGAGTGGTTGGGTCGCGCACCGCATGCTCCAACTCCCCTAAGCGACGCTTGTATTCGTGGCCTGCGACGTCTTTCTCGGCACGAACGGGAGCGACTTCGGTCGCGGTTGGCCAAGGTTCGGCGGTATCCGCAGGAAGGCCCGCAAAGATTTGTCGATCCCGACAGTTACGACAAACGACCGATTCCCTATACGCTCAGCGCCGCAGGTGGGCGCGGAATAAAAAAAAGAGGCCCGGTCCTTCTTTCGAAGAACCGGGCCATAAACCTGGCGACAACCTACTCTCGCGGAACCTAACGTTCTACTACCATTGGCTGCTCGGGGCTTAACGGCCGTGTTCGGGATGGGAACGGGTGGAACCCCCGGCATATAGCCACCAGGAAGGGAAACCTGAGCGAGGCTCAGGTAAGTCTAAAGTTTAGGGAACGCTCTGATTACCGAATCCAGCATCTCAGCCGTCGGATTTTCAGGGTTTCGATGTAAGGAGGTGAAATAAACGCCTAGAACTGTTGAAGTGATGGTTTGCATAACCGGAAAGGTCATTAGTACCGGTTAACTCAACGGGTTACCCCGCTTACATTTCCGGCCTATCAACCGGGTGGTCTACCCGGACCTTTCACCCCTTGCGGGGATTGTGATCTTATCTTGGGATGGGCTTGGCGCTTAGATGCTTTCAGCGCTTATCCCTTCCGAACATAGCTACCCGGCGCTGCCGCTGACGCGACAACCGGAACACCAGAGGTTCGTCATTCTCGGTCCTCTCGTACTA
>DASZYH010000188.1:0-2160 GCA_035545515.1 Opitutaceae bacterium
CCCGATACAACCCGGCTCCATGAAACGGAATTTCGGGCGCAAACGTCCCGGAGACCTCTCCGAGGTCGCGGTGCGTCCAGAGATCGCGGATCCGGACCGGGCCACTAAACCCGAGATCGGTCAGCGTCACGGGCACCGCAATTCCCGGTGCGTTGTTCTCGTTTTCCGGCGTGGCCACCACGACCAGGAAACGAACGGATCCGTGGCCAGACTTCCGGTGTTCCAGCATGCCCGTCGCCTTGAAGCGGACGGCGTCGGCCGGCAACGCGTATTCCGTGACCGACGCGGCTTGGGCCGCCAGTCCGATGGGACGCCCGGCGGCATCCTTGCGGATCGTCGTGCTGTCCCACAGCGCGTCGGCGTGCGTCCACTTCAGGTCGGCCAACGAGCGTTCCTCGCCGTTCGCCAGCACCAGCCGGGCATCGCGCCAAAGCGCGTTGTCGCCGTCGCTGCCGTCGCCTGTCGGATCCAGCACCAGGAAAAGCTTCGTTCCGCCTTGAAGGCCGACATCGATGGTGGCATCGGTGGCGGGATCCGACGTGACGACATTGCTGACGAAGCGCGCGTTCGCCGGCGTGAGCGCGACACGATCGCGGGTGTTGAAGACGGCGAAATACCGGTCGTTGGATTCCGGCGGTTGCGCGATCCACGCGATGAGCCCGTCGTGATCGAACAGCCGCCGGTTGTTCACGCTGTGCTGATCGACGGCGAGCACCTCGTCGTTCGTGAGCAGCGCGAGGGTGGCCGGATCGGTCCGGGTCATGTCGCCACCGTGCATGAGCGGGGAGCGGGCGATCGACCACAGCGTCATCAGCGTCCGCTGTTCGTCGGGAGAGAAGCGCGAGGCGCGGGAATCCAGGTCGACGACGCCAAGCGGCAGCATGTCGGCGTCCGGCCAGGCGCCGGGGAGCCGGTACGGATTCCATTTGGCGAGCCGGCCGAACTGCTCGCGCAGCGAGAGCCAGCGGTCCCAGAAATCGTCGCTGATCCGCCACATGTTCGCGTGCTGCTGGACGTGTGCGGCGGCCGCCAGGGCCGTTTCGCCGGGGGAAAGCGAGAGGACGATCGGGCGACCCGTGCGGTCGATGGCGCGGCGGATCGCCTCGATTTCGTTCTCATGTTCGAGATAGGGCCGCGAGATGTCGTCGACCTTCACGAAGTCGACGCCCCACGAGGCGATCAGGCTGAAGACGGAATCGTAGTACGCCTGGGCGCCGGGTTTGGCGGTGTCGACTCCGTACATGTCGGGGTTCCACGGACAAATGCTGGCGCGGTTGGCGATGTCCGCGGCGTGAACATCGGTCCCGAGGATCGGGACATTGCGCTCGACCGCCTGGCGCGGGATTCCGCGCATGAGATGAATGCCAAACTTGAGCCCCAGCGAGTGGATGTAGTCGGCGAGGGGCTTGAAACCCGCCCCGCCGGCGGCGGACGGAAAACGATTGGTCGCGGGAAGGAGCCGGCCGTGGTCGTCCATGGCCAGCGCGGCGCCGGGCTTGTAACCATGACCTTTCGCGGTCGGCTGGTACCACTGGATGTCGACGACCACGTACTGCCAGCCGTGCGATTTCAGGTGCGCCGCCATGTACTCGGCCTGCTGTCGCGTCTGGGCCTCGGTAATCGCGGTGCCGAAGTTATCCCAACTGTTCCAGCCCATCGGCGGCGTCGGCGCCCAGGAGCGGAATGCGGGAGCGGGATCGGTGGCCGCGAGGGCGAGCGGAGTGCCAACGAGAAGCGCGAGGTGGGCGAGGCGAGGTTTCACGGGTAAGCCTCAACTCCAATCGGGAAACCGATTCGACGCCAATCGCGAACCGAAACGCGATATGCGATCGGATTATTGATGGTGGGGAAAATCGGTGACGGGTAGGGCGCCACTCCGCTCCGCGCCAAGGCGGCCAAGGGACTGGCCGCCCTACCTTGAGGCGCGGGAATACATGACCGCCCCGCCTCGCGCGGTGAGGTCACCGCGCCACAGGGGGGCTTTCAGAATTTCGATCCGGCGGAACGCGATGTCCCATCGCGTTGGTTTGAGTCGGTCAGCCCGCTGAGGACAGCGGGCTCCACCTTCTGAATTCTCAATTCTGAATTCCGTCTTCTCCCTTCTCCTGTAGCGGTCATCGACTGCGTGCCGCGGCATTACGGTCAAGTAACCGGGCGGGT
>DASZYH010000189.1:0-13159 GCA_035545515.1 Opitutaceae bacterium
TCTGGCGCTGCTGGCACGATAACGTCCCCTATGACGAAAGCCGTTATCTCGCCGCTCTCGACCTTCACCAATCACCCTTCGCCGTGCCTTCGGCCGCCTAAAAAATGCTTGCGCGGATCACCTCAGCTTTTGCCCTACCCCTCCCATCACGCCACGCGGCAGCCGCGGAGTTTGCAGTCGACGCCGACGATGTGCGACTGGATCCAGGCGGACGCCTCGCGGTGGACCTCGAGGACGAGCGATGTGGACGAGCCGGCGGCGCGGAGCCGGGCGATCCAGGCCTCGAGTTTCGCGACAAACTGGTCATGGGCGCGGCAGTTCTCGGCGTGCGCGGGGCAGCCGACCTTCTGCATGTGCGCCTCCTCGCGGGCGAAGTGCTCCCGGGCGTAGCTGCTGAGGAACACGATCATGCCGGTGATCTGCTCCTTGCCCTCGCCGCGGTGCAACGCGTCGCTCAACGCGTTCAACTGGGCGATGAGCTGCTTGTGGTCGTTGTCCACGACGGGGTGGCCAGTGGCGAGGCTGGGGCTCCAGGTGATCATGATGGTCCCTTGATACGGCTCCCTGGGGGTAAGACCTTAGGCCCGGGCGCGAACCGGCGGACGGATACACGGCGGATGATGATCCGGCGGTGAACTGCTAATACCCCGGACGAGAGGATTCGAATCGTGACGCGGCCCGGCAAACCGCCCAGAGTCGCGCGCGTTTTTCTCCCCCATGAGCGCCACGCCCCAATTCCTGCTCCGCGCCGAGGAACTCCCGACGCACTGGTACAACCTGATGGCTGATTTTCCGGAGCCGCTGCCGCCGCCGCTGCATCCCGGCACGCGCGAGCCGGTGACGCCGGACCTGATGACGGCGATCTTCCCGGAGAACCTCGTCGCGCAGGAAATGTCGGCCGAGCGCGAAATCGAGATCCCGGCGGAGGTACGGGAGGTGTATTCGCTGTACCGCCCCACCCCGCTGCTGCGGGCGGTGCGGCTGGAGAAGGCGCTCCAGACGCCGGCGCACATCTACTACAAGTACGAAGGCGTGAGCCCGGCGGGGAGTCACAAGCCGAACACGGCGATCCCGCAGGCGTACTACAACAAGGTTGCCGGAACGAAGCGGCTGGCGACGGAGACCGGGGCGGGCCAGTGGGGCTCGTCGCTGGCGTTCGCGTGCCAGCTCTTCGGGCTGGAGTGCACCGTGTACATGGTGAAGGTGAGCTTTCACCAGAAACCGTACCGGAAGCTGCTGATGCAGACGTACGGCGCGACGGTTTATCCGAGCCCGAGCACGCAGACGGAATTTGGCCGGAAGGCCCTCCAGGCGGATCCGAACAGCAACGGCAGCCTGGGCATGGCGATCAGCGAGGCGATCGAGGACACGGTGAAGCATCCGGCGACGAAGTATGCGCTGGGCAGCGTGCTGAACCACGTGTGCCTGCACCAGTCGGTGATCGGGCTGGAGACGATCCGGCAGATGGAGCTGGCCGGGGAGACGCCGGACGTGATTTTCGGCTGTGCGGGCGGCGGGAGCAATTTTGCCGGGCTGGCGTTTCCCTTCGTGGAGCAGAAGCTGAAGCACGGGAAGAAATTCCGAATCGTGGCAGTGGAGCCGGAGTCGTGTCCCTCGCTGACGAAAGGCGAGCTGCGGTACGATTTCGGGGACACGGCGGAGACGACGCCGCTGCTGATGATGTACACGCTGGGGCACACGTTCATGCCGCCGAGCATCCATGCGGGCGGGCTGCGGTATCACGGGATGGCGCCGATGGTGAGCCACTGCAAGAAGCTGGGGCTGATCGAGGCGGCGGCGTATCCGCAGACGAAGGTGTTCGAGTCGGCGGTGCTGTTTGCGCGGACGGAAGGGCTGGTGCCGGCGCCGGAGTCGGCGCATGCGATTGCGGCGACGATCGACGAGGCGAAGCGGTGCCGGGCGGAAGGGAAGAAGCGGGTGCTGCTGTTCAACCTGAGCGGAAACGGCCTGCTGGACCTGGCCGCCTACGACTCCTACCTCTCCGGCGCCATGAAGGACGTCGGCAACGGGGAGTGAGCGCGATGCGAGGGTGCGACGGCACCAGCGGCGGCCTATAGCCGGCGCATGCGTCCGGCGACGTTCGTGCCGGCACTGCCGCTTCGGCTGGAGCGGTTTAACTTGAGTCGTAGCCGCCGGTAGGGCGCGGAGTGGGTTCCGTTCCGCGCCATGGTTCGCAGGGCGGGGTCGCCTGACCCCGCCGCGCCTGGGAGCGGAGTCCCTACCCGGGCTGAGGCCCGAGCCAGAGGCGGCGTCACGCCGCGGGACAGCCAATGGACCGGCCCGCTTGCCCTACCCGCAGGCAGCCCTAGCCGCTGAGGCATCGCGTCGGCGATCGACTACAGCTTTCTTTCAACTGCACTCGCCGCGGGAGGTGTCGCGAGGGTTCGAAGCCACGGCACCGCCATTGGCGCCGACGGCGTGGCAGCGGGACCCGACCGGTATTCCCGCGCTTGAACGCTAACCGGATGCGACGGCGCTGCGGCCGCCGGCACGATTATCGGGGTAACGTTCACGGGTGATCCGCCGGTCCAGCGATTCGCCGTGTGGACCCCGGAACTCACCATTTTACCGATCAGCAAAGGCACTGCCACCAGGGAGGCAAAATACCACGCGCAGGCGGCGAGCGTGAATGCTCCCAGCAGGAAAAGAACGCCCCACGCGAGATACGGCGCGGCCATGGCGACCGGGGGCACACTGGCCGTGGCATCCGACAGCAACGCGGCATGAACCGTCCGACCCATGAAGTCATCGAGGCCACCCAGGACATAAACCGACACCGTATTCGCCAAGGCCCAGCCGACCGGCCAACACGCCGTCGAAAACACGGCCACGATGAAGCGAACCGAATACGCGCGCAACACGGGGACGCTCAACCCGCCGATGAACAACGGCAGCAGCGTACAACCGCTGGCGTAGACGAAATACCTCAGCACCTCCGCCGCATAAGTCGCGATGATGGCGAAGAGGACCAGCGTGGCGAGAAGGGCACAACCGATGAGCACCAAGCCCGCCCGGAGTCCGCCACTCACCGCCTGCCACAGCGTGTGCAACGGGGTTCCCGTCGTGTCGCCCAAGCCGCGGGCCCAATTCCAAGCCTGCATCGACCAGTCCATTTCCCCGCCCGACTCCGGAATGTTGTCGGCGCGTTGGGCTTCGAGCGCATCGAGGTACGGCGTGCTATCCGGCGTCCACTGCCAGGCCACATTCCACAGTCGGGTGATGGTCGGAGAAACGCTCCCCGGTTCCGTGATCGCGCGATCCCCCACGGCGTTGGCAACGGCGTCGGAGGTCTCCAGCAGAAAGGTGCTCCAAAATGGAACCGTCGCGATGAACGCCACCTTCAGCATCGTGGACGCCACGCCCTCCATGGATTGTGCGTCGTGGCGCAGGCGGATGATCATGCCGCTGACAACCAGGAGCGCCGATGCCGCCTGGCAGACCAGCAGCAGGCGGTCACAGGCGCGGTTAAGGTCCGCGTCCGGATTGGTCAGGGCGCCCGCATTGAAAATTCCTGCGGCCTGCGGTGCGAAGGAACGGAGGTCGAAAGGCTGCGGCGCGGGTTGCGCGGACAGCGTGACGACGCTCGCCAGCAGCAGCGCAACGGCCAGAACCCACCGGCGCATGGGAGTCACTCCGTGGTCGTACCGTCCCCGGTTTGGGCACGGTATGCCGCCAGCGCCTTCTCCCGCATGCGGGTGATCACGCCCTGCGCCCACTCGCGGTCGGCTTCCGCCTTCTTGGCATCCTCCACCACGAGCCGGCCTTCAAACGCCTCCATCTCGCCTTGGGCCTGCGTCGCAATCTGGTGCGCCATGTCCTGGCGCTGCTTCGATGCAGCCAGCTTCGCGTTGCAGAGCTCGATCTCCGTCTGCGTGCGGGCGGTTCGGAGTTTCTCCAACGCCTCGCGCTGCACCTCGGCTTCCTTCTTGTCGACCGCCTGCTGGTTTGAAACCGCCTTTTGATAGCGGGCATAGAGCCCCTCGTGCATCGCGTACCGCAGGTACCGCTGGGGATCGCGCTCGAACGTCTCGCCAAACGCGCGGAACTTGTCGTCGACCAGATTCGCATCGTCGTACGTCTTGCTCGCGGCTTTGCCGAGGCCGTACAGCGCGCGGCTCAGATTCAACGCCTGCTGCCGCGTCTCCAGTCCGATCGCATTGTCCAGCGGTTCCATCAGGCCAGGGACAGATTGGATCAACTCGTGCGCCAGTGCTTCCGGATCGCCGGCAATCCGGATCAATGCGTCGGTCTTGTTGATCTGATCGGTGGTCCGCTGGATCAGCACGGTCCACTGCTCCAATTCGCGCGGCCATTTCCAGGTATCGGTGAGATCCCCGGCAATGACGGTCGTGTCGGCGACGCCAAACACCGCCAACGCCCGCGGCGTTGCGATCCCCAGGACGATGCAGCTTCCCAGCAACGGGAGGAGACGATTCGTTTTGTTCATAGGTCCTCGCTTCCGGTCGCCTACTCAACGACCCGCACGGCGACCTGATGCGGCTCCAGTTTCCGCCCGTCGACCGTCACTTCGGGTCCGGGCATGACGTAATAGACGGCTTTACCCTCCGTGCTGCCGTGAGTGGGTGGCTCGGCCTCACGCGCGTGGCGGAGAAAATATTGGCGTTTGATCGAGTCGCTCTGGCCCTGGATGTAGCCGATATCGAAACCCTCCTGGCGGACCGCGGGATCGGCGCCCATCGCCAGGTGGGTCAATGCCGCGCCGGCGACTGCGCCCGCGACGGACTTGACCGGATCGTGATCGGAAATGGCATAGGCACCAGCGCCTCCGATCGCCGCGCCCGTGGCCACCATGCCGGCCCGACGAGCCGTAGAACTCACCGCCGCGCAGCCGGAGAAGAGCGCAGCTGCGCCCAGGATCACCATCCACGCGACGGCAAGTTCACGCGGCTTTTTCATGAGCCGACAGGGTTGGGCGGGGACGCGAGGTCTGCCTCCGTTCCCGCGCGGTTTCGGCCAACACTCCCTCGAGCGCCGTCTCGTATTGGCGGAGCGCGCGGGTGCGTTCGTCATATCGCTGGCCGGATGAATCCGACACATAGAGCATCTCAGGCGTCACGTAGTTTCTCATGACGCCGCATTGCGCGCGCTCCCCTTCCTGGGAGAACACCGCCATCTGGGAGTACTTCTGTTCGCCCGACTGGTACTCGGGCGCGGTGAACCCGCGAATGGTGGCACGCGTTGCTTCCGGCAGGCCGATCGCATCGCCCTGTTCGTCGAGGTCGTGACGATCGTTCTGCTTGAACAGAAAGAATTGCTTCGAATTGCCGAATATCACCGAACGCAGCGCCGACTGGGACAGCTGGGCGTACTGCTGCGTCACGGGCATGATCTGGCAGGCGAATTTTCCCATCTGCGCATAGAATTCGCCGAACAACTGCTCCACTCCCCCCACCTGCAGGTAACGCGACGGCTCCTCGAAGATGAACTGTTTCCATCGTGCCCGAGGCATGGTGATGACGCGCTGCCTCAGCCGGTTGGCGACGAGGTACATCGCGGCCTCCTTCATCGCCGTGTTTGAACTCGGGAGCCGGCCGAGCTCAAAATGGACGACGCGCCGCGTCAACGGACGGTTGGTCGTGCCGTCGAACAGCTTGCCATTCGGCCCATTTCGCTGCCACGCAGCCAGACGCGACGCCAACCGGTTCACGATCTCGCGGTCGTGGTGCGGCAGGCGGTTGTAGAGCATCATCTCGACCAGGGACGTATGGGTCGGAAATTCCTCGGGCGGGAGAAAGGCCAGACCGGTATCGCGGACGAACGGCGCCGTCCGGGGCTCCCGCGCAAACGCCAGGAGCTCGGTTTCGCTGAAGCGCGCGATCACCTCGTGGAATCGGGTCGGATCCACGGTCTCCAGTTCGCGGAGGTCGGCGAACGCCTCGAGCGTCGACAACCGGTCCGAGTCGCCCGCCGAATCGCGGCGGATGCGTTCGACCGCCAGGGCCCAGCGTGCGGCCTCGAGTTCGCGCTCGGGCTGCTTTCGCCGATGGTCGTTCCAGGTATCCGTGAAGATCTGGTCGAGATACTCACCGTACAGCGCCAGGCGGGCCAGGTTGACATCGGGATCCTGTGCCTTGCCCGCCATCACGCCCAGCAGCCCGGCCGCAGCCGAAAGCTGCATCCGCGTCAACGGCATGCCCTGCGTATCAAGATAGTTGAGAGTCAGATCACCGTCCGGATGGAGGATGATGGACTCTCCGTCGACGAGCTGGACGAACGTCCCATAACTCAATCCCTCCTCGACGATCCCGCGAAACGCAAAGAAGCAATCGGTTTGGGAAAGCAGGTCGATCATCTGGCTCGATTTTCCAACGCGGGTGGTTCCGGTCACGATCGCGTGCTGGGGAACATCGTTCGCAAACGTGCGGATGCCAAAGAGCGAGCCCTCCTCGCCATCGTAAATCGCCTCTCCGGCTTCGAGGTGCCCGGTCGATGAGCTCGAAAGCGGGACCATGTCCTGGAGGAAGCACACGCTGGAATCACGTCCGGCCAGCGCGAAAAGATCCCAGTCGCGATACCGCCCGCCAGTCCAGCCGGGCAGCGTTTCATAGAACAGGCACTTCGCCTGCACTTCGTCGTCGACCAGCATGCATTGGGCGCCTCCGGTGGCAGTGACGGCTTCCTTGAGGGCGCGGACGTGCTCCAGGCAGCCTTCGATCGTGGGCGCCCACACGCGAATGACCGGCAGCGCCGAGTAGGGACGGGCGAACCCGCCCTGGAGCGCAGTAATCTTGTCCTTCTTCCGTGCGATCACGGCGTCGAGCGAGTCCTTGTCCTCGTGCAGCCGGTGTCCCTTCAACTTGCGCAGTTCCCGTTCGGTCTTCTGGACCTCGGCGGCGGCATTCAACGGGTAGCAGTTGAGCGTGTAGCAGTAGTTGCCCGCGAGCGCACTGGTCAGCGACCAGATGATCCCCAGATAGGTCTCCATGGGCCACCGTCGGAGGACGAGCAGCGTGTGGAACTGGCCGTCGAGGCGGAAGAACACGTTCCCCTCCGCATCGCGGGTGGTGATGCCTCCGCCCGGCCAGCAGTTTTCGAGAATCGTGCCCCGCGGATCGAATCCGGCGTGACGATTTTCGCCCAGCAGCCGGAGGGTCGGCTGGCAGAAGCTGCGCCACGTCGCAAAATGCCCGCGGTCGTCGTAGGGAGTGATCCGCGCGCCGGCGAGCCGTCCCTCGAGATTGCGGAAGCGGTCGGTGAAGTTTTTCGCGGTCTGTTCGACAAAGCGGTCCACCTGTTCGGGGGTGCGAAACCCCGCCTTCGGCACCGACGAGCAGCGGCGGGCGAGGTAGATTTCCAGCCGCTCGCGCCGAAGCCGCCCCGCCGCCTCGAGGTCACGATACCGGGCGTGGCGCTCCTCGCGAACGGCCCGGCACCAGCCGGTGGCGTTCGCCTCCTCGGTTCTTCGGCGATACAGCTCGAGCTCCGCGTGATAATCGGGGTCAACCCGCCACTGGAACTGCACGGCCTCGTCTTCGCCGAGCTGGCAGAAAAGCGCGCCCAGCGCCTCGTAGTAGCTGTCGCGGGTCGCCTGGTCGGCACTCTTCAGATCCGGCAGCAGGACGTCCGCGCCGCGGGCGAGCACCGTCGCCGGGGTCAGTCCGGTGTCGAACCACAGCACGCCGCTCTCGAACCACCCGTCGGGCGGCGACGTTTCGACCAGGCGCGTGAGAAGTCCCCGGATCATCGTGCTCGGGCCGGAGCGGCGGAACCGCGCACCCGCAATCCTCTTGGGTGCGCGGTCTTGGCCCACTCCTGCGGTCGTAACTCGAAGTGCTTTCCAACCAGAAGCCCTTCGAAGAAATCTCCCATGAAATGCGGCGGACGCCCGACGAGAAAGAACTTCACCCAAGCCACCGCGCCGGCCAGCGGCACAAGGGCGGCGCCGGTTCGTGCGAGCATTCCCAAGCGCGCGCCGAGGATGAAAACAAAGATCGTCGCGATCGCACCCGCGACCACGTAGAGGTAGGCCTCGCCTTCGAGCTCCCACTGGCCAATCCGGACGACGCCCTTCGAATCCGGTCCACTGTTGGTCGGCGTGATGCGCATGGTCAGAGGAGTCGCAGGCCGAGCGCATCCCAGAACCCCGACATGTTGAGGGCGAGGATCGCCACCCAGGGAGCGGCGGCGATGGCGAGGCCCGAGAAGATCGTCTTTTTTCCATCTTCCCCGTGCTCGAGCCGGTTCGCCCCATCGACGCACTTGATCACGCACCAGATCGCGGCGACTCCGATCACCGCCCACGACGCCAGCTGGATCACGTCGACGAGCTGTGAGGGCAGTGCCCCGACGCCCTGCGGGACCAAGTCGAGCCCAAGCGCCCCCCAAAGCCCGGTCATCTCAAAGGCCGCGACCGCCAGCCAGGGTGCGACGCCGATCGCGATGCCCGAATAGATCTTCTTTTTTCCGTCCTCCCCGCGATCAAGCATGTCCGCGCCCTCGATGCACTTGATCACGCAAAACACCGCGGCGACCGCGATGATCACCAACATGCCGTAGGAGAGATTGTCCTTGATGCGTGCCGGAAGCTGGAACGCGAGCGCTGGAGAATGGAACGGGTTCATGGCGGCAACGTGGATCATTGTGGTAAAGTTTAATTGTAGTACGTCAATATTATTTTACCACGAGTGCGAAGCCGGCCGGTTCAACCGGACGATGCGAATGCCGGCGCTGACGCGTTGCGGCGCGCATGGCCTGGGCGCAGGCAACAGCGGTTTCGGGTGGATCGCGGGCGAAGGAGGGCCTGCCTTCCGTAGCCTCAACGAAGGGGGAACGTTCCGATAGAAGGGGTGGCTGGGAGCGGAGTCCCAGCCCTACCCGCGCGAAGACGCGGTCAGGGGCGCGAGGGGCGCGCGAAGGCATGGGTGCGCGTCGAAGGCGGGCACGCGCGCGAAAGCGCGGTCAGGCGAGCGAAGACGTAGACGGGGTCACGCGGCAAAAGCGCGATCACGCGGCGAAGGCGGTCAGGCGGCGAACGCGCGGTTACGCGCGCGGGGTCGCGGAAAACTACCGCGAGTCGGCGGAGGCGGCGAGGGTTTCGCCTTCTTCGCCGGTGCGCACCCGGGCGCGGGTCGTGCCGTTGGCCGACACGTTGCGCCAGTGCGTGACCTTCGGGTGGAAGAAGCCGGATTCGCGGTACGCGCGCTCGATCCTGTTCTGCTGGTGCAGCGCCGCGATGCCGTGCTCGAAGGCGTGGATCAGTGTCGCCGCGTGCGGCGACTGGCGGGCGACGACCCAGGAGCGGCTGCCGGGCAGCGCCACCTTGCACTGCGGGATCGGCACCAGCGTCACGTCGTTGTTCTCGATGCTCATGTCCCCCGTCGCCGCGAACTCCAGCAGCGCGAAGTCGGCGCGGCCGTCGCGGATGAGCTGGAACATGTTCTCCGCCCGACTCGCCTTCTCCAGGCGCTTGAGCCCGAGGCTCTCCAGCATCCGCACGTCGACGCTCCAGTTGAACACCGTCACGCCCACGAAGTCCGCAAACTGCTGCGGCAGCGTCGCGCCGAGCACCCGTGAATTCGTCGGCAGGACGTAAATGCCCTTCTCGAACTCGCCGTTCCGGATAACGGGCGCGCTCGCCAGGAGCGAGCCGCCGGAGGCCTGGATCTCGGAGTCCCACACGGTCTCGGCCGTGAGGTCGGCGTAGCCCTGCTGGGCCTCGATGACCGCGCGGCCGTGGTTCGGGTAGAGCGCAAGCTCGTAATCAAAATCCAACCCCGCCGCGGCGAGGGCCTGCAATTGCAGCACCAGGTCGACCGTCGGCCGGTTGGCGTGCGGGCTGTTGAAGCGGTCGATCTCCAGGGGCGACGAGTCCGGCGCCCACTTGCCGAGCGAATCGGCGACGAGCGAGCTGACCGCGATGCGGAGGTGCATCCGGCCGGAGGTGTCCGCGACGGCCGCCGGGGCGTCGCCCCGCTCGAGGTGCAGGTTTTCCCGGACCTCGGCCAGGACGCCGGCGATCGCCTCGGTCTCGGCGGTCATGTGCTCGGCGGCGCCGGCCGAATGCTCCGCATTGGCGACCGTCTGCTGCACGACGCCCTCGATCCGGCCGATCGCATCGTTGAGCTGGTCGAGTCCGCGCGCCTGTTCGAGGGAGGCCTGGGCGATCTGGGAGACGAACCCGGTGGATTTCGCGACGCGGCTGGTGACGTCCTCGAAGCGACGGCTGGTCTCGTCGACGACGTTGGCGGCCTGGCCGATCTCGCGGTTGGTGTCCTCGAGCAGGCCGGCGGTGTTGCGGGCGGACTCCGCGGCGTGCCGCGCGAGCGTCCGGACCTCCTCGGCCACGACGGCGAAGCTGGCGCCGTGCTCGCCGGCGCGCGCGGCCTCGATGGCGGCGTTGAGGGCGAGGATGTTCGTCTGAAAGGCAATGTCGTCGATCGTCTCGATGATCTTCGAGGTGGCGTCGCTCTGGCGGCGGATCGCCTGGATGGCGGTGAGCAGCGACTTCATCGACGTGTCCGCCTCGCTGACCGTCGTGCGCGTCTGCTGCATCAACTCGTCGGTCTGGTGCGCGTGGTCGGCGTTGCGCTGCGTCATCGAGGCGAGCTCCTCGACGGTCGAGGCGATTTCCTCGATGCCGGACGCGGCGCGGGAGGTGACGTCCGCCAGTGAACTGGAATCGCGGGCGACCTGGGCGGCGTACGAGCCGATGCGGTCCGAGCCGTCGGACAGGGCGTCGAGCCGGCCGCCGACCTGCTCGCTGACGTTGCGCCGCATGAAAAACCAGCCGCCGGCGGCGAGGAGCACGAAGACGACGAGTGCGCCCGCGATGGAAATCCAAACGAGACCGTCCGCCTGCGCCGGCGGGAGCACCGCGCGGACGTAAAGGAGGAGCGCCGACGCGGCGAGCGCCACGACGACGAACGCGAACGCGGCATTCCCCAACCTGGCACTTTTCAGCAATCGACGGGCTAGTTTCATGGGGGCGTGCGACGGAGTTCAGGAACGCGGAAAAGCCGACCTACCGCCGCTCTGAACCAGGGATCCAGGTGCCGCAGCGCGCGCGGGGCGGCAAACGGCGTCGCGAGCTGCCCGGGGAAGGGGCAGCCGGCAACGTCGG
Organism: Opitutaceae bacterium; assembly: GCA_035545515.1. Taxonomy (GTDB): domain Bacteria; phylum Verrucomicrobiota; class Verrucomicrobiia; order Opitutales; family Opitutaceae; genus ER46. Next base: position 11,102 of record DASZYH010000189.1, read on the forward strand.
TGGCTCGACGGCGCGCGCATGGTAGAAAGTGTTGGGGTGGATAGCAGCCTCACCACCAAGCGGCGAGGCACGTGGTCCCATCGGCGCGAGCCGGCGAAAATTAAGCCAGGCGAAGACAAGCCGCTAAGCCGGAGTGGTTTATGATGCTACGATTTGGCGATTAGCCGCAGGCGGAGGAAGCCGCGGGGCGGGCGACGGAGGGCTGGGCGGCCTGAACACAGGCCGGTAGGGCGTGGAGTCCGTTTCGCGTCTCGATCTGCCTTCCGGGTAGGGACTCCGGTCCCAGGCGCGGCGGGGTCAGGCGACCCCGCCCTACATCGAACCGGGGCGCGGAAGGGACTCCGCGCCCTACCCGGGCTGAGGCCCGAGCCGGGGGCGGCGTCAGGCCGCGAGGGCGTGGCAGTGGCGGGCGATGTCGATGTCCGTCACGACGTCGGACCGCGCGAGCGCGCCGAGCGCGCTGTCGTCCCAGAGGATGGTCCGCAACGGCGCCAGGAAGCGCCGCGGGATCTCGGGATCGGCGAAGTTCGCCAGGACGGAGAGGGTCTGGCGCGAGGCGGGCAGACCGAGCCATTCCAGCACGCCGAACACGCCGGCGCGCTCGAAGATCGCATCGATCTCGTCCCAGCCCGGGCGGCGGCTGCCGCGCAGGGCGACGTGGGCGGACACGAAAACGGTGAGGGCGGGCATTTCCATCAGCACGGGCAGCAGCGCGGGGCAGCGGGCGACGACCTGGAGCGCCTCGAGCCGGCCGAAACGGAACCGGGACACGAAGCTGCGCTCGGCGGCGGGGAGGAAATCGAGATACCGGCGCCAGGTCGGCTCGCGCACGTCGGCAGCGGCCGCGGCGAACGAGCCCTCGTCCGGGTGATCGGGGATCCAGGCGTCGCCGCAGCGGCGCTGGAAGGCGACCGCGGGCCAGGCGGTCACGCGGCGGCAGACGCCGGCGTGCGACCACAGCACCTCAACCGCGGCGGGGCGTTCCTTGGGACGGGAAACGGTTTTCATGCCGGCGATCGTAGCACCCTGGGTGGGACATTGCTTGTCCCACGGCAGAAATTTCTTAAAGTAACCAACATGACGCCGCGCGTGCAGCTTTCCCGCCCTCCCCTCGAACGGATGCTCCGGATCCACGACGAACTCCGGCGCGGCGCGCTGACGAACTGCAGCAAGCTCGTGGCCGTGCTGGGCGTGTGCCGGAAGACGGTGTTGCGGGACCTGGCATTCATGCGCGACCGGCTCGACCTGCCGATCGAGTTCGACGCGCAGATCCAGGCGTACCGCTACACGCACCCGGTGACGTCGTTCCCGACCGTGCACGTGACCGAGGGCGAGCTGCTGGCGCTGCTCGTCGCGCAGCGGGCGCTGGAGCAGTACCGCGGCACGCCGTTTCACCGCTCGCTGGAGATCGCGTTCGAAAAACTGGCCGGCGGGCTGCGGGACCGGATCTCGTTCTCGCCGGCGGACGAGCTGCGGGCGGTGTCGTTCAAGAACGTCGGGCTGGGGCGGACGGACCTCGCGGTGTTCAACGCGCTGAGCGGGGCGGTGCTCCGGCAGGAGGAGATCGAGTTCGCGTACCGGAAGCCCGGCGATGCGGCGGCGGCGCGGCGCAGCGTGCGGCCGTACCACCTCGCGAACCGCGAGAACCTCTGGTACCTGATCGCGTTCGACCTCGAGCGCGACGCGCTGCGGACGTTTGCGCTGCCGCGGATCAGCAAGGTGGTGCCGACGGCGCGGAAATTCGTGAAGCCGGCGGATTTTTCGCCGGAGACGTTTTTCGCCAGCGCGCTGGGTGTGCTGGGCGGCCGCGGCAATCATCTCGTCGTGATCCGGTTCGCGGCGGACGCGGCGGACCGGGTGCGCGAGCGCGAGTGGCACGAATCGCAGGCGCTGGAGGAGCTGCCCGACGGGCGCGTGGAACTGCGAATGCGGCTGGGCGCGCTGCCGGAGGTCGAGCGGTGGGTGCTCGGCTGGGGCGCGGCGGCGGAGGTGGTGGCGCCGCGCGAGTTGCGGGAGCGGGTGGCCCGCACCGCGCAGGCGGTGGCGTCGCAGTACGCG
>DASZYH010000190.1:0-24578 GCA_035545515.1 Opitutaceae bacterium
GGGCGGTCAGCCCCGCCATCGCGGGAGGCGACGGCCGATTTGGAACCAAGCAGCGTGCGGGTCGCCGACGCAAAGGCAAATCGCCTGATGCGCCCCGCGGCCCGGCCCTCAAGGCAATGAGGCAGCGCGCGGTGAGGTCACTGCGCCTACATCAAATAATCGCAGTTGCACGACCAGCGAGGACCTGGGAATTGCGGATTTTGGAATGCGGATTGCGGAGTTCAGGACTCCCCGGGGCGCGCCTTCAATTCCGCGACATGGCAGGATTGGGCAATCCGCAATCCGCAATCTGCAGTCCGCGATTATTCCGTCCGCAGTCCGCATTTCTGCGGTCCCCATTCCGCAATCCCCAATCCGCAATGCGATCAGGCTTTCGCCTGGTCGATCATGACCACCCGGCCGTTCTTGAACGTGACGCGGATATCGTCCTGCGGCACGCCCCGGTAATCGATCGGCGCCGGCTCCCAATAGAACCGATAGAAGCCGCCATACGGCGCAAACCAGCGATGATAGCCGACGAACATCGGGCCGTCGTACCCATCGTAATAGGAGCGATAGATCCAGGTTTCGGTCTCGCCGCCGGAGGTGATGCGATTCCGTTTCAAGTCAGGCTGGCCGAGCGCCATGTAGACCATGTCGGGCGTGTAGCCGAGCGCGATGTCGCCGTTCTTGATCGTGGCCTGGGTATTGGGGTCGAGGCTGTTGAAGACGGCTGACTTCTGGTTGATCCGGCTGTCGACGGTGCTGCATGCGCCCAGCAACAGCACTCCGCAGAGCAGGAGGGGAAGTTGGATGAGCTTATTCATAGTGGGTGACCCGTGCGACGGCCTTGCGGGGGTGATGGTTTCAATTGAATTCGGGAAAAACTAGCGAGTGGGCCCTTGCATTTCTGACGTCGCCCGAGCGTGGAGACAGGTCAACCATGCGCGGACGGCCGCGACCGTCAAACAGCGTCCCATGGCTTGAACCGGCACCGGCGGTCATCCGGCGCGATGCGGAACGCGCTTGAGGTGCGAGCTCAACGGCGGGCACCGCATGGGCCGTCCGGTTCGCCCCTACAGGCGCACTTGGCGGAGGCGGAGCGCGTTCGAAACCACCGTGATCGAGCTCAGGCTCATGGCGATGCTTGCGATCATGGGGTTGAGCAGCCACCCGGTGAACGGATAGAGCACGCCGGCGGCGACGGGCAGCCCGGCGAGGTTGTAGGCGAACGCCCAGAAGAGGTTTTGCTTGATGTTCCGCAGCGTCGCACGGCTGAGATGCACGGCGCGGACGAGGGCGGCAAGGTCGCCGTGCACGAGGACGAGCCCGGCGCTGGCCATCGCGACATCGGTGCCGGTGCCCATCGCGATCCCCACGTCGGCGGCGGCGAGGGCCGGCGCATCGTTCATGCCGTCACCTGCGAACACGACCCGCTCGCCGCGTTGCCGATGCTCGCGCACGAGTTCCTGTTTCCGGGCGGGGGTGATCGCCGCGTGAAAACCATCGAGCCCCAGGGTGCGCGCGACGGCCTCGGCTGCCGCCTGGCGATCGCCGGTGACCATGACCACCCGCCGGCCCAGCCGCTGCAGCTCGGTGATCGCGCCGGGGGTGGTGGTCTTGATCGTGTCTGCGAGCGCAATCGTCCCCGCGACCCGTCCGTCCACGACGACCTCGACCAGTGTCGATGCCGCCGCGGTGCCATGGCCGGCGCCGGATTCGCCGCCGGCGCGCCGGACCTCGACGCTTCGTCCGGAGACTCGCGCGCTCACGCCCACGCCGGGCTGCGCGGTGAACTCATCGGCCGTGCCGGTGGCCGCATTGCGCGCGGCGGCGGCGCGCACGATCGCCCGGGCGAGCGGGTGCTCGCTCGGCGCCTCCGCCGCGGCCGCCAGCGCCAGCACCTCCGCTTCACCGAATCCTTCCGACGCCCGGATCGCCGAGACCTCGGGTTTCCCTTCCGTCAGCGTTCCGGTCTTGTCGATCAGCAGCGTGGTTGCGCCGGAAAGCCGCTCCAGCGCCGCGGCGTCCTTCACGAGGATTCCCGCGCGCGCGCCGCGACCGATCCCGGTCACGAGGGAGACGGGCGTGGCGAGTCCGAGGGCGCAGGGGCACGCGATGATCAGCACCGCCACGGCATTGAGCAAGGCGTGCAGGAAGCGCGGCTCCGGCCCGATCGCCGCCCAGGTCACGAACGTCACCGTCGCGATGACGGCGACCGTCGGCACGAACCACGCCGACACGCGGTCGGCCAGCCGCGCGATCGGCGCCTCGCTTTCCTGCGCTTCCTGGACGAGCCGCACGATCTGCGCGAGGAGCGTGTCGCGTCCGACCCGTTCCGCGCGGAACACGAACGAGCCCGTGGTGTTCAGCGTGCCGGCGCTGACCGCGTCGCCGGTTTTTTTCGACACCGGGAGCGGCTCGCCCGTCAGCATGGACTCGTCGAGTTCGCTCGCCCCGCCGGTCACGGCGCCGTCCACCGGCACGTTCTCACCCGGGCGCACCCGCAGCCGGTCGCCGACCTGGACGGAGTCGACCGGCACGTCCTCCTCGGTTTCGTCGGCGCGGAGGCGGTGGGCTGTCTTCGGCGCCAGATCCATCAGGGCGCGGATCGCCGCGTCCGTGCGGGAATGCGCGCGTTGCTCGAGGATCTGTCCAAGCAGCACGATCGCGGTGATGAACGCCGTGGCCTCGAAATACAACGGGACGCCGTGCGCTGTGCGCAGCGCGGGCGGGAACCGGTCGCCGAACAGGACCGCGGCGAGGCTGAAGAGGTACGCGGCGCCGGTGCCGGTGACGATCAGCGTGAACATGTTGGTGTCACGCTCCCGGAGCGAATACCACCAGCGGCGGTTGAGCGGTGCGCCCGCCCAGAAGAAAACCGGCGTGGCGAGGATCAGTTCGGCCCACCGGATCAGCGCCGGATCGAGCCGGTGCACGAGCCCCGGGGCGATCATTTCGCCCATCGCCAGCAGGATCACCGGTACGCCGAACGCCAGGGCCACCCACAACCGCGGCCGCAGATATCGTTCGTGGGGAAGGCCCATGTAGACGATCTCGTCGGGCGGGGGGAGACCGCCGGACACCGTCGCGCCGTGGTGGTGGCCATGACCGTGGCCTGCGTGGGCGCCGGCACCCGGCGGTTGCATCGTGCCCGGCTGATCGTGGGCGGCAGGTTGGTGGTTCATGGTCGGTAAGATTCGCGCGGCTCGGAGGGCCCGGGTGTGCGGCACGCTACGGACAAGTTACGCAAGTGCCAGTGAGGACCGGGAGATTCGGGGGCGGAATCAGTCCTCATGCTTCCCGGCATAAGCGGCCGGTCCCCTCGGGGCCGTCCCGCGCCTCAAGCGGAAAATTCCCAGAAGGGGAGGATAATTCCTAGGCGGCATTCGGCCGGTCCGAAATTCGGTTGTGTTAAGGCAAAAATGCGCGACCGTACCCGGGCAAACCCCGGTGATCCGACCTCTCAACGGATGGAACTACAGTCTTAGCCGTTCACGCGGTTCCCCTTCCCCATGAACGCCCTTTTCGATGCCAGGACGCTGAGCCATCAGGACCGCGCTGAGATGCGGGCCGTTTTCGACGGATGCATCAAGCAGGCGGAACGCGGCCAGCTTCGGCTCCGGATCCCGCGCGAGGTTCGGCCGGTGTCGAATCTCCGCGGCATGCACTATCATTATCGTCCGGAGATCTTCCTGCAGTTGCGCGGGCGGACCGATTTTCGGTTTCCGCGCGAGCACTTCGAGGTCGGTCCCGGCGAGATGTGCGTCGTCCCCGCCGGCGTGCCGCACGGCGAGGTCGTGTATTCGGAACCCGATCACGCTTTCCGCAATCTCGTCGCGGGGTTCTACAACAACACGATCAGCCTCCATTTCGCCTACGAGGCCGCGCCGCGCCGGCCCGACATCGAGGCGATCGAGTTCTTCGACGCGCCGAATCTCGACGTCTTTCTCACCCTGACCAACAGCCTCGTCCATGCGCACGCGATGCAGGCGCCCGCGCGCGACGCGGTGGTGAAGGGCTTCCTCCTCGCGCTGCTTGGCCTCTTCCGCAACATCGTCGAGACCGGCACGGGCAACCTCAACGGCGACATCGGCAAGGTGTTCCAGGCGAAATGCCTCGTCCGCGAGCAGTTCTCGAATCCCGACCTGAGCGTCCAGGACATCGCCGCGAAGCTCGGCTGCTCGGCGGATTATCTCTCGCACCTGTTTCACACCGAGACCCGCGAGCGGCTGACGCACTACATCCAGCGGATCCGGATCGAGGGGGCGATCCTGGCGCTCGAGACGACGGCCTTGACGATTTCGGAAATCGCCTACGCCAGCGGCTTCTCCGATCCGGCGTATTTCGCCCGCGTCTTCAAGCAGCACAAGGGCGTCGCCCCGCAGGAATTCCGGGCGCAGCTCGACGCCCAGCGCGCGCAGCGTGAATCGCAGCCGAAGACGGTGTACGCCGACCGGCTTGATTTCAGCCACGGCGTTCCCCACCGCAGCGGGCAGGTGGCCTGAAGCGCACCGGCTGACCATCCGACAGCGGTCGGGCTTGATCCGGTCGCGGTGTTCCTGTTGCGCTCAGGTGTGATTCCACGCCTCCACCTTTGCCTCCCGCTTGTTTTCGGCTGCATCCTTCCGGCGATCACCTGCGGAGTGATTGCGACTCGGGCGGCGATTGCGTCGCCCGCCTCCGCCCCGGTCGTGAATCCGCCGGCGCGGGAGCAGTTCGACATCTATCTGTTGATGGGCCAGTCGAACATGGCCGGACGCGACACCCGCAAACTCGGCGAACAGGTGGATCACCCGCACGTGCTGGCGCTGGACGCCAAGGACCGGTGGGTGATCGCGCGCGATCCAATCTTTCCCCAGACGGGACGGATTCCGCCCGGCGCCGGACCGGGAATTCCCTTTGCGGTGGCGATGCTGAAGGCGCGGCCGGGCGTCACGATCGGACTCGTGCCGTGTGCCGTTGGCGGCACGCCGCTGCGGCGGTGGGTGAAAGGCGGCGATCTCTATGAGCGGGCGCTCCACCTGGCCGCGGTCGCGGCTCGTTCGGGTGTCATCAAGGGAGTCCTGTGGCAGCAGGGAGAATCCGACACGACGAGCGAAAAGGACGCCGCAACCTATGAGACGCGCCTCGCGGGAATGCTGGCGGACTTGCGGCGCGACCTCGGGTTGCCCGACCTCCCGGTGGTCGTCGGCCAGATCGGCGGCTTTCTTTCGGCGGAGAAATATCCGTATGTCGACATGGTCCGGGCCGCGATCCGGCGGATTCCGGCCGATGTGCCCGGCGTCGGATATGCCGATACCGCCGGGCTGGGCGATCGTGGCGACCGGCTGCATTTCTCGGCCGACGCCCAGCGGGAGTTCGGAGCGCGTTTCGCCCGCGCGATGCTGGAACTGCAGACGGCTCCGGTCGCGGACGCGGCAGCGCCGGCCGCCGTGGAGACCGTCGCGGTGTGGCCGGAAGGCCGGATGCCGGGCCAGGGGGCGACCGCACCCGAACATTTGCTCCCGCCGCGCGGCGATCACGTGCACCGGCTCACCGACATCAGCCGGCCGACGCTGAGCGTGTTTCCGGCGCCGAAGGGTGCAAAACCCGCGCCGGCGATGATTGTGTGCCCGGGTGGCGGATACAGTTACGTCGTGTACGACAAGGAGGGGAACGAGATCGCGGCCTGGCTGAATTCGGCGGGGATCACCGCCGTCGTGCTGCGATACCGCGTGCCGCACAATCGCGCGGGCGCGCTGCAGGATCTGCAGCGTTCGCTCAGCCTGGCTCGAGCGAACGCCGCAGCCTGGAACATCGATCCGCACCGGCTCGGCGTCATCGGTTTCTCCGCCGGCGGCAACCTGGGTGCGAAGGTCAGCACCGCGCCGGAGCGCACGTATGCGCCGGTCGATGCCACCGACGAACAGAGCTGCCGGCCCGACTTCGCGGTCCTCGTGTATCCCGCTTACCTCGAGCACGACGGCCGGCTCGCGCCGGACCTGCCGGTCGACGGCCAGGTTCCGCCGACCCTGATCGTGCACAACGAGGACGACCATGCGTTCGTGGCGGGCAGCAAGCTTTACCATGCCGCCCTCGTCCGGGCCGGTGTGCCCAACGAGTTCCTGCTCTACCGCACCGGCGGGCACGGCTACGGCCTGCGTTGCACGCTCGAGGCCCGCGCCTGGCCGCACGACGCCCTCATCTGGCTCCATCGGATCGGCGTGCCCTGACCCGGCCGGGTCGGGTCGCGCTCGGCGGCCGGGTTTCCCGAGCCGGCCGGTTGCCTGAGGCGCCGGCTTTCGCCTCTGCTGCGTTCGGCAATCGCTGCCGGCGTCGGACCGGCTCTTATCGAGCCGTGGAACTCCTGCACCTGAGCGTCGGATCGACCTCGCCGCGATGGTGAAAAAAAAGAACCACTGGTTTCGGTTTGGCGCGCGCCATCCGTGCTGGCGAGGTAACCGGCATGCGGCCGTCGCCGCGTTTCACCCCACCCCCACTGCTGGCTCCCCCATGTCTCCTTCACGTTCACGTTTCCCCATCGCCCTGGCCGCCGCGCTCGGCGTGTTGTCGGGCCGCGCCCAAACCGCCCCATCCGCGCCGTCCGGCAAGGACGACCCGGTCCATCTCTCGGTCTTCGAGGTCAGCACGTCGCGTGACATCGGGTATCAGTCGACGAATGCTGCGGAAGTCACGCGGATGAACACGCCGATCGAGAACATCCCGATGAACGTCACGGTGTTCAACCAGCAGTTCATTGATGATCTGATGGCGACCGACACCTCGCAGTTGCTCGCCTACGAGCCGAGCGCGGTGAAGACGACCGAGAACGACGGATTCATGGCGCGGGGCTCCGGCAGCGTCGGCACCAATTTTCTCGATGGTTTCGCCCAGACCAGCGGGTTCGGGTCCCAGCCGCTCGCGAACATCGAGCGCGTCGAGATCATCCGGGGGCCCGCCGCGGTGCTCTATGGGGCGGGCGGTTATGGTGGCACGTTCAACCGGATCACCAAGAAGCCGCAGCCAACCCGGCGAGCCTCCCTGCGGGTCATCGCCAGCGATGGGCATTCCACCCGGACCGAGCTTGACTACAATCACGGCGCGCTGCCGTGGTTCAACCGGCGGCTCTCGTTCCGGATCACCGGCATCCTGGACCGCGGCCGGACCTGGTTCGGACAGCGTCGCGTCGAGAATGGCATCGCCCCGTCGCTCCGCTGGAACATTGGCCCGGACACGACCCTGGTGGCGGAGTATTTCTACGATTTCCGCGACAACCAGGCGAGTTGGGAGACGCCCGTCCACGGCGGGAACCCGATCGGCATGGTGACCGGCGACGGCGTGTTCCGTGTCATGCCGCGCCGGATCGCCTGGATCAGCCCCCAAGACTACCGCCGCAACACGCGTCAGGTGGCATCCCTTGATCTGCGGCACGCGTTCACGGACAACCTCCAATTTCGCTCGCAGGTGCAATTCGAGAGCAAACGCTCGAACATCGTCGAGACGCAGCCGATGTCCGACGCGATCACGATCCTTCGTGATACGGTGCTGATGCCTCGGCGATGGCGGAAATGGCCGGAGGCCACGGACAACTACCGGGCGCGGAACGAACTGGTCTGGAAGGTCAACACCGGCCCGCTGCGTCATCGGCTGCTGCTGGGGCAGGGCTGGATTCAGGTTTACGACCTCAACCAGCAGTACCTCTCGTCGCGCAACAACGGGGGGCTCACGGGCGCCAGCCTCACCGGCGACGGACGGCTCGCCGACAGCAAGGCCGGTCCCCTGTTGAACCTCTATCCCGACCTCACCTACGCGGAGTTCGTCGACGATCCGCAGCTCGCCGGTTACAACACAAACCTGCTGATGCCGATAAATCTCTTCGAGCCCGGCGCCACCCTGCCCGTCCCGGACCTCGCGAATCGGCCACCGGTGTACCTGAACACCTACTCGAAAACCTACACGTCGAACCTGGATTTTTACGCCAATGACGTGTTCTCGCTCGTGCATGATCGTCTCTATCTCATGGCGGGCCTGCGCCACTCCCACTACGCGCGGAAGACGATCTCCTTCACCAGCGGCGCGTTCCCCAACAAGGTGCTCCTCGCCTCCGCCCCCACCAGCTACGCGACGGCCGACGCGACGACGAGCAGCTTCGGTGCGGTGTGGCATTTGAACGCCGCGCATACCTATTCGCTCTATGCCAACCTGAACACGTCGTTCTCGCCGGAGTATCGCGTGAATCCCGATGACGCTCCGCCGCTCCAACCCGAGCAGGGAAAACAGAAGGAGGTCGGACTGCGCTTCAGCTTCCTCAAGGGTCGCGTGACCGGGCTGGTCGACTATTTCGACCTGCTGCAGAATCACGTGACGCAGGCCGATCCGGACAAGCCGAGCGGGTCGGGCTACTACATCCAGCTGAATGGGCAGCGCAGCACCGGGTTCGAACTCAGCCTGAACACGCGGATTACGGACCGATGGCTGGCGTTCGGTGGCTACGCCTATACGGATGCCCGCAATGACATCACCGGCGTGCCGAAGGACCTGCAGCCGCGGCACCGCTTCACCCTGTTCAACCGGTACAACTTCACGACGGGAAGGCTCAAGGGACTTAGCTTCAATCTCGGCACGATCTACACCGGCGAACGCCCGCTGACCGTCTCGTCGACCCGGAAGGAGATCGCGTGGGGCCCGGCGCCTGCATGGTGGCGGATCGATACCGGCGTCAACTACCGGTTCCGGCCGCAGCACAGCCGGTTTATCTACAACCTCGCGCTGAACGTGAACAACGTGCTCGACAACACCCAGATCTACTACGTTGCCGTCACCTACCGTTACACGATCGATCCCGGCCGCGAATGGCGGGCGGCCCTCAGCGTGCAGTTCTAAATCCCATGGTCCTTTCCCTCCGATGCGGTTTCGCCGGTCGCGCCCGCCGCGGCCTTGGTGTCCTCTTCGTCTTGCTGCTGGTGCTTGGTCGATGTCCCGAGGCGGTGCGCGCGGCGCCGGCCAGTCGGCCCAACGTGATTCTGATCCTGGCGGACGATCTGGGTTGGAGCGACCTGCACTGCTACGGCAACGCTGATCACGACACTCCGAATCTCGACCGGCTTGCCACCCAGGGCATGCGGTTCACCGAGGGTTACGCCTCCGCTCCGATCTGCTCGGCCTCCCGGGCATCGATCATCACCGGCCGCTCGCCGGCGCGTCTCGGATTCGAATTCGTGGTCAAAAAGCCCGGCACTCCCTTCCCGAAGGGACATCCGCTCAATCCACCGCCCTATCCAGTCCGACTGCCGCTGTCGGAGGTGACGCTCGGCGAGGCGGTGCGGCCGGCCGGCTACGTCACCGGTTTCTATGGCAAGTGGCACCTCGCCCAGCACTACCAGTTCTACCTGGGATGGTCGCCCACGCACGGTCCGCTGCAGCAGGGCTACGAGGAGGGTAACATGGAATTCGGCAGCCATCCCTATGGCGACCGGTTCCGGAAACCCTCGGAGATGGGACCGCTGCCGCCGGGCGATTACGGTGACGACAAGCTGACCGACCTGGCGGTCGATTTCCTTCGTCGACACCGGCAGGACCGGTTTTTCCTGCAACTCTGCCACTACTATGTGCACGAGCCGATCCGCTCGCGGGCGCAGTGGCTGGTGGAAAAGTACGCCGAACGGCTACCGCCGGGCACGCCCCGGATCCGCGCCGTCTACGCCGCAATGGTGGAGACCCTGGATCATCTCGTCGGGCAGTTGCTTCACGCCGTCGACCAACTTGGGCTGGCGGAAAACACCGTGATCATTTTCACCTCCGACAACGGGGGAAATCCGAAGTACGCCGCGAACGGTCCGTTGCGCGGGGGCAAGTGGAGCCTCTACGAAGGGGGCATCCGTGTACCGTGGATCGTGCGCTGGCCGGGACACGTGCCCGCCGGCACGACCAGCCGCGCGCCGATCATCGGCAGCGATCTCATGCCCACGCTCTGCGCGATCACCGGTGCGCCGGCCCCGGCGCACATCGCGCTCGACGGGATCAATGATCTTCCCATCTGGTTGGGCGAAACCAAGGGAGATTTCGGCCGGGTTTTGACCTGGCACTTCCCCTACTATCATCCGGAGATTGGCTACGAGAAGGCGTTCGCCCGGGTTGGAATCAACGACTTCCATCTCAGCCAGACGCACCCGCAATCGGCGATTCGGCGCGGAGACTGGGTGTTGTTGCACTTCTATGATTCACCCCACGACAAGTTGTACCGTCTGACGGGCGACCTTTCCGAGCAACGGGACGAATCCACGAAACATCCGGCCGAGGCGCACGACCTGCGCCGGCGACTGGATGCCGAACTCCGGCACATGCACGCCCGGTACCCCACGCCGGTTGCGTCAACCCCGGCGTCCGTCGCTCCCGCGGATGGGGCGGCATCGCATCCCTGATGAGACGATCCCTGGGCCTGTTCCTCGCGCTCCTGGGCGCATCCCCTGCCTACGCCGGAACGGTTTTTGTTTCGGCGCTCGACCTGGCGCAGGTTGACAGCCTGCGTTTCCCGACCGCGCCCCCTCCGAAGCCTGATGTCTCGGTCACGGGCGGCCCGATCCGGATCGGTGGCCGCAAGTTCGGGCACGGACTTGCGACGCGTGGCATCACGCGCATGGAGATCGCCCTCGATGGCGCAGGGGTGGACCTTCATGCGTGGACCGGCGTGACAGATGACTCTGCCGAGGCGGGTCCGGTCTGGTTTGAAATCGTGGGTGACGGTCGGATGCTCTACGCGGGCGAGCCGATCGCGCGGGGTCAGCCGCCGCGAGAGGTCAGCGTGCCGCTCGCGGGAGTCAAGGACCTGGTGCTGCTCGTGCAGTCACCCGATCACTTGGACACGTTTTCGGCCTGGGGCGGCGCGACGATCGAGTTTGCAGGGGCGGCGCCTCGCGCGGTGGCGCATGCCCTCGAGCCGCCGTACCCACTGACACCGCCGCCGCCCTCCGAACCGGGGATCCATGGGGCTGTCGTGTTCGGTGTCCGACCCGGACATCCGGTGCTTTATACCATCGCGGCGACGGGCATCCGGCCGATGAGGTTTTCCGCGGTCGGGCTTCCGCCCGGGCTCTCGCTTGATCCCGTGAGCGGTCAAATCACGGGAGCGGTCGGGACGAAGGGCGATTACGAGGTTACCCTCGGCGCACGGAACGCTCGCGGCGCGGTCACGCGCACGTTGCGGCTGGTCGTCGGCGACACGCTGGCACTGACACCGCCGATGGGCTGGAACAGCTGGAACTGCTTTGGCCAGGACGTGAATGCCGCTGACATCCGGGCGGCGGCGGAGGGAATGGTCCGGAGTGGTCTGGCGCAGCATGGCTGGACCTATGTCAACATCGACGACTACTGGATGACGCGGCCGCCGCCCAGCGATCCCGTCTGGGCGGAACTCGCCCGGCGCGCGCGGGCCAAGGGGCTGCTTCCGGTCAAGATTCCGCCGGACGATGATCCCACGCTGCGCGGGCGGGCACGCGACAGCGCGGGACGAATCCAGCCGAATCGTCGTTTTCCCGACCTGGCCGGCTTGGTGGCGGAAATCCACGCCCTCGGCCTGCGGGCCGGAATCTACAGCTCGCCGGGGCCCCTGACGTGCGGCCGCTGCACCGGCAGTTTCCAGCACGAGTCGGACGATGCGGCGCAATTCGCGGCGTGGGGTTTCGATTACCTGAAATACGACTGGTGCACCTATCGCTACCTTGCGCCTGATGGTTCACGTGCGGAACTGGAAAGGCCGTATCGCGCGATGGCCCGGGCGCTCCGGGCGCAGCCGCGCGACATCGTTTTTAGCCTCTGCCAGTATGGCCAGGGCGATGTCTGGACTTGGGGCGGGGAGGTCGGCGGCAATTTGTGGCGAACGACGCGCGATATCGTGGACTCGTGGCCCAGCATGTCGGGCATCGGCTTTTCGCAGGATGGACCGGGCGCCGATGCCGGACCAGGGCGGTGGAATGATCCCGATATGCTGGTCGTCGGCCGGGTCGGTTGGGGCCGGGGTTTGCATCCGACCGCGCTGACGCCTGACGAACAGTACACGCATGTTTCACTCTGGTCGCTGCTCGCGGCGCCCCTCCTGATCGGTTGTGATCTCGCGCATTTGGACCCGTTCACGCGCGGACTGCTGACGAACGACGAGGTCATTGCGGTCGACCAGGATCCGCTGGGACGCCCCGCCCGTCGCGTGATGCGGCGGCGCGATGTGGAAGTGTGGGCGCGGCCGCTGGCGGACGGCGCGATGGCGGTCGGCCTTTTCAACCGCGGCGAATTGCCGGCGGACGTGACCGCGCGCTGGTCCGAGCTCGGGCTTTCGGGCGCACACCGCGTACGCGACCTTTGGCGCCAGCGGAATCTTGGGACATTCGCCGACCAGTTCACCGCTCTCGTGCCGCGGCACGGCGTGACGTTGGTGAGGATCGACGCGGTCGCAACCCCGCCGGAGCCGGTTGCACCGTCCGCCGCGTCGTTCGCCGCCGGACAGACGGACGTCTTCGTCGCCGGCCAGGGCGGATATCACAGTTACCGGATTCCGGCGGTGATCCGGGCGGCGGATGGCACCCTGCTGGCCTTCTGCGAGGGACGGAAGGACAGCGGTGGGGATGCCGGCAACATCGATCTGCTGCTCCGGCGCTCGGCCGACGGCGGTCGTTCCTGGGGATCGGTGCAGGTGCTCTGGGACGACGGGCCGAATACCTGCGGCAACCCCTGTCCGGTGGTCGATCGCTCAACCGGCACGATCTGGCTCCTCGCTACTCACAATCTTGGTCTCGACCACGAATCCGCGCTCAGCCGGGGCAGGGCGCGCGGCACCCGCACGGTCTGGGTGCTGCACTCCGACGACCAGGGCGCGCACTGGTCGGCGCCGGCCGAGATCACGGCCGACGTCAAGGATCCTGCCTGGACATGGTATGCGACGGGTCCGGGAATCGGGATCCAGCTGCGGCGGGGTCCGCACGCCGGGCGCCTGGTCGTGCCCTGCGATCATTCCCGGGTCGCCGCCAACGGGGAGATTGTTCGCGGCTCGCACGTGATCTACTCGGATGACGACGGCCGCACCTGGCACGGTGGCGGCGTGGTTGAACCTGGGATGAACGAATGCCAGGTCGCGGAGCTTCCGGGAACGAACGGGACCCTGCTGCTCAACATGCGTTCGTACCGGGGGCATCACTGCCGCGCTGAGGCGACGAGCGACGACGGCGGCACGACGTGGAGTCCCGCGCGCGATGCGACCGCCCTGGTCGATCCCGTCTGCCAGGGCAGCGTGATCGCGGACGAGGCGTCGGGTCTGCTGCTGTTTTCGAATCCGGCGGACCCGAGGCGCCGGGTCCGGATGACGGTGCGCGCGAGTGCCGACGGCGCCAAAACGTGGTCGCCGGGGCTCGTGCTTCATGACGGCCCGGCGGCGTACTCCTGCCTCGTCGCCCTCGGCGACCACACCGCGGGCTGCCTTTACGAACTCGGCCAGCGGCGTCCGTACGAGCGCATCGCGTTTGCGCGCTTTTCGACGGCCACCCTGATCCCCGCGCCGTCGCACACCCCTTGATCCTCGTCCATGCACACTCGATTTCGCGGCCTGGTCGCCGCGCCTTTCACGCCATTCCACGCCGACGGGTCGCTGAATCTCTCCGCGATCGGGCCCTATGCCGCGTTGCTGCGCGCCAACGGGGTCACTGCCGCCTTCGTCTGCGGCACCACCGGGGAGGGGACCTCACTCACGCTCGAGGAGCGGTTCGCGGTGGCGGAAAAATGGATGGAATCGGCCGGCGACGCACTGCGGGTGATCGTGCACGTCGGCCACACGTCGCTGGCCAATGCCGCGCGGCTGGCCGGCCATGCGGCGCGGATCGGCGCCGCCGCGATTTCCGCGGTGGCTCCCTATTTTTTTCGGCCCCGGACGAATGAGGAGCTGGCGGAGTGGTGTGCGGCCGTGGCCGCCGCGGCGCCGCATCTGCCGTTTTACTTCTATCATATTCCGTCGCTCACGGGCGTCGACCTGCCGATGGCGGGGTTTCTCGAGCGCGCCGCGCCGATGATCCCGTCCCTGGCCGGCATCAAGTTCACCTATGAGGACCTGGCGGACTACGAGGCGTGTGTCCGGTTCGACAACGGCCGGTTCGACATTCTCTTCGGCCGCGACGAGAAGCTGATCGAGGGCCTCGAGCGTGGTGCGCAGGGGGCGGTCGGCAGCACCTACAACTATGCGGCGCCGCTCTACCTGCGGCTGATCGAGCATTATCGGCGCGGCGAACTCCCGGCTGCCCGCGAACTCCAGGCGACCGCGATCCGGATGATCGACCTGTGCAACCGCGCCGGCGTCACGCACCTCGCCGCGTCGAAAATGCTGATGGCGGACCTCGGGGTGGATTGCGGTCCGGTCCGGCTGCCGCTGCGTTCGCCCGGTCACGATGCGATGGCCCGGCTCCGCCAGGAGCTCAACACGATTGGCTACCCCCGGTTTGCGGCCCGGACCGCGCCGGCCGATTGACCCGGCTCAGCGCCGCGGCGACGCGACCGATCCGCCCGGCACGTACTTCGGCAGGAGCCGGACGGCCTTGCTGGTGACCGGCTCGCCGTTCGCGAGCCGCAGCACCGGTCCGATGATCCGCGTCGCGAACGTGTGCGGGCTGACCACATAGCGCGCGGGGGCGGGCGCGAGCGCCCGCAGGAACGGATCGTCGTCGCGGGAGATCAACGAAATGTCGCGGGGAATCCGGAGCCCGCGCAGGGCCAGGAGGCTGGCGGTCGCGAGATAGGCGTAGGAGTTGCTCACCACGATGGCGGTTGGCGCGGCCGGCCGGTCGAGCAGCCGCCCCAGCGCGTGATTCACCGAGTCGACGTCGTCGCGATGGTAGGCGATCTGGACCGACACGTCCCCGGCGGGGAGGGAGCGCACGGATTCGGTGAACCCGCGCTCGCTGTCCACGTCGCCCGCCCGGCGCGACTCGCGGTTCAGCAACGCCAGCCGCGTGTGGCCGAGCCGCAGCAGCACGCCGGCGGCGTGCCGGCAGGCGGCATGGTAGTCGAGATCGACGAAGGGCAGTGCGATCTCCGGGTAGACCGAACCGACGACCAGGCAGGGCACGGCGTGCCGCGCGAACCAGCGCTGCATCGGTTCGGACGACAGGGTCAGGACCCACGCGTCATGGGGATGCTGGGCCGTCAGCCGCTCCAGCGCGCGGTTGGGCTGGCGTTGGTAGAATTGGCGGCCGTCGTGAACCCTCACCCGCCAGCCTTCCTCGACCAGCAGGTCCTTCAGCTCGTCGATCCACAACGCGAGGAGGGGGCGCAGGCTGCCGATCGCGTCCGGCACCAGAATGCCAATCGTGCGGCTCGGCTCGGAGGGGACGCCGGCGAGCGCGGCGGGGCGGATCCGCGCGCCGATGCCGTGGCGGATTTCGATGACGCCTTCGGAGACGAGCTGCTCCAGCGCGGTGCGGAGCGTGTTGCGGCTGGCGTGCACGAGCTGCGCCAGCGACCGCTCGGCCGGCAGCCAGCCGCGCCAGGTGCCCTTGCGGATTTCCGCCCGCAGTTGCGCCGTGAGCTGGCTGGCAACGGTGCGGTGCGGCAGGAGGGTCATGGGGAAGCGGGTTCGTTTTGCCCGAGCCCGGCCGCGGAACGCAATCCGGGACGCCGCCGGATCGCGAAGAGGAGCAGGCCGACCGCGAGGAGTCCGACCGCCGAAACCTGGAAGACCCGGTTCAGGCCGACCCGCGCATCCTGGAGCGAACCACCGACGTACACCATCGCGCCCCCGAGGAAGACGCTGACGAGGTTCAGGAGGCCGTACGCCGTGGCGCTGAATCGCTCGTCGATGACCGAGCGCACGATCGGCATCAGGTTGGCATCGAAGAAACCCCGCCCCAGCCCGAACGCGAGCAGCCCCGCGATGGCCACGGGCAGCGTGTGCGTCGTGGCCGCGAGGTAAAGGAGGGGCGCCACGACGCAGAAGCCGATCGCCGGCACGCGTGCCCGCGCGTCGGGTTGGGTTCGGCTCCATCGGTCCGCCACCCATCCGCCGGCGAGCACGCCGGCAAACGACGCCACCTGGATGTAGGCCGTGGCGGTCATGCCGGCGGTGCCGAGGCCGAGCCGGAACTGTTCCTGCAGATACGTCGGCAGCCAGCCGTAGATTCCCCAATTCGCGACGCCGACCAGCCCGTCGATCACCAGCAGCACCGCGAAGGCGCGGCTCCCCGCGAGCTCGCGCAGCGCCGCCGCAAGCGAGCGTCGGCTGGCTTCGGGAGTCACGCGATCGTCCGATGTGCTTTCCGGGGCGTCGCGCAGGCACAGGATGATCACGATGGAATAGGCGACGCCCACGCCCCCCAGCAGGCCGAACGCTGACCGCCAGCCGAAGTGCTCGGCAATCACCCCGCCGAGCCCGCCGAGCGCCGCGCCCGCGTAAATCCCGCTCATATGGATGCCGGTGGCCAGGGATCGCGTCCGCCCGCGGTGATAGTCGGAAATCAGGGCGAGTGCGGCGGGAATATAGCAGGCCTCGCTGATGCCCATTGCCGCCCGCGCCAGCAGCAGGTGGTCGAAGGTGTGCAGGTGACCGGTCAGCCAGGTCACGCCCGACCAGATGAAGAGGCTGAGAATGATGACGCCGCGGCGGCTGAAACGGTCGGCGACGTAGCCGCCCAACGGACTGAACGCGCCGTACACCCACAGGAATACGGAAGTGAGCAGGCCGAACTGCGCATCCGTCATCGCGATCTCCGCCTTCAGCGGAACCCGGATCGTCGTGATCGTCAGCCGGTCCAGGTAGTTGAGCAGCGCAACCATCCAGAGCAGGCCGACGGCCAGCCATTTCGCGGCGGTTGGCCGCATCGGCGGCCGGCCGGGTTGCGGATCGTCAGCGGTGTTCCCCATCGGGATGAAACGCCCAGACCTCGGGGCTGCGGATGCCAGGGATGCGTTCACCGTTCGGCACGACCCACGCATGGTTCCAGTGCGCGGTGGCCGTGGTGGCGCGCGAGAAGGGCGCGATGCCGGCGGCGTGCCAGGTGTCGGTGGCCGGGTCGTAGGCGAGTACGTCGCGGGGAAATCCGGGGTGATGCGGTCCGAACAGGCTCAATTTTGTGCCGTCGTCACCGGAGATGACGTAGAGCCGGCCGTCCGGGCCGCGGGGTGCCGGCGAGGGGGCGGCCACCGCCGACCGCGGCAGGTCGGCGAGCCGCCGCCAGCCGCTGCCGGGCGTGTAGGCGTACGCGTCGCGCAGATACGTCCGGACCGCCGCGCCGCTCGCATCGGGATGGAGTGACGCGCCGCTGAACACATAGAACGCTTCCGGCCCGGCGGCTGCGACGGGAAGGATCCGACCGGGACCTGGCAGCGGGGGCAGGGTTTTCCAGCCGGAATGCCGAGCCGCGAGGTCCAACGACCACGCGGATGCCAGTGCGGTCGTGGCGTTCGGCGTCTCGATGCCGCCGACGACGTAAAGGGTGTCGCCTACGAGCGCACCGGCTCCAAACGCGCACGGGCGTGGCAGCGGTGGCAGCGGGTGTTCACGCAGCGAGCCGTCGCTCCACGACACCTGCACGACTTCCGCCACGTTGGACCGCTCGTCGCCGCCCCCGGCGCATACGACGCCCTCCGGGGTGGAAACCGAGACGCCGTAGGCGCGCGGTTGCCGGAGGTGCCCGGCAACCCGCCAGGGCCCGCCGGGCTGTTCGAGCACGTAAACCGTGTCGTACCAGATCTTCCGCCCCCCGGCCCACGGCGGTTTGCCGGCAAAATTCGCGCCGCCGGCCACGATCAGCGCGTGCTGGCTCGTGCCGACGAAGGATCCGGCGAACCCTTCTGCGTCGGGAATGGACGGCAACTGGACCCATCGGGTGGGGCGGCTCATGGCGGTACTCGCGACTCCCATCCAGGCAGCGAGGGCGAGACAGGTGGAAAAACGCGCGGGGTGCATCATGGGTGGGGAATGGCCAACCCGAAGCGGAACGGCGGAGCAGGGCAATGCGCATTCAGTGGTTCACTTCTTGAACCACCGACTGGCGATTCCACGCCGGCGCTCCCCATGGCGCGACTCTGCGTTTCGGTCGCCGATCCGCCCGGATCACGATCGCATCCCGGGCGGGAAACGGGCTAGACTGGCGTCATGGATGCCTCGTTTGCCCGGCGGTCGGTTCCCGCTGCCGTCAACATCGCGCGCCTCCCGCGGACGATCGCGTGCTCCGCGAACAACTCGAGGGCTATGCGGCGTTCACCCGCACCGTCAGATTCCGGCTGGTGCCGCGAGTGTGGTGACGCGCCGACCTGGCCGGCCGGCGCGTTTCCTTCGGTCAAACGTCGAGGGACCGGCGGGTTCGACGCCGCACGACGACCAGAGCCCCGAACGCCATCAGCAGCAGAACCGCGGTTTCGCCACCATCCGGCACGGCGCCGGCGCGAACGAGATCCATCTGGATGAAGCCATTGCCCGATTGGGCGCCGGAAAGACCCTGGATTTGGACCGGCAGAAATGCGGTGTCAGTGGTGAAATATGACCCGCCGCCACCACCGCCATTGCTGATATCACCGCCGCCGCCGCCGCTGTAGCCGCCGCCACCGCCGCCATTGCCACCGTATTCGTTTCCACCGCTACCACCGCCGCCGAAGCCGCCGGCTCCGGCCCCGTTGGCACCCACGCCGCCAGCCAGCCCGTTCAGGAACGAATATCCGCCCGCCCCGCTATACGGCTCGTAGACTCCGGGGACTGATTCCGCGCTCGCACCATTGGTATAGAAACCGGCGCCACCGCCCGACTGGTTGTTCGACGGCCATTGGTAGAAATATTGGCTGTTCAAGCCGCCGTTGCCATTCGTGCCGCCGGCGCCGCCGTGAGTGCCGTGCCCGTTTCCGCCCGAGGTGCCCGCCTGGCCGGCGCCCCCGCCGCTCCCGTAGTATCCCGCGCCACCGCCGCCGCCGGCGATCACCAGCGGCGTCAGAATCGATCCGGTATTGAGCACAACGAAGCTGCCGCCGCCGCCGCCCGGCGCGTCGCCCGACACACCAGGTTCGCCACCCAGGGCGCCGACGCCGCCGACCGCAAGTTTCAGGGTTTGGCCGGCCGTGAGATAAAGATCACCCGACAGCAGTGCGCCGTTGCCGCCGTAATATCCTGCATAGGGAATGCTCCCGCCCTGCGCGCCTGCCACGGTGAATTTATAAATGCCCGTGGTCGAGACGGTGTAGTCCGTGATCGATCCGGTGTAATTGAACAGGACCGACTGCGCGTGAAGCAGCTGACCGACGGCACAGCAGAGCGCTGTGACCAGCATAGCTGGGATGGTTCTCATGGGTTATGTGGGGGGGCAAATCCGTAGCAGGATCATGGCCACCGTGCGGCTGTGATGGTGGTAGCTGCTATTCCAAAGTGGGTTGTGCGTTTCCATTGTGTGATATGGCCGTTGCGTCGCCTCACGAAATGTAAGCCCAACCGACGCTATTGAACCGCGCGGGCGCAGACGCGACACCCGCGCTGCACGTTTATCGAAGTCGGTGGCCGCATCCGATAGGGCCGATTCCCGGGATTTGATCCTGCCAAATACCAGCTCCCGATTTTACCAACTTCGAATCGCCCATTCTTCTTCACCTGGCGCACCGTGGTTGAATTTCCTACGCCCGTTTCCTGGTCACCTCAATCCGGCTCGCCGTCCATTTCCGATCCGGCCATACCGTCCTGCCATGTCGCCCCGCCTGCCCCGGTTCCCGCGTCTCATTTCGCGGTTCAGCCTCGCCGCGAGCCTCCTCGGCCTGATGGGTTCCATCACCTCGCTGCACGCGCAGCATGCCCTCTGTGTCGTCGATGGCGGAAAGTTGGACGTCGTGTGCCGTGCCTCGGGCGCCACGCCCTTCGTGCAGAAGGACGGGAAGCTGGTCGGGATGGAGCACTCGGAGATGCGGCTCGAGCCGATTCCCGAATACGCGCCCGCGCTGGTCACGATCGAGCGCCGCTCGCTGGCCAAGGGCACACGTGCCGTCTCGGACACAGGGCCGCTCTACGACACCGTGTTGGTGAACAGCGGCCGCTTCGTGTTCAACGCGGACTTCAAGGCCGCGCGATCGCTCGAGGACGTGGTGCTCCTCGTTGTCCTCACCGATGACCGCAATCCCGACATGTTTGTCGTGTGGGGCATCGGCGACATGGACGCCAATGCGACGAACCATGTGTCGATCGACGAGATCACGTCGTTCAAGCTGCTCGGCGTTCACCTGAAGCACATCTACATGTTTTCAGAAGGGCGCGAGGTGTTCACGTCGCGGATTCCAGCGTCGGAGCGTTCCCGGGCCCTCGAAGCCATGATTGCACGGCGAATCACTCTCGAGCGCGACGCCCCGCCGCATCCGCTGTACGTCGAGAATCCAATTTACCCGCCGAAACTTCGACCGCGCGTCAAGGGGCAGGCGGTCGTGGTGTGTCGCGTCGACCGGCGCGGGAAGGTGTCCGATCCGACGGTGGCGAGCGCAACCAACCCGGCGTTCGGTTCCGCGGCGCTCGAGGCCATCCGCAAATGGCGGTTTGTGCCGAAGGTGGAGGGTGGCGTCGCGGTGGACTCGAAGGTCAACCTCCCATTCGAATTCAGTCCGCCGTCGGCGTGGTAGCGCCGCGCGCCCGCTGGAATTGTCACACGAGTTTCCAACTCACCGCAATCGACTCGCCGCCGTCGCGCGCGCTCTCCATACCGTCCCGCCATGAACACCACCGGCCTCTCGGGAAACGAGATTTACTGCGTCGACCTGTTGGGCTATCGGCCGGGCGATATCGTCATGGGCAACAGCGTGCACGCCCTCGGCGCGCTGCGCGGGATCGGCTCCGGTTTCCGCGCCATCGCCGGCGGCGAGATCACCCAGTTCACCGAGCTGATCGAGGAGGGCCGCGCCGCCGCGCTCGGACGCCTCGAGGAGGAGGCTAAGCACCGCGGCGCCGTCGGCATCACGGGCGTCACGAGCGAGATCGTTTTTCACGGCACGAACATCGAATTCCTTTCGATCGGCTCGGCGATCCATTCGAAGGATGCCGCCGGCGCGCGCGAGGATCTCCGGTTCAGCACCTCGGCCGACGGACAGGATCTGTTTGTGCAGGAGGATGCCGGCTATGAGCCGCTGAAATTCGTGTTCGGCAACGTTGCGTACTCGATCGGCATCACGAGCGGCATCATCGGTGCCTTCAAGACGCTCGCGCGCGGCGAGGTCCGCGAGTTTTCGGATATCTTCAACGTCACCCGCCACCTGGCGCTCGAGCGGATCACGAAGGAGGCGCGCGCCGCGGGCGCCAACGCGATCGTCGGGATTGAAACGACCATCCTGCCGTTCGGCATGAGCGGCGTGAAGGAGATGTTGATGATCGGCACCGCCTCCAAAAACCCGGGACTCGGCGTCAACGAGATCGTCAGCACCGACCTGACGCCCCAGGAAATGTGGAATCTGAACCAGATTGGCTACACGCCGGTGAAGCTGGTGCTCGGAACCTCGGTGTATTCGCTGGGCTTGATGGGCGGGATTACGTCCGCCCTAAAATCCTTTGTCCGCGGCGAAATTCCGGAGCTCTCGAGCCTGCTCTACGAGGCCCGTGAGAACGCCCTGCGGATGGTGACCGACGAGGCGAAGCGGATCGGGGCCGACGAGGTCGTCGGCGTGAAGACCTACGTGTACCAGCTCGGCAGCGGGCTGATCGAATTCATGGCGATCGGCACGGCGGTCCGGCGGACTGCAGGCGCCAAGAACAAGAGCGCGAACCTGCCGCCGCAGGCGTTCAGCCAGGATTGGGACACCTTCGTCGACGCCGCCGACGCGAATTTCGGCGTCAACCTGAACAAGAACGGCCGGTAGCGCGGCCCGATTGCGGAGTTCGGATTGCGGAGTGCGCAGTGCGGATTCCGTAGCCGCGCGAGCGAGTGGGATCCGGGCATTTCGTAGCTGCGACCTGTCCTCCGTAGCGCTTGGGTGAAGGAGGAAGCCTTGGGCGAAGGAGGTGCGCGAGCGAGTGGCTCAGGTGAAATGCTGAAGCCTTAGCTGTAGGCCGCCCGCTCGCGGGCGCCCAGCTGGCATGCAGTGCACACGAACCCCGCTCGCTGGCGCTCGCAGCCACGGGCTGGCTTGGATCATTCGAAAATCGAAAATCCCCACATTCTCACGGCCCTGTGATTTCCCTGGCGATCTTGTCGATTGCACTGCTTGGCACTTCGAGCCGCCAGCCGTCCGTGCCGCGATGCAGCGACAGATACGCGAGGGTCGTGTGCGGTGGCTCCGGCTTTGGCGGGACGTAGTCCGGCGCGGCTTTGGCCGCGGCGCGCCGTTTTGCCGCCTCGATGGCCGCCGCGACCGCCTGCTCGCGCGTCATCGGCGGCGCGTCGACTGTCAGTGGCTCAACCGGCGGAACCACAGAACCCGCCTGGAAGGTGGGCCGCGGCACGGCCGGATTGCGGACAAACACCGCGAGGGTGGCGTTGTCCGGATCGGCGTCCTGCGCCCAGACGATTTGCGCCGGGCCGATCGGGATCGATTTGATCGTAAAGGCCGCGATCAGCGCCTCGGCCGTCGAATACTTCTCGCGGACGGAGGCCGGCAGGGTCTCGAGCAGGGCAGTGGCGCGGACGCGGACGTCGTCCGGTAATTCGAGCAACTGCGCGAGCCGGCCGGTGTCGCCACCGCTCGCCGCCCACAAAGCTGTCTCCAACGCCGCGCGCGGGCTGGCCGACCCGCGGTCACGCCAACTCGCCACCGGCGACCATTCGCCGACCGCGCTGGCGGAAAGGCCCGGGTGTTCGGCGCGCTTCGCCTGCTCCTCGCGGAGTCGCTGTGCGTCGGAGGCGGCGGCGTGCAGGGTCCGCAGGTCCGCCTCCGAGGGCAACGCGTGCTGCAGTCGTGCCTGCTCCGCTCGTGCGGCGGCCAGCTCGGCGTTGGCGGCCCCCGCCGAGCGCCACTGCGCCTCGAGCCCACGCGTGATGATGAGTTCCCGCCACCAGAGACCCGCGGCGATGGCGAGAACCGTACCGAGGAGGAGAATTCGGCGCATGGTCAGAACCAGGAGAAGCCCAGTTTCGGATCGGCCGGTCCGTCGCGTTGCACGACGACGTGGCTGATCCCGATCTTTCTCGCCTCATCCACCGCGTAGGCGAACGCGCTGAACTGAGCGCCTTCCGAGCGGATGACGAGCGCGGCGTCGTCGGGTGAGGCGGCGCTCAGCGTCTTCAGCTCGTAGAGGAACCGGCTGAGCGTAACCATGCGATCTCCCCAGCGAATCGTGCCGGCGGCGGTGATGGTGACGGTGGCGGGATTCGGCGCGGTTCGCTCCGCGGCCACTTCGACCTGAGCTTGCAGACGCGGCAGCGCCTGTGCCTCGCGGCGCAAACGTTCGACCTCGGCGCCCTGGCGGCGAAGGTCGTCGTTCTGGGCGCGGAGTCGCGCGGTTTCCTGCCGCGCCGCGGTCACGTGGTTTACCTCCGCGCGCAGCGCCGTGTTGACCGTGTGCTGGTGCAGGACGAGCCAGCCGCCGAGCGCGACGGCCGCGGCCAGTGGCAGTGCGGCCTTGATCGCCGCCCCACCGACCGGAAGCGCGGAGCCGGCGGCGGACTGCAGCGCGGCTTGGGTGACCGCCGGACCCAGGGAGGTTGGCGAAGCGACGGTCGCGGCGGAAAGCGCCGTGCCGAGTGCCGCCGCCGTCGAGACGATGCCGTATTTGGCGAGCGCCGAGCGCAGTTCTTCGAGGGCGCGGTCGACACGCTTGCGCGCGGCGTCGTCCGTCAGCCGCAGCGTGGCGCCGATCTCCCCGAACGACCGTTGTTGGAAGAACCGCAGCAGTACCGCCTCGCGGTCCTCTTCCCGCAGGTGGGACATCGCATCGTCGAGCACGGGGCGGATCTTCGACCAGTCGGCTGCGGGGTCCTGGGGCGAGAGGATGTTTTCCATGGTGGAGGCGGTGGATTCACGCGCTTTCCGTCGCTGTTCGCTGCGCACCACGGCGGCCGAGGCGAGCTGGGCGCTCGTGTACAACCAGCCGGAGAGACTGGCGCGGTTGCGCAGCGTGTGGGCCTTGCGGGCGAGATTCGTGAAGACGATCTGCGCGACGTCTTCGGCCCATTGGGTGTCGCCGCCGACGCGCCGGAGCGCGGTGGAGTAGACCAGTCCGAGGTGCCGCTGCACCAGTTCGGCGAAAGCGGCGCCGGAGTGTTCTTCGACATAGCGGCGGAGGAGTTCGGTATCGTCCTGCATGGTCGGAATACCCCAAGGATGCCGCTGCCGCCCAAACCGGACAAACTTTTGCGGGCGCGCGCTGAGGCCGGTCCCTGGATCACTGGAGTGAGGAAACCACGAGTGGGCACGAATCGACACGAAGGTCGGGCCGGCGCGAGGCGAAGATCCGGTGCATCACATGGTGCCACCGTTGCCGAAGTCAGGGCTGGTCGACCGCACGTCAGCGAGGAACATCTCCCCACGAGACCACCGATTGATGTAGGCGCGGTGACCTCACCGCGAATGGAACTACGACATGCCGAAGCCTTGGTTCGAATGTAGGCCGCGAGCTTGCTCGCGCGGTTTGGAAGGTTCGGCCCGATGGCGTCCGCAAGCGGACGGCCTACGGCTTCAGCTCTGGGCTCTCAGCTCTTTGCTTC
>DASZYH010000191.1:0-4590 GCA_035545515.1 Opitutaceae bacterium
CACCCGCAGGCCAGGATCCCCCCGTAAAGTCTAGAAGTACTTCACGTACGTTGCACCGTTCGCATCGGTGAACGTGAGGCTGTCGGGGGACACCTTCGTCAGCCGGATACCGAGAGGGCGGTCGACGACATCGTTCACCCGGTAGACGCGATCATTCATCAGAACCCGGCTGTCGCTCCCGGAGGACCGAATCCCGGTGACGCGCAGCGCGTCGATGAACTGGTGCACCCGGTCATTGGATTTGGGCGGAGGCGGCGGTTCGGCCCGGGCAATCGGGGATGCCGAAGGCGAGGGGGCCGGCGCGGCGACCACGGGCGTTGGACGGCTGGGCTTTGCCGGCGGGCTGCCACGCAGGGCAACGACGGCGGAGCTTTCGCCGGAGTGCGCCGGTGCGGCGTTTCCATTCGACGATGGCACCGCCACGACCGGCGAGGCGGTCGACGCGACCGGGGCAGACGGCGGGGAGGAGCGCGCCGGCGGACGGCTGATCCAGAACGCGGTGACCACAGCGGAGAGCACCGCGAGCAGAATGGCACCGGCAGCGATCAAGAGCGTCGTTTGCGCATTACGCGGCTGTTCCCGCCGCGCGATCGGCGCCCCGGGCGCGACGTTGGCGGAGGCGTCCGGATCGCCCCGGACGCGCTGGGCTTTTTTGAGCGCTTCGTTGATCAGGCTCATCGGCGGAATTGCGTCACGGTGGTCGTGGTTACGTCAATCCGTCAGGTTGGCCATGTCCTGGACCGCCCGGCGAACATCCCAGTAGCTGACTTCGTCTGCCTCGCGGATGAAGGCCGAAAGCAGGGCGCGGTCGCAAAGGTTGTTCACCACCCGGGGAATTCCACCGCTGGCCCGGTGGATCGCCCGCAGCGCCCAGTTGGTGAACCGGGGACGCCCGTCGCTTCCGGCCAGGGACAAGCGGTGATGGATGTACTGCGCCACGTCCGTGGGAGACAGCGGGTGAAGCTCGTAGTGCACGAGGATCCGCTGGCGCAATTGCCGCAGTTCGTCGCGCGCCAGCACGTCCTTCAGTTCCGGTTGTCCCATCAACACGATCTGGAGCAGCTTTTGCTTGTCCGTTTCGAGGTTCGAAAGCAGCCGGATCTGCTCGAGCACCTCGTACTTGAGGTTTTGGGCCTCGTCGATGATGAGGACGATGTCGCGCGACCGCTCGATTCTCTCGAGCAGAATGCGGTTCATCTGGGCCACGAGATCGACCTGGCTGCGGGCGAGCTTCGTTTCGCCCAGTTCGGTCAGAATCGCCTTTAGCATCTGGGTTTCCGTCACCCGCGGATTCAGGATCAGGGCGGTGTCGTAGTGCGCGGGGTCCAGTTCGTTGAGAAACCGGCGACACAGGGTCGTCTTGCCGCAGCCGACCTCCCCGATGAGGACGATGAAGCCTTTCTTTTCCCGGACGCCGTACTTCAAATGCTGAAGTGCTTCGAGGTGCGTGGGGCTCAGGTAGAGAAATCGCGGGTCCGGCGTGATGTTGAACGGCATCTCACGGAACCCGTAAAAACTCTGATACATGGATGGGGCACGGTGGCGGGCACGGGTGCAAAACGCACGCCTAAATCACCCCGCGGACCGGGGGCGGACGATTTGAAATGTCCTTTACTCGTGCGAGCCCGTTTCCGTTTATCGCAGGGTTGTCGTGAATGTCCGCCGTCTGATCATCGCCTTGTACGTTGTCCTGCTGGCCGGCATCAGCCTGGCGGCGGGAGCGGTGTTCCTTGATGCGCGGGCCCAGTACCGGCAGCTCCGACAGGCGGAACTGGCGAACCGGCAACGTCTCGCCGCCGCCAAGGCACGGCTCCAGGAGCAGCAGGTCACCTTGCAGCGGCTGAAGAACGACCCCGAATTCGTGGAGCGTGCGATTCGCCAGCGCCTGAAGTACGCGAAGCCGGGCGAGTACATCTTCCGTTTTCCCGATTGAGCGGCGAGGCGCCGGGCCTGGCGCAACTTTTTGCAGTTGCGGGCGAACCGGTGACGCGGAGAGGTTTCCATTTTCCCTCCATGGCTACGACCCTTCCGCTCATCGAAAAATTCCAGCGCGCTAACCAAGGGCAGGTCTTTGCCCATTTCGACGAGCTCGCGCCATCCGAACGGCAGCGGCTGCTGGACGAGGCGGCGGAGATCGACCTCGACGAGGTCGACCGGCTGACCCGAACGTTGCTCAAGGGGGAAGCGGCGGTCCAGGATTTCGCCGGCCTCGAGCCCGCGCCGTATGAAAAGCGACCCGAGCATGGCGGGGACGCGAACGCCTGGTCGGACGCCAAGGCGGCGGGAGTCGACGCGTTGCGCGCCGGGCGCGTCGCCGCGTTCACCGTCGCGGGAGGGCAGGGTACGCGACTCGGCTACGACGGGCCCAAGGGCACGTTCCCGGTCACCCCGCTGAAGCACAAAACGCTGTTCCAGGTCTTTGCCGAGAAGATCCGCGCGGCGGGGCTGCGGCATGGCAAGCCGCTCCACTGGTTCATCATGACCAGCCACGCCAATCACGCGGCGACGGAGGCGTTTTTTGCCGAGCACCGCTTCTTCGGGCTCGACGGCGCCCGGGTGCATTTCTTCCGTCAGGGGCGCATGCCGGCGGTCGACTTTGACGGCAGGATCATGCTCGAAACCAAGGGCTCGATCGCGCTGTCGCCGGATGGTCATGGCGGATCACTGCGCGCGCTCGACCGCAGCGGAGCTCTTGATCTCATGCAGGGTGAAGGCATCGACACCCTGAGCTATTTTCAGGTCGACAATCCGCTGGTCCGGAGCATCGACCCTGAATTCATCGGCTGGCATCTCCTCCGCCGATCGGAAATGTCCAGCAAGATGGTGCCGAAGGCCTACCCCGAGGAAAAGGTCGGGCATTTCTGCGTCCAACACGGGCGGCTCGTCGTCGTCGAATATTCTGATCTGCCGATGGACCGGCAGCGCGAACGGGATCCGGCCGGAGCATTGCGGTTTCTGGCCGGCAGCATCGCCATTCACGTGCTCGACCGCGATTTTGTGCGCCGGATGGCGCGGCCGGGATCCGCCGGTGCGCCGACGCTGCCGTTTCACCGGGCGGACAAGAAGATCCCGACGGTCGATGCCGCGGGCCGGCCGGTGAAGCCGGAAAAGCCGAACGGCGTGAAATTCGAGCTGTTCGTCTTCGACGCGCTGCCGTTTGCCCGCCATCCCGTGATCATCGAAACGCTCCGGGAGAACGACTTCTCGCCGGTCAAGAATGCGACGGGGGTCGATTCGCCGGAAACGTGCCGGGCCGACCAGCTGCGGCAATACGCGCGCTGGCTGCGGGCGAACGGCGCATCCGTTGCGACCGATGCCACGGGGCGGCCCGACGCCACGATCGAGGTGTCACCCCTGTTCGGATACGATGAGGACTCCTTCGCGGATTCGTGGCGCGGTCTCCAACCCCGTCCGGCTGTTCGCGACGGGTTGTACCTCGAATAAGTCACGAACGGGGGACGTTTCGTTTGGCCTTGGAAGTTTCGTCTCACCCTTTTGATTTTCCACCATGACCACCCTTGATCGGATCGCGTCCGCCGCCCAGTCCGGTGAACTGCTCCCTGGCACCGTCGAAAACCTCCGCGCTTTCGTTGCCGCCGGTCTGCCGGAATGGGCGCAGGCCAGCATCGACGAACTGGTCGGCGCCGGCGCCTGGGCTGAATTGAACGACCGCTTTTACCGATATCTGGAGTTTGGTACCGGCGGCATGCGTGGTCGGACGATCGGTGTCCGTCCGGCCCGGGCCGAAACGGGGCGCCCGGATGCGAAGGGATCGCCCGAACACGCGGCCATCGGCAGCAACGTGCTGAACGATTTTACGCTGATCCGGGCGACGATCGGACTGTTCCGCTACACGCAACGGTACCTGGAAGGGCAGGGCAGCCGTGTCCGGCCGCGCCTGGTGATCGCGCACGATGTGCGGCATTTCTCCCGCCGTTTCTGCGAACTGGCCGCCTCCGTCTGGACGCAGCTCGGCGGGGAGGCGTACATCTTCGATGGGCCACGACCGACCCCGCAACTGAGCTTTTCCGTGCGGTGGCTGAAGGCGCACGCCGGCGTGGTGATCACGGCGAGCCACAATCCGCCGCACGACAATGGCTTCAAGGCCTACTTCGAGGATGGCGCCCAGGTGGTGCCGCCGCACGACAAGGGAATTGTGTCCGAGGTGAACGCCGTGCCGCTTGCGGAACTGCCCCGGTATCTTGACCTGAAGCTCGCGGGCGTCACGACGCTGGGACGGGAGGCGGATGATGCCTACCTGGCGGTCGCGACGAAGGCCGCGCTCGACCCGGAGGTGTTCCGGTCGGCGAAGCTGAAGGTCGTGTTCACGAATATTCATGGCACGGGGGCCGTGCACTCGCTCCCGTTGCTCGTGCATGCGGGGTGCGATGTCACGCCGGTTCCGGAGCAGCTCGATTTCGATGCCCGGTTTCCCACCGTCAAATCGCCCAATCCGGAGAACGCCGCGGCCCTGTCCCGGGCGATTGCGCTCGCGGAGCAGATCGGCGCCGACGTTGTCCTCGCGACGGATCCCGATGCCGATCGCATGGGCTGCGCCGTCCGGAATCGTGACGGGCGGATGGTACTGCT
>DASZYH010000192.1:0-12012 GCA_035545515.1 Opitutaceae bacterium
TGCTGGGTGAGTTCGCGCGCGCGGAGCGTTCCGCGCTCCGCGTCGCGGAGCCATTTCACCGACCGCGGCGGCACGCGCTCGTCCAACAGGACCAGCGTGAGGTTGCCCATCACGACGGCCAGGAGGTTGTTGAAATCGTGGGCGATCCCGCCGGCCAGCACGCCGATCGACTCCATCTTCGACGCCCGCAGCAGTTCGAGTTCGAGCCGCGCGCGATCGGTGACATCGCGGAGCACCAGCACGGTGCCGACCGCCCGGCCGGCGCCATCGTGCATCGGGGCGCAGCGGCCCACCACCCGGCGCACCGGTCCCGAGCGCGAACGCAGGACGGTCTGCGACGGCAGCTCGACGGGCTGGTCCTGGGTCAGCGCGGCAGTGACCGGGATCTGGGCATGGCGTTCCAGCCCCTCGGTCGCGAGCTGGCACACCTGCTCGAAGGGCCGGCCGGCGGCGAGTTCCGGCGTCCACCCCGTGAGTTCGGCGGCCGCCGCGTTCATGAATTGGACGAGTCCGTTGGTGTCGGTCGTGAGCACGCCCTCGGCGATCGCGCGGAGCGTGACATGAAGCTGTTCGCGTTCCGCCGCCAGGGCGCGTTCGGCCGAGCGGGTCGCGGTGACGTCGAGCAGCGCCATCTGCGTGCGTTCGAAGGAGCGGCGGCCGTCAATCATGGGCGTCCACCAATGGTAGTGGACGCGCCGGACGGTGCCATCGAGGGAGTGGAGCGTGAGTTCGCCCTCGTCGTCGCAACGGCCGTTCCAGACGGCGACGAAGGCCCGTCGCCGCGCCATCTCCGCCTCCGAGGTGAAGATCCGGCCGAGGTTGCCCATGGCTTCCTCGAAACTGCGCGCCCCCACGAGCCGCAGGGCCGCGGCGTTCGCCCCCGTGATGGCGACACAGCGGAGGGCGTTCTGCACCTCGTCCGGATGCTGGTCGAACCAGCCCTCGAGATCGGTCGCGCCCGCCTCGCGGATGCTTTCGAGCCACGCCACCGTCGGGCGGTAGTCGTACTCGACGATCCCGACCGGCGAATGCTCGAACAGCACCCCGAACCGCTCCTCGCTGGCCCGGAGGGCCTCCTCGGCGCGGCGGCGCGCCGTCACATCGGTCACGAAACCCTGGAGCCGGCAGACCCGGCCGGACGATCCGCGGATGCCCTGGACGTTTTCGGAGATCCAGACCGTCGAACCGTCGGGCCGGCGGATCTCGGACTCGAAGTTCGCCACGTGTCCGCTGCGCTCGAGCTCCGCGAGAAACTGCTCCCGGCGCTGCGGCACGACGTAGCTGCCAATGATGGTCTCGACCGGCGCGCGCATCAGTTCGTCGACGCTGCGGTACCCGAGCATCTGCGCGAGCGCGGGATTGGCCCGGCGGTACGGGCCCCCGACCTCGCACTCGTATACGCCCTCGACCGAATTCAGGAAAAGCGTGCGAAACCGGTCCTCGCTCTCCCGCAGCCGGCGCGATTGCCGCCGCAGGAGCATTCCGACGCCCGCGCCCACAGCCGCCAGCCCGGCGAGGCCCGCCACGACGGTGGTCGGCGACAGCACCGCGGCGACGGCAGACGGCGACAGACTCGCGGGGGAGAAGGTCACGGGAAGCGGAAAAGGGCCGAGTCAATGGATTCGGGCGCCGTTGTCGAGGTTGGCCCGGAGGGGCCGTCCTGCGGCGAATGCGTAGCGCGGCGGGGGGTTACCGACGTGACGGCCTTTAGCATTGCGCCGGGTCCGGGGAGTGCTGCGCTGGGGGAATGGCAAGTCCGATGGTGCCCAACGACGACCTGGCGAATCTCATCGCGCTGCTGGGCGAGGAGAATGTGCGCTCGCTGATCCGGACGTTTCTCCACGAGTATCCGGGGATGCTGAAGCAGCTCGCGGACGGCGACCGGGCCACGCGTCACCGCCTCGTGCACTCGTTGAAGAGCAACGCCCGGGTGATCGGGGAGCGCGAACTATCGGCCCATCTCGCCGCCCTGGAGGAACGGATCGGCACGCCGGGCGCAAGGGACCTGGACGCCGCCGAACTCGCCGACATCGCGCGCCGGTTCGAGGCTGTCGCCGTTCCCCTGCGCGCCTTTGCGCCGTAAGCCGGCCGCCGGGCGGCGGTGCCGTCAGGTGTCGAGCAATCCCGCCTGGATGCACCAGCGGGTCAGGCTCGCGACCTCGCGCACGCCGATCTTTTCCATGATGTTCGCGCGGTGCTTTTCGACTGTGCGGACGCTGAGGTTCAGCTTCGCGGCAATTTCCTTGGACATCTGCCCCGCGGCCACCAGCCGGGCGATCTCCTGCTCGCGCTCGGTCAACGGGATCGGTAGCTGCGGACGGGTCGCGGCGAGGACGCCGCCGGCACCGCCGCGGGCGCGCACGCGGCTGGCGAAGAACATGCCGCCGCTCCGCACCGTCTCGACCGCGCTGAGCACGTATTCGATCGGCTCGGTTTTGTCGACGTAGCCGTTGACGCCCAAGGCCATCAAATCGGCGGGCAGCCGGTCGCTCGGATGGGCGGTGATGACGAGAATCTTGATGTCGGGCAGCGTCCGGCGGGCCTCGCGGGCGACCTCCATGCCGTTCAGATCGGGCAGCATCAGGTCCACGACGAGCAGCTCCGGTTTTTCCCGCAGGCAGAACTCGAGGCCCGGACGGCCCAGGCCGAATTCCCCCACCACCTCCAGGTCCTTCACCTTGCCGAGCGTCAGCAGGATCAACTGACGGAACATGGTCTCGTCTTCGATCAGGACAGCTCGAACTTTTCGCAGGCGGGGATCTGGCACGGGAAGTAAGCGTTGGTCCACCGCCGGCACCGCGCGGACCACGTTGGACCCGTGGAGCGCTCGCCGATGGCGTGCATCTCGAATGCCAAGCCCGGTTGCCGAACTCAAGCACTCATTGCGTGATACACGCGGGGATTTCGTCGAAAATACGACCGAGCGTCCAAGGATCCTGAATATAGCCCGCGGCGGGGCGGCGGCGCCCGCAACGGCGTCACGATTCGCGCCGGCTGGCGGCATGCACCCAGTGGCGCAGCGCGCGAAAATCCTCCGGGAGAGCGACGTCCCGGTGCGCCGCGAAATCGGCCGCCCCCGCCCGCCAGTGGTGCGCCAGGAAGCGCTCGTGCTGCTCCGGCGTGAGCGCGATCCAGTGCGGACAATCGACGCAATGGGAGCCGCTGACCCGGCCGAGCAACCGGCCGGGTTCCTGCCGCCGGCACGTTCCGTCCGCCGCGACCTCACGGAACGAATTCCGGCAGTTCCGGAACTCGGGGTAGAGGCACGCCTTCACGAGCTGGCGGGCGGCGGTGACCAGCAGCGGATCCGTCGCGTTTCCCACCACCCCGGCGACGAGCGGCGTGCATTCCTCGTCGGTCATCTCGCCCGGCCGGCCCGACTCGCCGGGACCGAGCGGCCGCGGCAGGCCATGCCCGCGCACGACCTTCCACAGATTTGCGGCAAACCCGGCCAGGGCCGCGGGCTCCGGCGGGGGCCGCCCGTTCTGCGCGAAGAACCGCCGGAGAACCACGGTGACAATTTCGCCGAATTCGGCCGCATCGGTCGCCATGGCTGGCACGTCGCCGCAATCGGCGAGCCGTGTCAAACCTGCGCGCGGCGACGATCCGGCGGAAGCGGCGCCGAAAATTGTCATGGTCACACCGTCGACTTTGGTCCAACTGTACTGGTTGCAAACTCCGGGGCCTACGCCTGCCGTCGGGGCCGCGGGTTTCGTACTGTAACCGCCCACGCACCCGCTCCCACCATGATCGAAACGCTCGCTTCCCCCTCGACCACGCCACTCTACGTCGAGCTCGCGCAATCGCTCGAACAGCTCATCGAGCAGGGCACGCTCCGGCCGGGTCACCGCCTGCCGTCGGTCCGGCGGATGTCGCTCCAGCGAGACGTCAGCATCTCGACCGTCCTCCAGGCCTACACGCTGCTGGAGAACCGTGGCTGGATCGAGGCGCGGCCGCAATCCGGCTACTATGTCCGCCCGCGGCTACCGAGCGCGCCCGAACCGCGGATGGCCAAGCCGATGGCGAAGCCAAGTTACGTCGGGGTGAACGACCTCACCGCGGAAGTGATGATGCTCGCGGTCGATCCGACGTACATTCCGCTCGGCTCGGCCTGTCCCGACCCAAGCCTGTTTCCCACCCGGAAGCTCGCCCGGATCCTGGCCGCCGTCGGGCGCAATGATCCGGCGCTGATGGGCCGGTACGCGATGAACTGGGCCTTCGATCCGCTGGCCCGCGAGATCGCCCGGCGTTACCTCCAGGCCGGCTGCCCGCTCGGGCACGAGGAACTCGTGGTCACCGTTGGCTGCACGGAGGCGTTGAACCTCTCGCTGCGGGCGACGACCAAGCCCGGCGACACGGTGGCGGTGGAGACGCCCGCGTATTTCGGATTCCTCGAGACGATCCAGAGCTTGAACCTGCGCGTGCTCGAGATTCCGACCGACCCGCGGACGGGCCTGTGCCTCGACGCGACGCGGGACGCGCTGGCCCGCAACGAGGTCAAGGCACTCCTGGTCATGCCAAGCTATCAGAACCCGCTCGGGTCCTGCATGCCCGACGCGAAGAAGGAGAAGCTGTACCAACTGCTCGCCGAGTTCGACGTGCCGGCGATCGAGGACGACATCTATGGCGACCTGCACTTCGGCGAACGCCGGCCGAAGCCGCTGAAGGCGTGGGACACCGACGGCCGGGTGCTGCTCTGCAGCTCGTTCGGCAAGACCCTCGCGCCGTCGCTCCGGGTCGGCTGGTGCGCGCCAGGGCGTTATCTCGAGCGGGTGCGCCGGCTGAAGTTCACGAACACACTCGGCACGCCCGTGGTGCTGCAAAAGACCGTTTCCGATTTCCTGCGCAACGGCGGGTACGACCACCATCTCCGGTCCATCCGGCGGGCGTATCACCAGCAGCTCCACCTGTTCTCGCAGGCGATCCTCCGGCATTTCCCGGAGGGGACGCGGCTCAGCCGGCCAGAGGGCGGATTCATCCTCTGGGTCGAGCTGCCGCCGGGCGTGGACACGCTGAAGCTGCACCGCGACGCGTTGCACCACCGGATCAACACCGCGCCCGGCGCCCTTTTCTCGGTGAAGGAGCGGTACCGCAACTGCCTCCGGATGAGTTGTGGCATGCCGTGGAACGAGTCGATCGAGCACGCCCTGCACGTCCTCGGCGACCTCGCCAAGCGCCAGATCGCGTCGTGATCCGCGCGGCCAACCCACGGGGACGTGCGCCTCGGCTCGGGCGTGCGTAGCCCGCACTGCGGCCGGAATTCATTGCCCGGGCAGTGTGATCGCAATCGCACTGGCGTGGTGCAGGATACGCGGAGAGATTTTCCAATAACCGGCGGGGCAATCTCAGGTCCATTCTCCCATGCGTCGTTTCGTTGTCCTCATCGCCGTTCTCCTGCTGGCCGGGTGTGATACGACGTCGACCCGGATTCACGAACATGCCGCGGAGTTTGCCGCACTGTCGGCCGCCGCGCAGCGGAACATCAGGCACGGCTCGGTCGAACCGGGTTACACGAGCGACATGGTGTACATGGCGCTGGGCCGTCCGGCCGCGGTTTCAAACGATGCGAGCGGAGACGTGAACTGGGAATACCGGCGATATCCCGTCACGGCCTACAACGAAACGATCCGGAGCGGGTTCCGCGAGCGGGTGGTGTACGACCCGGTCAAACGCGGCCCCGACATCATCGTCGAACCCATCGATCCGAAGGCGTTTCCGAATCTGGTCCCGCACACGCTCCGCCTGACGTTTCGCAACGACCACGTCGTGACGATCGAACGGATTCCCGACCTGAAGTGACCGGCCGGCGCCCGCGTCGGAGCGGTCCACATCACCGGCGGGCGGGCTCACGGCGCGATTCCGCCGCTTCATCCCACGGTCATTGGCAACGCGCGCCGGCGACGGCACGGTGACGCTTCGCCTCTTCGCCAGCCGCCGCGCCGCCGCGCGAACCACGCCGCACCAGCGCCGGCGGGGCTTTTCTCCGTTGAACTTCTCCCTCCAGACAACCAAATCAGCCGACGTGCAAAGCGGCGCCCCATCGCACGTCCGGAGAGTAGTCGTTCCCCTCCTCCTTCAGGTCCTGCTCTGGACGGCGCTCACGTTCGCCTTTGCGGCCCTGCTGATCGTCGCCAGCCCGATTCCGTGGCTGAATGCGCTGCACTTCTCGGCGCTGAACTGGATGCCGTGGGCGCTCCTGGCGCCGGCCGTCTTCTGGTTCTCCGGACGGTTTCCGCTCGAGCGCGGCCACCTGCTGCGGAGCGTGCCGGCGCATGCGTTCGGCTGCGTGGCCTGCGTGACGGCAACGCTGTGGCTCGCGACGAATTTGAACCTGCTCATCCCGCCGCCGCGGCTTCTGCGGACGCCGGCGATCGAGCGCGGACCGATCGACCACGACGGCGCGCATCGCGACGGTTTCGCGGGACGCGATGAGCTGCGGCGGAATCTGGGCCTGACCCCGCGGCCGGAGCGCACGGACCGCGCGGCGCGCCCGGAACAGCGCGAACTCTTCAACCGGCGCCGCTCGTTCTGGTGGCCGTTCCTCGGCACGGCGCTGCTGCGGGTGAACTTCGACGCGGCGGTTTACCTCATCGTCGCGATCGCGGCGCACGCGCTGTCGTTTTACCGCCGCGCGCAGGACCGGGAACGGCACGCCGTCGCCCTCGCGGCGGGGCTCAACCGCGCCAAGCTCGAGGCGCTCCGGCTGCAATTGCAGCCGCATTTCCTGTTCAACACGCTGAACGCGATCTCCACGCTCGTGCACCGCGACGCCACCGCCGCCGACGAGCTGATTTCGGACCTGAGCGAGCTGCTCCGCATTTCCCTCCAGACCAGCGAGCACGAGGTCTCCCTCTCCCGGGAGCTCGAACTGCTCGACCGATACCTGGCGATCGAGAAGGCCCGGCTCGCCGACCGGTTGCGGATCGTGATGGACGTCGAACCCGCGGCGCTGCCGGCCCTCGTCCCCACGTTCCTGCTCCAGCCGATCGTCGAGAATTCGATCCGGCACGGGATCGAGCCACGCCTCGCGCCCGGAACCGTGACCATCCGCGCCCGGCGCGCCGGCGACCGGCTCGAGCTCTCGGTCATCGACGACGGGGTCGGTCTCACGCCCGCCCGGAAGCCGTCCGCCGGCCGGGGCATTGGGATTTCCAACACCGAAGCCCGCCTGCGGGCGCTGCACGGGGAGGCGGCCCAGCTTTCCTTCGGCACCCCGCCGGCCGGCGGCGTCGCGGTCCGGATCACGCTGCCGTTCACGACGGTGCGCCGCCCGGAATCCATCGCAACGCCGGCGGCGGCACCCGCTTCATGAAGGCGGTCATCGTCGACGACGAGCCGCTGGCGCGGGAACGGATCCGCACCCTTCTCGCCGCCGAGCCGGACGTGCAGCTGGCCGCCGAATGCGCGAGCGGCGCGGAGGCGGTGACGGCGGTGCGCCGCCACGGTCCCGACGTCATTTTCCTCGATGTCCAGATGCCGGAGATGGACGGATTCGAGGTGCTGCGCGCGCTCGCCGCGCCGTTGCCGATCGTCATCTTCGTCACGGCGTTCGACGAGCATGCGGTGCGGGCGTTCGAGGCGCAGGCGCTCGATTACCTGCTCAAACCCTTCAAGCCGGCCCGGTTCCGCGCCGCCCTCGCCCGCGCGCGCGAGCAGCTGTCGCGCCGGCAACCCGACGAAATCACCCGGCGGTTGATGGCGCTGCTCGAGACCCGGAACGAGACGGCGCCGCACCTGACGCGCATCCCGGTCCGCGAGCGGGACAAGATGCGGTTCGTGAAAACGTCGGACATCGACTGGCTCGAGGCATCCGGCAACTACGTGATCGTGCACGCCGGCCGGGAAAATCACGTGTTGCGCGAGACGCTGACGGCGTTGGAAAACCAGCTTTCGCCGCGCGAATTCCTCCGCCTCAGCCGTTCCGCGATCGTGAACCTCGACCGGGTGCGGCAGGTGGAGCCGGCGTTCAACGACGAACACGTCGTGGTGCTGGCGGATGGCACGAGACTCCCGCTGACGCGCGGACTGCGCGAGCTCCAGGACCGGCTGAAGTTCAGCTGAACCCAGGGGGCGGCGCGGCGGCGAAGGGCTTCCCGCCATCGCGGGGTTAACCACGCACCAGTGCAGGTTTGGTGTTGGTGTCATGCCGCCCCTGGCTGGCGGCACCGTGGGTAGCGCCGGCGGACGCCGGCGCTGCTTTTTCCGATGCGCCCGACCGGGTGCAAAAAAGGGGCCGGATCCGAGGACCCGGCCCGGCAACCCAGGCAAAGGGAACGCGCTTCAGGCCGCGCGGGCGACGCGACGCCGGGGCGGCGAGAAGACCGCCTGGTCCGGCAGCCGCACCCCGGCCTCGCCGCCGACGCTTGACCGCAGGAAGGGCCGCACCCGGCAGAGGCGGACCTTGACCGCGCCGACCGTCAGGCCGGCCTGCTCCGCGGCGACCGTGTAGCTGTGGCCCTGGACGATCATCCGGACCAGGTTCTGATCGATGGGATTGAGGCGCCGGATCGCAATCTCGAAGGCCTCCATGATCTCACCCACGGCCCGCTCGCTGCTCGTGTCGGCCGTCCGTTCGATCTCGGTCTCGTCCGCGACGGTGAACGGGCGGCACCGGCGGCGCCGGATGAAATCGAGCGCGGTGTTGCGCGCGAGGCGGAAGAGCCAGGATTCGAACGCGCCGGAGCTGCGCAGCAGCCGCAGCCGGCGCACCATCTTGATGAAGATGACCTGGACGACGTCCTCGACCGAGCTCGGCTGGCCCAGCATCGGCCGGACGAAGCCGCTGATCCGGGGCGTGTAGCGGCGGACGAGTTCAGACTGGGCTTCGAGGTCGCCGATCCGCGCGCGGTCGACGAGATCGAGAAACTCGGGCGCTTGCGCCTCGGATTCGGAACGCGGGGAGGAAATGGTCGAGTGCACGGGGGCGGACGAC
Source organism: Opitutaceae bacterium (assembly GCA_035545515.1). Lineage (GTDB taxonomy): Bacteria > Verrucomicrobiota > Verrucomicrobiia > Opitutales > Opitutaceae > ER46. Next base: position 8,933 of record DASZYH010000192.1, read on the forward strand.
AGCAACGAAAGCCGGTGTCGCCAACCCCGGTGGGACGAACCCGCCGAAACGTGATGTGAACCCGCCGCCCGGCCGGGCGGCGGCCACCCGTCACTTCTGGATCCCGCCGTTGTGGCAGTCGGAACAGGTCAGGTCCGGATCGAGTTCCCCGCCCGGATGGGCGAACGTCAGGCCCTTGCCGGAGAGGTTCTGGAGCTCGCCGCCGCTGCCCTGCGCGATGATCGTGTGGCAGGACGTGCAGTCGCTGGAACGCACCGTCTCACCCTGCGGCGTCTTGTGCTGGTCGTCGTGGCACCGGAAGCAGCCCGGCCAGTCCTTGTGGCCGATGTTGTTCGGGTACACGCGCCAGTCCGCCTTGCGTTCGGGGAAGATGGTCGTGGCGTAGATCCCCTCGACGGCGGTGATCGCCGCGTTGGCCTCGGATGCCAGCGCCCGGTCCGGGTACTTGCCCCGGATGAAGTCGGCGATCTTCTGCGGCGCCTCGGCCGAGGTGGTGATCTTGGTCTCGGTCATCGCCTGCACGGCGACCCGCTTGATGTTCGGAAGCTTCAGACTGAGGCGTCCGTCGGCCATCGCCCCCTCCACCGCCTCGTTGGCGGTCGGGAACACGTGCGCGGGACGGTTGTGGCAGTCCATGCAATCCATCGTGCGGATCTGGTCCGCCGGCGGCTCGCCCTTGAAGTCCGGCGTGCGGAACACGCGCGAGGTGCCGTCCCGGACATTCACGACGCGCATCCATGGGATGTGCTGCCGCTTTTCGTCGGAGGCGAAATATTCGACGCGGTTGTCGGGATTGACGTGCCAGTGGATGCCGCCCGCGGGGGCGCCCGGCTGGCTCTGGTTGACGTGCATCAGCATCCGGACGGTGTAGGGCGTGTTCTTCTTGTCCGAAAGGTAGTGGTTGAACACCACGTCGACGTTGCCGTTGAACTTCTGCGGCCAATGGCATTTCTCGCAGGTGTCCTGCGCCGGACGGAGGTTCTTGATCGGGGTGGCGATCGGCCGCTTGTAGTTGTCGAGCGTGTACGCGATGAGCTGGTGCGTCCCGTTGATCTTCGCCTTCACGAACCACTCGGCGCCGGATCCGACGTGGCACTCGACGCATTCCACGCGGGCGTGCGCGCCCCGCTTGTACTCGGTGAATTCCGGCCCCATCGCGCGATGGCAAACCTCACCGCAGAACTGCGTGGACTCGGAATAGTGGTAGGTCTTGTAGCTCCCGAACGCACTCAGCATCACGAACACGACGCCGGCGACCGCGAAGGTCAGCATCAGCCGGCGCTGGTGGACGTTCGAGAAATCGATCTGCCAGCGGTCCGGGCGGTCGCCCGCGTGGCGCAGGGCATACGCCCGCTGCATCCACGCCCCGACCAGGACCATGGCAAGGCCCGCGATGAGGAAGATCGGGGCGACGATGTAGGTCAGGATGCCGAGGTACGGGTTCTTCCCGTGCTGCGTGAAGTCCATCCAGACCAGGAACGCGAAGGAGAAAAGCGCTCCAATCGCGAGCACGCCGCCCACGGCGCTGATCCAGTTGTTGAAGTGCGACCGCGGCTTCGGGGAAGCGGCGGGCGTCGGTGAGGCTGGCGTCGGGTCGGACATGGTCGAGCGAAAATCGGGTATGCAGGACGGACAAGGCCACCGCGGGAGAAACCTCGCCCGCGACGGCCGGATCGAAACCGCGGATCGGCGGATCAGCCCTTGAACTTGCGGACGTGCGCGACGAGGTCGGTGATCTCGGCCGGAGTCAGGTCGTCCTTGAAGGACTTCATCTTCTCCTTGCCGCCCTCCCTCACGCCGTCGGTGATCGCCTTCGCCATGTCCTCGTCCTTCATGCCGGCCTGCACCTTGGCGTCGGTATAGTCCTTCACGTGCAGTTTCTTTCCGATCTTGGTCTCGCCCTTGCCGTCGGCTCCGTGGCACTTGGCACAATAGTTGTCCCAGTTGTCACTGGCGGAGGCGGCGCGGCCGAGCCCGGCGGCGGCGGCGAAGGTGAGGGTGAGGGCGAGGATCTTGGCGGTGGTTTTCATGTTTTCGAAGAGAAAGGGACGGCGGTGAACGGCCGCCACTATGGCGAATTCAGCCGGGCGACACTGCGCATGAGTTGCCAACAAGCGTGCAATGCTTGCCCTCCGTTGCTACCGTTGGCTACCGCCACACCAAATCAACCCGCGCTCCGGTCGCGCCGGACCCCGCGCCCCGGCGGCGCGACGCCGCTCCGAGGCCGCGGGCTCGTCGATCGCGCCAGTGCTTCCGCTCAGCCGTGCAGGCGCGCGAAGGGGCCGGGCAGATGCCCCGACCAGTGGTCGAACGGGCGGTGCAGGACCTCGCCGGCGGCGATGCCGACGACGAGACCCGCGATGTTCGCGACCAGAAATGCGACGGCATAGGGAAGCCCCGCGGTCGTGCCGCGAAGCATCATTCCATCCGCCAGACCGTGGAACAGCGCGAAGGCCCCGGTGAGGGTCGCGACGATCGCGAGGGCGATCCGCACCTGCCCGAGCACCAGCAGGCCGAAGCCAAACGCGGTGGTGAGCACGATGGTGTTCGGGCGCGGGACGACGGCCCCCTCGGTGCCGAGCAGGATCCCGAAGGCGAGCAGCGCCAGGAACAGCAGGGGCAGCCCCCAGCGGCAGCGACGCCCGAGCAGCGCCGCCGCCATGCCGACCATCAGCAGCGCCGACAGGTGGTGCACGTTGGCGAGCGGATGGGACAACCCGTCGATCCAGGACGTGGTGATCATCGCCGGAAACAGGGACCGGACGATGGTCGGGCCGGCCAGCAACAGGACGCCGGCGAGCGCAAGCGGAGTGGTGTTGGGGGTGGGGTTCATGGTACTGAAATTCTACCGCTACCCGGGCCGCCACATGCGCGAATCTTGCGAATCGTTGCGCGAATCTTGGCCTTTTCCGCCTGCACGCTCGACCGTCGCAGGCGCCACGGCTAAAGGGCGGTCCAGCCCTTCTGCCGGGCCGGTGTAGGCACGGTTGCGGGGCGACCCCGATGATCACCAATCTCGACGAAGGCGACCTGCTGCTGAGGGTGGCCGGCATCATCCCGGCGGACGAATTCCACCCCTT
>DASZYH010000193.1:0-2557 GCA_035545515.1 Opitutaceae bacterium
CTGCCGGTCGGATTCTTCGGCGCGTCAGCCAGCGGCTCGAGATTGTAGGTCAGCGTCGAGCCCGAGCTCCAATGCCACGGATCGATGCAGAATCCCTGCATGCTCAGGTTGTCGACCTTCAGGTCGACCACGCCGGCGTAGACGTGGAGGTTGTTTCCAAGGGTCGAGCTGTTGATGTAAACCGTCTCGTTGGCGCCGATTCCCACCTCCTGCACGCTGATCGGCGTCGCGCGGCTAACGACCGCACCGGCCAGACTGACAAGGGCTCCGACGACAAATGGGGTGAAACGGGGGAAGTGACTCATGCGCTCGAAATAGCGGGACCGATGCCAACCATCGCAGTTGTCGTAACCGGCCTTGCAGGCGAACGAGATAACGAACAACGGATCGTATCGCAGGCGCTTTGCCGCGCGTTTTCTGTAAACAGATCCGACGCCACTGTCGGCAATCTGCCAGCGATCAGTGCGTTGTGTACGTATCAGTACGCATAGTACGGCCCGCAGCATTCTCCACCTACGTCGGTGTGGTCACGGTACGACCTAAGGCGGCTCCGCCGCATCCGAAGCAAAGCGCTGAGAGCCGAGAGCTGAAAGCAATGCATGGATGTAGGCGCGGTTACCTCACCGCGCGAGAAGGAGCGATCGCCATGTCTCGCGCGGTGAGGTCACCGCGCCCACATCCCATCGTTTTCTGCGTCTCGTGGCATAGGGGAATCGTTTTTTTCGGCACGATTCCGCAGGTCAGTACTGCGAAGTCCCCTTCGCACCTCGCGGCATCCCATCCCGGAGCGAGTCTTCAGTAGCGCAGCGCGAGCGTCAGGTCCGGGCTTTCGCCGTCGCCCTGGCGTCGGCGTGCGCGGTCTCCAGTCCGCACAACCCGTCGAGGCGCTGCTCCGCCTGCGGCGAGAGCATGGAATGATAACCGTCCTTCACGAGGTTCTCCCGGCTCACGTAAACATAGTCTTCGCTGCCATCGGCATGGCGGAGCACGAGTCGATACAGCGCGCGACCGGTGTCCGCACGCTCGCTGAGTCCGGCCCACTCGCGTCGCCGCAGAAACGCCATGACCGCGTCGACCTGGCTCCGATCGGTGAGCTCGATCGAGGCCGAGTTGGGACGGACGATCGAAATCCGCACCACGGCCCCGCGCGCCGGCAGGACCTCCGCGACAGGAACCGTCGCCATGCAACCCGCCAGACCGAGAATCGCAACGAGGGCAACCAGAGGGAACATCTTCATGGCGAGCGCAGACTCCAAGCGGCGCGCCGCGGCCCGACAAGGTCCGAGTGTGTATTCATCCGGCTGGTGGAGCTCCGCCCTCGACCGATTCACCGTGCCTGCCCGGCGACGCTCGCGCGGAGCATCGGATGGATCTCCCCCCGGAATCCAATCCCGGCCGTGATCGCCGGATCGTTGTCTCGCAGGGGCTCCGGCGCGGCTTCGTCCGGAAGTTGGACGACCGCCATGCCGAAGGCGCCGGCCGGATCGGCCACCGGCCCGAATACGACGACTCTCCCCTGCTGCATGTGTCCCGCCCAGTACCCGACGTGAGACTGCATGATGGCAAGCTCCGCCGGCGTCATCGTCTGCGGAAAATCGGGGCGCGGCGGGATGAGTTTGTAGAAATAATACTTCATGGGAGGTGGGGGCCGGCAGTCCACGCGATGCCGCCGCCCGAGTAAAGAACGGCGAGGAGAAGGTCCTGAGCGGCGCGTGGTCCGACGCGTTCGTTGCCAGTGTCGCCGCCGAGGAGCGCCGCTGAATCGCTGGTGGAGCCCAATGTCCTCATCGTGCTGGATCAGGCGCGGAGCGGAGTCCGCGACCTACCCTCACTCCTCGTCGGGCGCGCCGCCGCCGGAGGCGGTGATGTCCTCCTGCTTGATCCGGTCGACGTTGAACCGGTCGACCTTGCCGCGGATCGTCGCCAGCAGGTCCTCGAATTTTGGCGGCTCCTTCATGAACCGGAGCGGATTCGACCGCGCCACGACGAAGGCCTTCAGGTAGGGGCTCACGAAGCCCTTCGCCTTCAGCTTTTGCACCACCTGCCCGACCTTTTCGTCCAGCTCCAGCAGCGCGTCGGCGTGCCGCTGGTGTTCCGTCAGCGACGCGGACAACGGGTCGCCACTGAACTCGGTCAGGCGCCGCACGAACGAGTGATAAACGCCCCCACTGAACCGGGCGTTCTTCTCATAGCACAGCCCCATCTTGATGAACGACGCCTCCTCGAAATAGTAGCCGAATTCCTTCTCGGCGCGGGCCGGATTCTCCTCGAGCAGGTTTCGGAAAATCCGGATCACCTCGAGCGACTTGTCCTTCAGGTTGTGCGCCTTCTCCGTGTTCAATGCGAGGATCTGCCACGCCACCTCGCGGTTGGGCACGACGAGGGCCGTGATGGACTTTGCGCCGAGCCGCCGCATCGCGGCGAGCCGATGCCCGCCGTTGGGGGTCCAGAAGCCGCCCTTCGGCGCGGTGATCACGATGATCGGATCGAGAAACATCCCCGTGCGATCGATGACATCGGCGAGCCGCTTGTGATGGGCGTCCGAGACATCGCGCTG
>DASZYH010000194.1:0-9045 GCA_035545515.1 Opitutaceae bacterium
AGCGCCACGCGCAGCGTGACGACCGCGCCGGGCGGATAGCGCGCCGCATCGGAGCCGGCGTTTTCGATCAGCGGCCCGGCATGGGCGGCGGCGGCGAGAAAGACGGCCGCGAGGACGCGGACCAGCGAAAGGCGGAACGAGGGTTTCAAGCGGGAGGCGAATCGCCGGCCGACCGGCGGGCGGATTTTCGGGACCGGCGCCGCAACACCGACGCCGATCAGGGTTGGTGGCGCGAACCCGCGGACCGCCCGGCGTCCGGCCGGTCGGTCCGCAGGTCCGCCGTCCGGTGGGTCAGAATTCCGACCCGACGCGGAAGTAGATCGTGCGACCCGGGGCGTAGAGATTGCCGTACCGGTGCTGGTCGTTGAGCAGGTTGTTCACGTTCAACTGCGCGTACATCGGATGGCCGGCGCGCTTGAACTCGTAGCGCGCGAACAGGTCGACGGCCGTCTCCTTCGGCGTGTAGAGCACGACCGGGGTGCCGTCGGAGCCGAGGATGCGGCCGCCGCCGGCGGTGTAGCCGCTCGCGTATTCCCGCGGCCCGAGGTAGCGCACGCCGCCGCCGAGGACGAACCCCTTCAGGGCCGGGATGCGGTCGAACTTGTAATTCGTGAACAGGTTCCACGACCGCTTCGGGAAGTCCTCGCCCTGCGCGCCGGAGTAGACGTAACCGCTGAATTGATACGTCGAGGTGTCGGCCTCGTTCCGGTACTGCTGGTTCGGGCCGTACACGCCTTTCAGGCCGAAGCCCGAGTTCGGAAACATCCACTGCGCCCACCGATCCTTCGACTGGTACGGATAGGTTGGGAGCTGGCCGAGCGAGTTGATCGTGTGGTTGTTGATCGTGAAGCTGAACAGGATCTGCCACTCGTCCACGGGCGTGACGATGATCTGGCCGTCCCACCCGCGGTTTTCATCGGCGCCGACGGGCACGAGCGGCGGCGCACCGGACGGCACGGCGTTGCCGACCGAGTCCTGGACCGCGCTGTTGTAGCCGGTGCCGGCGGGCGCGCTGCCGAAGAACCACCCGGGGAAGTTGTCCGTGCCGGGGTGGGCGATGCCGTAGGCGCGGGAGTAACCGTAAACCGCGTCGAGGTAGGCGGCGCCCTGCGGGGTCGAGGCGTTGACCATCGCCCAGGCGGGATTCGAGTCGCCGTTGTTCGTCGCGGCGAAGGCCGCCGCATAATCGGCGGCGCTGATCTGCTGCGTGCCCGCCGCGTTCCAGTAGGTCACGGCCCCGGCGGCCTTCGCCGCCGCCCAGGTCGACTGGATCGCCGCGCGCTGGGTGTCCAGGCCGTCCTTCTTCGCCGCGGCGAAATCCGCCGCGGAGACATAGGATGACGCCGGCGCCGCGCCGTACTGCGCCAGCGGGCCCCACCACGCCAGGTTGTCGTTGAAGTCGATGATGCTGCCCCCGTTCTGGAACCGCACGTTCTGCGCGGCGTCGGGATTCTCGCGGCTGACCTTGTACACCGTCGCCTTGTTCGGGTTGAAGTTCGTCGCGCCATTGAGGTACGCGGTCTGCGGATACCACCACTGCGACGGGAACGGCACGTTGTCCCGCTTGATGTCGTAGTGGGAAATCGTGCCGGAGATGCGCCCGTGCAGCAGGTCGAACTTCACGCCGAACTCGCGGTTCTTCGCCGTGATGCCGGTGAGCGCCCGGCCGGTCAGGTCGCGTTCGCCGGCGAAGTTCGGTTCAAACCCCTCCGCGTACTCCGCGTAGAAGGAAATCGCATGGATGGGCGCGACGCTCACCCCGAACTGCTTCGTCCGCGTCGTCTGGGTGGGGCTGGAATAGGGAGTGTCGAACGTGGTGGCGCCGGTGGCGTAGGAGTAGCCGATGCTGCGCGAATCGAGCGAGTTCCGGTCCGAGCGGAAGCCGCCGAGGAGCGTCAGTTTCCCGTCGAGGAACTGCCCGTTGTAGACCGCGTACAAGCCGCGGTCATTCGGCCGCGTCCGCGTGTACGACAGCGGGCGGATCGGCTGGTCCGGCGTGCCGTCGCCCTGCGTGCCGAACTTGAACGGCGAGGGGTCGATCACGCTCTTGTAGTTCCAGACCGGGTTGCTGCCGGTCGTGTCGAGGCCGCGGAAGAGATGCCCGGTGGTGTCCCGCTGCGTGGAGAGACCGAGCAGGAGGGTGGTTTTCGTCGCCAGCCAGCGGTGGTCCTTCAGGAACACGTGCTGGTAGCTCAGGTCGGCGCGGGCCTGGTGCGAGACGACGCTGTCGTCGACGTCGGTCCACTCGTACTGGACGATCGCGTTCTGCACCGGCTGGAGATACCAGCCGTTGCCCTCGGAATCGCCGATCCCGGCGCTGAGCGGCTGCGCGTTGAGGGTCGCCCAGAGCGAGGCGGGCCCCACGCTGTTCGTCGCGTTGGCCAGGATGTCCCGGGTGCGGAATCCGTTCCGCGAGGCGTTGTACGCGAGCAGGAGGTGCAGGTCGTCGGTCAGCCGCTGGGTGAACTTGAGCTCGAGATTCTGGCTGGTGGTCGAACGCGACGTGTCCGGGCCCGACCAGCGCATTGTCCGCAGGCTCTCGCCGGGAAAGGTGATGAACACCGCCCGCTCGAAACGCTCCTGTCCGCCGGTGGTGGTCGGGTCGAGTTCGGAGGACTGGATGTCGGCCCGGGCGCGCAGGCTCTGGAAGCCGATGCCCTTCTGGTGCTGCCGCCCGAATTCCGTGTCGAGCGTGATCTCCGTTCCCGCCCAGGGCCGGTAGACGAACATCGGCGCCACGAACGCCTTGTCGTTCGAGTAGAACTGCGTGACGTCGTGGTTCTGCTGGAGGGCGAAATTAAGCCGGTAGGCGAATTTGCTTTGCGCGCCGGTGCCGCGCACGACCGGGCCGGTGCTGTCCCCCGTGAACCGCAGGTAACCGTAGCTCCCGACCGCCAGCTCGGCGCGGTTTTTTGCCAGGTCCTCCGGCCGCTTCTGGATGTAGTCGACCACGCCGCCGAAGTTCCCCGTGCCGTAGAGCAGCGCCGCCGGCCCGCGCACGACCTCGATGCGATCGATGTCGGCCGAGTCCATCGTCACCGTCCGGCGGAATCCGTCGCGCAGCGTGTTCTCCGTGAGAAACCCGCGGATGACGAACACGGAGTCCGACTGGTCGGCAGTCATGCCCTGCGGGTTGTTCACGCCGCCGGCGTTGCTGAACACGGTGCTCAGCCCCGGGTTGGGCGTCGGCCGGTAGTCGTTCTGGCTCTGGAGCTGGACGCCCGCGCTGTATCGCAGCGAGTCGCGTCCGGAATCCGCGCCGATGTCGCGGATGAAGTCCTTCGTGATGACCTCGATCGGCATCGGGAGGTCCTTGATGGCGGTATCCAGCCGGGTGCCGGAGGTGGCATTGGTCGCCTTGTAGCCCTTGTCCTTCGAGGTCGTGACCTGGAAGGGATTGAGGGTGATCACGGCATCGTCGGAGGCGGCGGAGGCTTCCGCGGGGGGGGTGGTCGACGGGATCGATTGCGCCGAGGCGAGGGCGCCGCCGCCGAGAAGGACGAGGGCAAGAAGGCGTGCTGGCAATGCAACGCGGTGAGGGGTCATGGCCGGACGGGGATTTGAGTTGAGGGTCAGGGTAGCGCCAGCACGAAGCGACATTGGGCCGCACGGGGTGAGGCGCAGCGCAGCTTGGCTGGGTGGACCAGCGTAGCCGACCCGACCGGCACCCAACAGCCCCCCAAATGGGTAGTTCTGGCCGACCCGCGGATTTGAGATTGCCGATGCCCCGCCCGCGGATCCGAGTGGTGCCCAGCTTCAGCCCGGATGAACCGCACCCCCTCGCGCCGCCTGGCGTGGCGTCCGCTCGCCGCCGCCCCGCTTCTGCTCGGTCTCGCGCTCGCCACGACCGGCCGCGCCGGCCCGGCGGCGCGCTCCGACCTCGCTGCGGCGCAGGCATCCCCGGCGGCCCAACCGCTCGAGCGCGTCGAGGAAATCCACCAGCTCGATCCCGCCGACCTCGCGCGGGCGCCGGCGGTGCGGTTCACCGGGATCGTGACGTGCACGTTGCCGGACCGCGAGGCGGTGATCGTGCAGGACGCGACCCGCGGAATTTACGTCGACGTGCACGCGTGTCCGCAGACCCCGCGCATCGGGGAGGTTCTGGCCGTCGAGGGCCGCGCGCTGCCCGGGGAATTTTCACCTTACGTCCGCGGGCTGCGGGTCCGCGCCGTTGGCACGGCGCCGCTGCCCGAGCCGGTTCGCGCCGCGAGCGAGCAGCTGATCGACGGCAGCCTGCACTGCCAGTACGTCGAGATCGAAGGCTACGTGATCGCCGCCGAGGGAGAGTTCGTCACGCTGCTCCTGCGCAGCGGCCGGGTCAGGATCCGCCTCGAGGACGCGCCGCGGGATGAAGTCCGGCGGACGCTCGGCGCGGTCGTGCGGATCCGCGGCTGCCTGTTCTCGAGCTGGGACAACGCGACGCGCCGGATCATCGTCGGCGCCGTCACGCTCAATACCACGTCGATCACGGTCGAGCAGCCGCCCGCGGCCGATCCGTTCGCGGCGCGGCACAAGCGCGCCTCGGAACTCCTGCAGTTCGACCCCCGCGAGAACCTGTTCCAGCGCCTCTGCGTTTCCGGCGTCGTGCTGCACGCCGACCGGCGGATGCTCTATCTCGCGGACGACAACGAGGGGGTGCGCGTCGCCCTCGCCGCCGACGGGACGTTCGCCCCGGGCGATCGGGTGGAGGTGTCCGGATTTGCTGAATACAGCGGCCCCACCCCGTTGCTGCAGGAGGCGGTCGCGCGGCGGACCGGGACGGTCGCCCTGCCGCCGCCGCTCCGGCTTCCGACCGACCACCTGCTCCGCGATCGCTACGACACAAAACGCGTCTCGATTGCCGCGAGGCTCACCGGCGTCGCCGCCGATGGCGACGATCGCCTGCTGGAGCTGGAAGCCGGGCACACGCGTTTTCACGGCCGGGTGCCGATGACTCATGACCTGACGCTGCCGCGCCTCGGGAGCACCCTCCTCGTCACCGGCGTCTACGCGGCGCGCGGCGCAAACCGCATGACCGGCACCCCGGTGGAAGCCTTCGATCTCCTGCTCAATTCGATGGACGACGTGCGCATCCTGGCCAACCCGCCGTGGTGGACGCTTCGGCGGCTCCTCGTTTCGCTCGGCGTCCTCGCGGCGGGGCTGCTCGCGACGCTGGCGTGGGTCCGCTCGCTGCGACGCCAGGTGGCGCTCCAGACGGACCGGCTCCAGCGCGAAATCGGGGAGCGGGAGCGGGTCGAACACCAGCGCGCCGTTGAGCATGAGCGGACGCGGCTCGCCAACGACCTCCATGATGATCTCGGCGCCGGCCTGACGGAGGTCAGCCTCCTCACGGCGCTGGCGAACGCGCCGGCGATCGCCGGGACCGACCGGGAACGCTATCTCGGCCGGGTGACCGCCACGGCCCGCACACTCGTCGACCGGCTCGACGAGATCGTCTGGGCCGTGAATCCGCGTTACGACTCGGTCGCCTCGCTGCCCGCCTATTTCAGCTCGTACGCGCAACGGTTTCTCGAACCCGCCGGGATCCAGTGCCGGCTCGACATTCCCGCCGACCTGCCGGACACGAGCCTTTCGTCGAGCGTCCGGCACAACCTGTTCCTCGCCCTGAAGGAGACCCTCAACAATGTGGTCCGCCACGCGCGCGCGACCGAGGTCGTCTTCCGGATCCGCGTCGAGCCGGCCGGGGTTCGGCTCGTCGTGATCGACAATGGCGTCGGTGCGGACCTGGGAGCCGTGGGCGCCGCGGGCGAAGGTCTCGCCAGCCTCCGATCCCGACTGCGCGGCATCGGCGGGAGCGCCGAGATCACAAGCGATCCCGGCCACGGCACCTCCGTCATCCTCGAGCTTCCCCTGTCATGAGCGCCGAACGCACGCGCGTCGCGGTCGTCGAGGACAACCCGACCACCCGCGAGAGCCTGGAAACGATCATCGGGCTCGCACCCGAGCTCGAGTGCACGGCCACGTGCGCGACTGCCGAGGAGGCGCTCCGGCGGCTGCCGCGGCTGGCGCCCGACGTGGTGATGATGGACATTCACCTGCCCGCCATGTCCGGCGTCGACTGCGCCGCCGAGCTGAAGGCCGCACTCCCGGCGGTGCAGATCATCATGCTGACCGTGTACGAGGATCCCGACCGGATCTTCGCGGCGCTCCGCGCCGGCGCCTGCGGCTACCTGCTGAAGCGGTCGTCGCCGGAGCAGATTCTCGGCGCGATCCGGGATGTCCAGCGCGGCGGGGTGCCGATGACGGGCGACATCGCCCGGAAGGTGATCGCCCAATTCCGCGCGCCGCTGACCCAGGCCGTGGAGCTCGAGACCCTTTCCCCGCGCGAACGCGAGGTCCTCGAACTCGTCGCGCAGGGTTTCAGCAACAAGGACATTGCCTCCCGGTTGTGCATCAGCGTCGACGCGATCCGCTGGCACCTGAAGAACACGTATCACAAGCTGCATGTGAACACGCGGACGCAGGCGGCGTTGAAGTTGAAGGGAGGGGCGTAGGGGATTGCGGATGGCGGAGGGCGGATTTGAGATTGTGGCTTGGGAGTTGGGAGTTCGTTGTTCGTTGTCGGTTGTTGGGGCGGAAGCACGAATCGATGGTCCCGGGGGCGCATCCGATGGGCGCGCAGTGCGTCTGGCTCGGTTTCCCCGAATGAAAATCCCCCGCTGGTTTGCCCTGCTCTCGATCTCCGCGGTGCTGTCCGCCGGACTGGCCTCGCCGGCCCGCGCCCAGGCGCCGGCCCCGACCGACCTCGCCCATCTCTCGCCGGCGCAGCCGTCAATTCCCGGCCACCGGTTCAATGTGAAGGACTTCGGCGCGGTCGGCGACGCCGGCGCGACGCTGAACACCGACGCGTTCCACAAGGCGGTCGCCGCCGTCAACGCCGCGGGCGGCGGTACGCTGGTCGTGCCGAAAGGAGTCTACTTCACCGGTCCGTTCGACCTCGGCAGCAACACCAACCTCCATCTCGAGGCCGGCGCCACCCTGCTCTTCTCGCCCAAGTTCGACGACTACCGCAGCACCGAGACGCCCGGACGCTACCGGCCGCTGATCCAGGTCGTGGGCGCCCACGACGTCCTCGTCTCCGGCTCCGGCACGATCAACGGCAACGGCGAGGCGTGGTGGCCCGAGGCCCGCCGCTTCAAGGCCGTGGCCAACGCGCATCACGCGTCCGGCAACACGAGCCCGCGGCCGGTCATGCTCTCGTTCCGCAATTGCCAGCGGATCCGCGTCGAGGGCGTCACCCTCACGAACGCCCCCGTGTTCAACCTCGTCCAGAACCATTGCGACGACGTCACCGTCGAGGGCATCCGCATCATCAACCCGGAGATCGCCCCGAACACCGACGGCATCGACCCGAAGGACTGCCGACGGGTGCTGATTTCCCACTGCTACATCGACACGGGCGATGACAATATCGCGCTCGGCGGCAGCGGCGGCTACCGCGAGGAGGACATCCTCGTGACCGATTGCACGTTCCTGCACGGCCACGGCTGCTCGATCGGCAGCGGCACCCAGAGCGGCGTCCGCAACATGCTCGTCCGCCGCTGCACCTTCGACGGCACCGACACGGGCGTCCGCTTCAAGTCCGGCCGCGGCCGCGGCGGTCTGGTCGAGAACGTCACGTACGAGGACCTCACGATGAAGAACGTCCACGTCGCGATCAGCATCAGCAGCTACTACGGCAACACGCCGATCGACACCGCGAACGGCGATGCGAAGCCGGAGCCGGTCACCGATCGCACGCCTCGGTGGAGGAATCTCACGATCCGGAACGTCACCGCCACCCATTGCCAGCAGAACGCCGGGCTCATCGCCGGGCTGCCCGAGATGCCGGCGGAGAACATCGTCCTCGACCATGTCACGATCGATGCGCCGAAGGGCCTGCGGATCATGCACGCCAACGGCGTCACGTTGCGCGACGTGCATATCACCGCGACGAACGGCCCCGGCGTGATTGCGAGTCCGTCCGTGCAGGGCCTCGTCCGCGAGCCCTGACGCTGAGGCGCGACCGCGCGACGGCGCGATGCCTCAGGCGGTTGGGACTCCGCTCCCAGCCTTGGCGGGGTCAGGCGACCCCGCCCTACATCGAACCGTGGCGCGGAAGGGACCCTCCTTCGCCCGAGCGCTACGGAGGGCAGGCTTCCGCGCCCTACCCGCCGGCTAGGATTAACGTTCCAGCGCTCTAGTGCTGGTCGTCATCGTCGTGATGGCGGTCGTCACGGTCACGATCCTTGCGATCGTGATCGTGGTCGCGGTCCTGGTGCTTCGCCGGCACCCAGTTGCGGGGATAGCGGCGGATCACCTCGGCGTTGTGATGCTCTGGTGAATCATGCCATTCCATCTGCACCGACGGCGCGCTCGAAACCCATCCTTGCGGCGCGGTCGAGCGCGTGACCCAGCGATCATGGTCCTCATAGGTCCACTCGCGGCGGGTGTTATTGTAGTACGCTCCGCTGCCTGGGTAATAGACGTAGTTGTCATAGCCGAGCGGCGCATAATCGGGGCCCGTGGCGTAGCCGCCGCCGGTGGCCACGTAGCCACCGCCCGTGGTGGCGTCGCAGCCGCCGAGCGCGAGACCGGCCCCGACCAGCAGGCACGTGATGAGAAGCCGGGAATTGATGTTGTGCGTAGGGATAACCATGCGGCGACCGACAGCACCGGCAGGTATTCGTTCGCCGATCGGCAATGATCGCGCGGCGCCATCCGCCCTAACATCCTGCGATCGAACCGATCAGAGGCGGCAGGTGATCACACCGCCCGGCCCGAAGTGGTCGGCTCGGTGCCCCGTTTGCGGTGAGTTGTAGGCGCGGTGCCTGCCCGCCGACTTGTCCGCCGAAGCCTTGGCGAAGGAGGAAGCCTCGTGCGAAGGCGGGACCTCACCGCGCGAGGCATGGCGAACGCATCGACCCTGTCGTAGGCTTCCCGCTTGCGGGCGCGATTGTTTCGATCGGGGCGCGAGCAAGCTCGCGGCCTACGCCGATCGGGTTCGTTTGTTGCGGGTGGGGCCCGATGTCCCCATCGGGCTAAACTCAATCGAATTGTCCCGGG
>DASZYH010000195.1:0-10842 GCA_035545515.1 Opitutaceae bacterium
GGTGAAGGGAAAGGAGAAGACGCCGATCGTCTGCACGGCCTGGTTCACCAGCGAAAGCATCCAACCCGTCCGACCCCGGAACAGCAGCGCCACGCCAGCCGCAAACGACAAACCACAGAACAAGAGGAACACGCCGAAGAACCCGAGGCCCAGGCTCTGCAGGGTCGACGACATGGTGACCAGACCCACCACCGGTCCGATCACTTGATACGCGGCGAGCGCAATTTGGAAAAAGCGGCGCATGGAGGGGCCCGCCGACGATGATCGATGCACGGGTACCGGCAATCCCTAGGAGGCTGTCGGACTTAGCCGACTGAAGGCTCGTATAGGTCGATATTCGACTTCCAAAGAATTTTTTCAGTTAAATATGCAACGCCAGGGTGTCTTCATTTCCTAAGTCCGACAGGCTGCTAGGGCAGGGCGAACCGTCCTCGGTGAGCCACGGCTCGGCCAGCCGCCTCGCTCTACCGTTGGGCTATTTCGCGATTCTCAATCACGGCCGTTCTTTTTGCCTACCGCAGGCTGCGCAAGCCGGAAAGGCTGAACCTCACGCGCGGAAGAGACCGTGACGCCCAACCGTGCCCAGACCGTTGAACAGCAGAACGAAGGCGCCAGTCCGCCATGTCGGATGGAACAGGTATTCCACTGGATTTTTTTACACATGGAACAGGTGTTCCATCGGACTTTTTTACACGTGGAATAGGTGTTCCATCGGACGGGGCACGCGCTTGGAACAGGTGTTCCATCGAGTTGGTGCCATTCGCCGAAACGGGCCTGCAGTCGTTGCAGTTAGTAAAAAAGATTTGTCGAGACGACGTTCTTGCGTCACTTCTCAGCTAGTGAAAGCGAGTACCGAGGAGTTCCTCTGGATACTGTTGTGGACCGCCAGCCAGCTCGCGCGTCCGACGTACCGGAATCTCACTGATGATTTCGAGGCCTGGGCGTGGCGCAATGGGTTTGGGCCGGAAATTGCGCGACTTGAGGCTCGAAAGCTCTTGGAGCGAGAGAACCACGAGTCGTCGGCTGACCTTGTCCGACTCACGAATATCGGACGACTCACCGCATTAGGCGGGCGCGATCCCGACGCAAAATGGGCGCGTCGATGGGATGGGCATTGGCGAATGGTGGTTTTTGACTTTCCCGTGTGCCAAAACGCGTCGCGGAAACGGCTGTGGCGCAGCCTGCGCTGCGAAGGATTTGGGTTTCTGCAGAACAGTGTCTGGATTACCCCGGATCCGATCGATGCGTCACAGCTGGCCGTCACGTCCAGGGTTCCGAGCGTCGAATGGATCATCGTGTTGGAAGCCCGGCCAGTCGGGGTTGAATCCGACGCAGTGATGGTCAACGGCGCGTGGGATTTCGAGTTTATCAATGGCGAGTATCGGAGGTACCTGGATGCGATCGCCGGTTTTCCGGTATGCGGCCTCTCGGGCGACGAATCCCGGATTTGGGCCGAAAAGGAGCGAGCGGCGTGGAAACAAGCGATTCGGTATGATCCGTTCCTGCCGAACGCGCTGCTGCCCAGAACCTATCTTGGCCGCGAAGCCTGGCGTGAGCGTCAGGTGATCTGCCAGCGTCTGATCAATGAGATGGCCCCGCCGGCGTGACGAGGTGTAGCCGGAAAACACCCTCGTCCGGCCACAGGTGTTCCTATGAGTTGCGATGGAACAGGTATTCCACTGGATTTTTTTACACATGGAACAGGTGTTCCACCGGACTTTTTTACACGTGGAATAGGTGTTCCACGGAACGTGCCGGGCAGGAACTGGCACCGGCGGGGTCCGAAAACTGAGGGCGTCGAATGTCCTCCGGGGTCAGAGCGAGCGTCGCTCCGGATCTGAGGTCTTCCGCCCGTTTATCCTTCCGTTCATCCTTCCGCCGTCCGTTCGGTTGCGCGGACGCTTGCCTCCGCGGCGTCACCCCAAGATCCGCCGCAGGCTTTCCAGGTCGAGCACCCGCGCCAGCGACTCCTCCTGCACCACCGCCGCGGCCAGCGCCGCCTTTTCCTGCTGCAGGCTCCGGATCTTCTCCTCGATCGTGTCGCGTGCGAGCAGCCGATACGCGATCACCGGCCGCGTCTGACCAATCCGATGCGTCCGGTCGATCGCCTGCGCCTCCACTGCGGGATTCCACCAGGGGTCAAATAGCACCGCGTAACTCGCGGCCGTCAGGTTCAGCCCAAACCCCGCCGCCTTCAGTGAGAGCAGGAAAGCCGTGTGCTTCCGGTCACCCTGGAATTTCGCGACCAGTCCGGCGCGGTCTTCCGTCGCCCCGGTCAGCATCAGGTGCCCGACGCCGGCGGACGCCAGCCGGCCGCGGATCAACTCCAGCATCTCGACAAACTGGCTGAACACCAGGACCTGGTGGCCTTCGTCCCGCAGCTCCTCCAACCGTTCGACCAGCGCGTCCAGCTTCGCGCTCGGCAGCTGCGCGTGGGCCGGGTCGACCAGGGCCGGATGACAGCAGATCTGCCGCAGCCGCAGCAAGCTTGCCAGCACGTTGAACCGCACGGCGTCGAGCGCACGGTCAGAGTCGATCCCGAGGAGCTGCTGCCGCGCCCGCTTGAGTTCGGCGTCGTACAATTTTCGCTGCGCGGGCTCGAGATCGATCGTCAGGTCGTCCTCCGTCCGCGGCGGCAGGTCGGGCGCCGCCTGCGCCTTGGTTCGTCGCAGCATGAAATGCCGCACGCGCCGGTGCAGGCGGGCGAGCGCCGCCGGATCCTTGTCGTCGTAGTGCCGCCGAAATCCCGCGGCCGGGCCGAGCAACCCGGGCTGGGCAAACGCGAACAGGCTCCAGAGGTCCGTCAGCCGGTTCTCCACCGGCGTGCCCGTCAGCGCCAGCCGGTGCGTCGTGCGCAGAGCGCGCGCCGCGGTGGCGATCTGGCTCGTCGGATTCTTGATGAACTGCGCCTCGTCGAGGATCGCCGCGTCCCACTCCGTGGACTGGAACCAGCCGGCGTGCCGCCGCAGTTGCGTGTAGTTCGCCACGAGCAGCGTCGCCTTGATGCGCTCCACCGGGTGCTCCGCCAGCCCCGGCTCGAATGCCACCGCATCCAGCGCCGGTGCAAACCGCGCGGTTTCCGCCAGCCAGCCGTGGGTCACCGACTTGGGGCACACGACCAGCACCCGCAGCTTGCGGCGGCGCTTCGCCCCGCTGGCGAGGTGCAGCAGCCAGGCGAGCGTCTGAACGGTTTTGCCCAGTCCCATGTCGTCCGCCAGCACCCCGCCAAACCCCTGTTTCGAAAGGTGTGCGAGAAAGTGAAACCCCTCCGTCTGGTACGGACGCAGGACCGCCTTCAACCCGGCGGGCAGCGGCGGCATCGGAGAGGCGCGTAGCTTCGCCACCCGCTCCCGCAGGACGTCCGCAAGCGTCTGGTCGCGCGCCGCGAACGCGTCCGCCTCGGTCGCGAGCTGCAATGCATGCATCCGGTGCACCGCCGGTGCTCCCGAAACTGTCACATCGGCTGCGGTCAGGCCCAGCCGGTCGAGTGCCTGGGCCGCCTCGCCGGTCGCCGCCGCCGGATCGACCGCGAGCCGATGCCAGCCGCGCTTTGGCAGCAGCACCCATTTGCCGCGGGCCTTGAGCAGCAGTCCGACCTCTTCGGGCGTGAGCGTCGTGTCCTCGACCCGCAGCGCCACCCGCACGTCGAACCAGTCGTGCCCGCCATCGACCGCGATCGCCGAAAAATCCACCGTCGCGCGCAACGGCGGCCCGAACAACCCCGCCAGTTCGGGGGTGGCCTCGACGCGCACGTCGGGTGGCAGCGAGTCCCGCCAGGCGGTGATCTCCTCGGGAAACGCGTGGCCCAGCCCGCGCGACCAGACCGCTTCGGCTTCGTACCAAATCATCCGCAGCTCGCGCAGCCGGTCCGCCACGGCGTTCGCTGTCGTGCGATCGGGCTCGAGGATGGGGTCGTCCGGGCCTCGCGTTGGCGGAGCGCCGTCGTCGGTCCATTCCCAACGGCCGGGCGCGCGCCACTCCTGCACCAGCCGCGGCTCTTTCGCCTGGGCCAGCAGTTGCACGTGGAAAACCGGCCCGAAATCACGGCCGTAGCGGACGATCGAAATCCGAAGCAGCGGCTCGAGCTTCACCACCCGCCGCCGCCGTTCCAGGCTTGGCGGCAGCCGCACGCCAAGCTGCCGGAGGGCCGGTCCGATTTCGGGATCGGCCAGCGCGGCAAAGGGAAGGGGAACGTCGGGCAGCGGCGGCGGCCCCTGCCAAATCCGGCCGTCGAGCCAGTAGAGCGGAGGCGGACCATCGCACAACTGGCGCGCTGCCTTGGCCTCCGTGCCATCCGGCCGCGCCAGCCGGATCTGCAGCCGTTCGTGCCCCTGTGGCGAAACAATCGCATCGGCCACCAGGGGCTCCGGTTCGAACGCCACCGGGCGACCGTCGTCAAACACGACCGCCTCGCGCGCGGCAGGCGAGTTGAGGATTGCGCTGACAATGTCGCCGGGCAGCGGGTACCGTAGCGGCCGCGCCGTCCAGTCCTGCCGCTCGGCCAGGGCGACCACCAGTGCGAGCGCCGCATCAGCGGGTGGCAATCCGACGGTATCACCGGGCCGGAGACGGGCCAGTGCGTGCGCGGTCGGCGAATTCGGCCGAGACCACGGCTTCGCGGGTGTCGGCCGGACTTCGAGGTAGAGGGCGCCATCCGGGGTGAACCGGGCGCGGACAGCGGCGACGCAGATCGGCTCCCGCCGGTTGCCTGACAGCGCGCCGGCCTTGGTCATCGCCTGACGCCAGGTCGCGAGCTCCCGCCGCGCCGCCTGGCCGTCGAGCCGGGTCCGAATGGCGGCCGTGTCTGTCATGGGCCGAAACATCTCGGCGATCGGCTGCCCTTGGATTTCGAGGCTGTAGGCCAGGTATTGCCAGAGCTCCCAAGGGTCGCCCGGCGGACGCGTGCCGTTGAACCAGTCGAGGAAAACCGGCCCCCAACTGGGCGCCCGGGGTGGGCTCGCCCGGCCGAAGCCAAACCGGTTCAACGTATCCAGCCCGAGCCGATGGAAATCCGGGGCGGTGTCGTGGAAGAGATCCGCGAGTTGCCTCAGCACAGCGCGCTCGCTGTCCGTCAGCGGGCGGCCGAGCTTCTGGGCGAGGAGGTCAGACCATTTGTCCTGGAACGCGCTGGCAAACGACGATGGCGGCGGGGTGAATTCCACCTGGCCCGGGCCGTTCCTGGAACCGGCCGAGCCTCGCCAGGCGGGACTATCGGCCGGGGCGGAGAGGTCCCGGACGGGTGAGGCGGTCAGGTCGGCGGCTGACGACGGCGTGTTTTCCAGCAACGCGACCCAGGCGAGCCCGGCGGCGGCCGCATGCTTGCAGTCGCTCCCAACCGGGCAGGTGCACTCGAACAACCAGTCGCCGTCGGCCAATGCGAGGGTGACATCGTAGTCGAAGGAGCCTTTGACCACCGCCTTGACGACGTCGGGGCCCATCGCATGGACCCGGCGGACGCGCTGCTGACGGTAGTAGCTGACTCCACGGCGCATCGTCTCGGCGTGGAGCCGCGCCAGCCGGCTTTGCAGGGCGTCGCGAGCCTCCGCCGATCTCACATCCGGGACGGGTGAGGAGGACGGTGGCGTGGGCATGGCTGGCGAGGAAATCCGAAACAGGAAATGCGGAAAGGAGAAAGAGCCCGACCTGGCCAGACGCTGAAAAGGCGACACGCTGACAACCTGAAATTCGGCGATCCTGGACCTGCCTTGGGGCGGTTTGGATTTCAACGTGTCAGGAATTCGCTGGTCGGTTCCGCGCCTGGTAAGTCCGCGAGTTCGGTGGAACACGTATTCCACCTGACTTTTTTACACATGGAACAGGTGTTCCACTGGATTTTTTTACATGTGGAATAGGTGTTCCAACGAACCGGGAGGCATCTTGGAACAGGTGTTCCATGAATCCGCGGGGTCGGGTGGAATAGGTGTTCCACGTGAATTCCGGTGCGAGTGGAGATCAGGGGGGCGGCCCGGGACGCATGCATGCGCAAGGTGCTCTGACAACGTACATAGCGATAGCGGGCCTGGTGGGCGCGGGAGAATCCGGCCAAATAAACCGAGAATCCGGCCAAATCCCGGCGCCAGATGGCCGGATTTGGCCGCCACCCCGGGTTGGGGGGACTCGTGTCACGAGTGACAGATGTCACGATCGTGACAACCCCCCGGGGAGCGCTAACTGACGCCCGCGGCCCCGGGTTCGGTTGGCCTCAGCCCGTGCCGCCGTCTGCCATCCGCTCCGTCGGGCGCGGCGCAGCCGCCCGTCCTCCGCCAGCCGTTGTCCGGCGCTCCGGCTCAGCCCCTTCCGGCCTTCGGGGACTCGGGCCCTCTGGCCCTCGGTTTGCCGGCTCAGCCCCTTCCGGTCCTCCGCCTCTCCTGTCCTCCGGCCCTCGGCTGTCCGTCCCTCCGCCGTCCGTCCTCAGTGGTCCGAAATGTCAGCATTTCAGCGTGTCAGATTTTCAGCTTTTCTCGGCCTCAGCCCCTCCGGTCCTCGGGTACTCCGACGCTCCGGCCTCAGCCCCTCGGGTCCTCGGGGACTCGGGCCTTCTGGCCCTCGGTTTGCCGGCTTGGCCCCTCCGCCCTCCGGCACTCCGTCCCTCGGGCCTTCGGTCTCCGGGCCTGCTGGCTCCTTCTGCCTCCGTCTATCAGCGTTTCGCCTCCACCGACTCCCATTTCGTCTGCGCCACTTTCAGATCTGGATGGGAGACGAACAGGTGCCAGATCACCGCCTGGAACGCCTCGCTATGCGGGGTGATGTTGCCGGGATTGACGGTCGGGACGATGACGCACGCGTCAGCAACCTTGCCCGTGTAGCCACCATCCTTGCCGACGATCCCGATCACATGGGCTCCGGCCTGCTTCGCGAGTTGCAGAGCGAGGACCAGGTTGGGCGAGACGTTCTTCTCGAGGTTGCCGCCGCCGACCGAAAACACGAGCAACGCGTCTTTCGCGTTCAACCGCGACCCGCGGAGCCACTCGGCGAAGACGCTTGCCCAGCCTTCATCGTTGGTCCGCGCGGTGAGCTCGGACACATTGTCGGTCGGCGCGTAGCACTCGATACCCGCGATCTTGCGAAAATCGTTCACGGCGTGCGACGCGTTGGCGGCGCTGCCGCCAACCCCGAGAATGAAAAGCCGCCCACCGCGCTCGCGGACAGCGCGCAGCTCACGTACGCACGCCTCGCAATGCTCCGGGTTCAGCTTTGCAACGATCTCGGCGGTTTCTTTCAGGTGCTGGGCGGAATAGCTCATGGGGAAGCGGGTTAGTTCTGGGCGACGACCTTGGTGCCCTCGAAGTCAAAGCGGAAGCGGACTTCCTGCAGTCCCTTTTCGCGCATCGCATGGCGGAGCCTCTGCTTGTCGCCGGCGTAGAACATCAGGAATCCGCCGCCGCCGGCGCCGATGAGTTTTCCACCGAGCGCCCCGTTGGCCATGGCATGATCGTACCAGTCGTTGATGTGCGCGTTGCTCATCCCGGAGCTGCGCGCCTTCTTGCGCTGCCAATGCACGTCCATCAGCCGGGCAAATTCCTCGAGATTGCCGGTTTCGAGTGCGGCCAGCGACTGGAAGCCGAGTTCCTTGGTAAAGTGCAGGTTTTCGAGCATCGCGGCGTCGTTCTGCTTCGAGCGGTCATTCTGGTCCTTTAGGATTGCCGAGGCGCTGCGGGCATAACCGGTGAAGAACAGCAGGAGGTTATCCTCCAGATTGAAGAGGGTCTCCTCGGCAATGTTGCAGGGTCGGAACTCGACGCGGCCGTCCTTGTGAAACGTGAACGCCGTGATCCCGCCGACCGCCGCGATGTACTGGTCCTGCTTTCCGATCGGCTCGCCGAGCTTGTTGATTTCGATGTCGCAGGCCTGCTCGGCGAGTTCGGCCGGAGAGATAAGGTTCTTTTTGTACGTGTGCAGCGCCTTGAGCAGCGCGGTCGTAAAGCTTCCGCTCGATCCCAACCCGGTACCGCCCGGAATGTCGGCCATCGAGGTCAGCTCGATGTGCGGGTCAGTAACGCCGACGAGCTTCAGCGCCTCGCGGAAGATCGGGTGCTCGATGGCATCAACGGACGACGCCCGTTCCAGCTTTGAGTACTTCACGATGATGTCCGGCTGAAACGTGCGGTGCTTCGTGATGTAGACGTACTTGTCGATCGCGGCGGCGACCAGAAAACCGCCATGTTCACGGTAGTAGGAGGGGAGGTCGGTGCCGCCGCCGCCGAGCGATACGCGGAGGGGGGAACGGGTGATGATCACAATTAGTCGGTGCCGGAGGGATGATTCCGGTGGATGGAGCCTGCAACGGTGGGAGGCCTAAAGCTTGAACCCGCAGTCGACCGCGTCCTTCGCGAACATCCTTACGGTGTCGAGGGAGAGCGCGGTCAGATCGGTGCCAACCAGCTTCGTTGCCTTTGCGAGGATATCGTGCGGCACCGTGACGATGTCGCACCCGCTCGTCTCAGCCTGGAAGATGTTCAACACTTCGCGTGTGCTCGCCCACAGAAGCTCGGCCCGGGGCTGAGCCGCGAGCAGTGCCTTGGCGGCGCACATCAGCGGCACGGGATCCATGCCGGTATCGGCGATCCGTCCGGCGAAGACCGAAACGACGGAAGGAACCGCCGGATTGAGCACACTGGCAGTTCCGGCGACCTGAACCAGGGTGAGAATGGCGGTGACGTTCAACTTCACGCCGTCGGCGGCGAGGTCCCTGATCAGCGGGAGGGATGTCTCGCCGCGTGAGTTCGTGATGGGGATCTTGACGTAAACGTTTTGGGCCCAAGATGCGATTTTCAGCGCCTGCCGCCGCATCTCAGCGAATTCGTCCGAGAACACCTCGAGGGAAATCGGTTTTGATGTGACCGTTTGGAGGACATCGCGGGCGAACGCCTCGTAATCCCTGATCCCGGCCTTCTTCATGAGGGTGGGGTTGGTGGTCAGCCCCTTGATGTACGGCTTGGCGTACAGATCGAGGATGCCTGCCTTGTCGGCGCCATCAGCATAAATTTGAACTCGGAGGTCAGTAAGCGATTTCACGATTGAAGATTTGGAATCAGAGACGGAGCTATCCGTAGCGTGAAATGGCTGAAGAACCGAGGAGATCTGTCAACGATCGCCGAGTCACTGGATGCGTTTTTGTTGCTGCTGCTGAAACAGCCGGTTTTCGCGCCGGTGAATGGCAGATGTTTGGCTCCCGCGCCGAGCTGCAATTTCACCGCGCCGCAACCATGGACGCCCATCGAGAGTAAATTCGTAATATATTATGGTGCAGCAACTAGCAAAATAAAAGTCGGGCTGCCTCGTTGGTCGGAGCGAATCGCGTTTAGGAGGCTCATTTTCGTTTGAAATGCACACCGGAACTCTTCTGAGTCACAAATCACGCAAATATCCTATCATCCTCCGACTGCCTTTGGCGGTGCGGTGGCTGCCCACAAAATTCAAACCTGATTTTAGGCGTCGTTCCTGGGATTCTTAATACATAAGGCGTTTATATACAAGATGATGACGAATTTGATTGATCGGCGTAACTCAAAAGCCACAGGAGTCCCGGCGGCGGACTCGCAATTTTTCAGCCGTGTCATCTGGTATTTCCCTACCCGCGTTAACAACGCGCGAAAGTCGAAGCCGAGGCCAGGGCGCACACGACCTCAAAAGGTTGTGGATGGCCTGGTAGGTGCGAGCGCTTGAAGCTCCTTTTATGGGCCAGCGAAAACAGACACAAAGCAGCGAGCTGACATTGCCAGAGCCGAAGAGCCCAGGTCTGCGACGACTGTTGCGACCTCTGCTCTGGAGCTCGCCTTACCGCTACTGGTTGTTCGGCATGGTACGACAGCGAAAGAACATTCTGTCGCGGCAGTTCGATCTCCTTATCGACGGCTACCCACGGTCGGCGAACACGTTCGCAGTCTATACCTTCAAAACGGCCCAACATCGCGAGACGCGGATCAGCAGCCACCACCACAACCCAGCGGCGGTAGTGGCGGCGATTCGAATGCGAAAACCCGTCCTTGTGTTGGCCCGCGATCCGATCGACGCCGTGGCGTCGTGGACGGTTTTTAGCGGATACCCGCTGAAATACAATCTAGAGACATATATAAACTACTATTCTGAACTCCTCAAATACAAAGGGTCTTTCGAAGTCGGAGAATTTGGCGAAGTTACAAAGCAATTTCCCTTCGTGATCGATCGACTTAACCGGCGATTTGGAACGAAATTCGAAACCCCCGTCGTGGACTTGTTGAATCCGAAGAGAATCTTCGAAGCTATCGAACGCAATTTCGAAATTGAGAACGGGTACGTGGACGAAAATCGAGTGTCGCGTCCATCCGAACAGCGCGAACTGTTCAAGCGGACAGTGCGTGAGGAACTCGAAGGCCCCGACCTCGAACCTCTCCGACGACAGGCCACGGCCCTCTTCACCGCGATGCAGGGCAAAACCTCGGCCGACGCTGCCATTGCCGCGAAATGTTGACGCGCTGCCCGATGCAACGCCCAAACGATGGGATGCGGTGATGCGCGGAACGTTCAAAAGACGAGTTGGGACCACACTGTTATCGCTCGGCGTGGATCCCCGACGGCTTCTCGCTAGCATCCGATTCCTGCCGCGGTACTTATCCCATATCGTGTCCTTTACGGCGCAGACGGAGGGCGGTAAGAAAGTTGGGCCATTTGCCTTGGTACCCGTGCTATCAGATTGCCACATGCCCAGCGGAGTGGCACGAGGCCACTACTTTCATCAGGATCTGTGGGCAGCTCGGCGAATTTTCGAGGCGGGCCCAAGACGGCATATCGATGTAGGCTCGCGAGTCGACGGATTCGTGGCGCACTTGCTCTGTTTTCGACCTGTTACCGTCTTGGATATCC
>DASZYH010000196.1:0-16052 GCA_035545515.1 Opitutaceae bacterium
TGATTCTTGCGGTCACGCGGCTGACGTACGCCGATCGATACAAGGGAATCGAGCACCTGATCGAAGCAATGCCGCGAATTCGGGCGGGCATTCCGGCGGCGACGTTGCGGATTGTTGGCCGCGGTGACGATCTTCCCCGATTGAAACAGCGGACCGCCGAGCTCGGGCTGGAGGACGTCGTGGAGTTTACCGGGTATGTGGATGACACGCGGCTGGCGGTGGAAATGGGAAGTTGCCGGTTGTTCGCGCTCCCGAGCCGGAAGGAGGGCTTCGGTCTCGTCTTCCTCGAGGCCATGGCGCATGGACGGCCGTGTCTTGGAGCGCGCGCGGGCGGCGTCCCCGAGGTCATCACGCCCGAGACCGGTTTGCTCGCCGAGTACGGCGACGTGCCGGGAATCGCGGATGCCGCCATCGAGGCGCTGCGGCGCGACTGGAACAGCGACCGGATCCTCGCCCGGGCCCGCGAATTTTCATTCGTTTCCTTTCGCGACAAGTTGAGCGGACTCCTCGTCCGATGAACGCCGGACCCGACAATCCTGGCCGCCCCGAACGCGTCGCGCCGGGAGTCAGAACCCCGAGTTACGTCTGGCCGCTCGTCCTGGCGTGCGTCGCCTGTTGGAGCGTCTTTTGGCTGGCGAACTTCCCGGCGGTGATGACGCCGGATTCGATGAGTCAATGGCAACAGACGCTCACCGGCCGGTATAATGACTGGCACCCGGTGGTGCACACGTTGTTGATCCGCGTAGCCGCGTTCGTCTGGCCGACGCCGGCGGCAGGCATCGCCGTGCACATCGCGCTGATGGCGCTGGCGCTGGCTTACACCCTGCAGGTGGTTTCTCGCCTCGGGTGCGGCCCGATCCCTGTCGTCCTCACCGCAGCCCTGTACCTCCATCCCGTCGACGGCGCGCTGTTGGCCACGCTCTGGAAAGACGTTCCCTTCACGGCCTGCTTTCTCGCCTTCACGGCGGCGCTGATCGTGTTCAGCGGCCTGACCGATGCTCCAACCCGATTGGACACAGTCGCCGTGGCGCTTGGCGGAATCGGCATGGCACTGCTGCGCCACAACGGAATCGCCAACGTCATCGCTGGCCTCGCCGCGCTGGGCTGGCTTTGCCGCTCGCGCCGGCGATTGAGTCTTCGCACCGCGCTGCTTGTCGCCGTTTGCCTCGGCATCGCCAGTGTTCTCGTCCACCGGGTGCTTCGCGCACCGGAGCCGCCGGTCACCGAGGCCCTGGCAATCCCGCTGCAACAGGCGGGTGCGGTGATAGCGAGCGGACAGCCATTGTCGGCGCACGAAGAAACACTGCTCGGTGCGATTCTACCTATTGAAACCTGGGAGCGGCATTACGACCCACAATCCGTCGATCGCGTGAAGTTCCTGCCGGAATTTCAACCGGCAGCGATCTCGGTGCGGCCGTTCGCATACCTGTCATTGTGGTTTCAACTCTGGCGCGATCATCCCGGCGTCATGTTCCGGGCGTGGGTGCGACAAACGGGAACCGTCTGGGACCCGCGGCGCAATGGCGTCGACGCGCTGCCTCGAGGAATCGTGACCAACGACCTCGGACTCCGACCGGCCCCGGTCAGCGCGCCGTTGGGCCGTCTGGTTACGGCCGTGTACCGCGCATTTTCTTCCGGCCTCTTGTCGTGGTTTCAGAAACCCGCCGTCATTCACCTTGCGCTGCTCCTGTTGGCGCTGGTTTGCTTCCGCGGCGCCGGAGTGGCGGCTCTCATTCCCTTCGCTCCCGTCGGCGTTGGCCTCCTGGTCCTGCTTTGCTTCATGCCTACCTCGGATTTCCGCTATTTCTACCCCGGATTCGCGGTCCTTCCGCCCCTGGCTGCACTGGCATGGCGGTCGCATCGCCGGACAAGAACGGCTACCGCTATGGGCCAAAGTACGATGCTGGCTGCCACGTCCGATCCGCTTCCGCCCCGCAAATGAACGCACCGATCGAATTTTCCTCGGCGATGCCCGAGGTTGTGATCGAACCCGAGCAATCGAGCCGAAACTACTGGCGCGACCTCTGGCATTTTCGGGAGCTCCTCTTCTTTCTGGCGTGGCGCGACGTGAAGGTGCGCTATAAACAAGCCGTGCTCGGCGCCGCCTGGGCGCTCCTCCAGCCCGTCGTGACGATGGTGCTCTTCACGTTCGTGTTCGGAAAACTCGCCAAAATGCCGTCGGGCAACACGCCTTATCCCTTGCTGGTCCTGAGCGGGTTGCTGCCGTGGCAGCTCTTCTCGGCCGCGCTGTCTGGTTCGAGCGGGAGCCTCGTCTCGAATTCGAACCTGATTTCGAAAGTGTATTTCCCGCGATTGATTGTACCGCTCTCCGCGCTTGCGGTCGCGTTGGTCGATTTCACCTTCGTCCTCGCCCTTTACGCGGGAGCATCCGGCTGGTTTCACGTGTGGCCCACGTGGCGGCTGGCTCTGCTTCCGGTGTTCGTTTTGCTCGCGCTGCTGATCGCGCTTGGCGCCGGGCTATGGTTGACCGCGCTGACGGTCAAGTACCGCGACTTTCGCTTCATCGTGCCCTTCCTGCTGCAGGTCGGCGTGTTCGTCACGCCTGTCGGCTTCCGGACGGACTTCCTGCCCAACTGGCGCCCGCTGCTTGCGCTCAATCCGCTCACCGGCGCGATCGACGGGTTCCGATGGTGTCTGCTCGGCAGCGACTTTCACTTTTCCGCCGAGTCCTTTTTCCTGTCGCTGACCACCGCCGCCATCCTCCTTGCGACCGGACTCTGGTACTTCCGCGCCACGGAGCGCACATTCGCGGACATCATCTGACCATGGACGATAATGTGATCCTGGTGGAGGGGGTCGGAAAGCGGTACCGGCTCGGCGTGGTGCGTCACGACACGTTCCGAGACCGGCTGATGTACGCCCTCCAGTCGCCGTGGCGCCGCACCTCCACCCAGGGGAATGGCGATCCGACGGAGTTCTGGGCTCTACGCGATATCACGTTTGACGTGAAACGCGGCGAGGTGGTCGGAATCATTGGCCGCAATGGAGCCGGCAAATCGACGCTGCTCAAACTGCTCTCGCGGATCACGGAACCCACCACCGGCCGGATCCGGCTGCGCGGGCGCGTCGGTTCCTTATTGGAGGTCGGCACCGGGTTTCATCCGGAACTTTCGGGACGTGAGAACATTTTCCTCAATGGCGCCGTCCTCGGAATGAAGCGCGCCGAAATCCGGGCCAAGTTCGACGAGATCGTCGCATTTGCCGAAGTGGAGCAATTCATCGACACTCCGGTGAAGCACTACAGCTCGGGTATGTACGTTCGCCTGGCTTTTGCCGTGGCAGCGCACCTCGATCCCGAAATCCTGATCGTGGACGAGGTGCTCGCGGTCGGTGACGCCGCTTTCCAGAAAAAGTGCCTCGGCAAACTCAAGGACGTGGCCACCGGACAGCAACGGACAGTGCTCTTCGTCAGTCACGACATGGCCGCAGTCTCGACGCTGACCTCCCGCTGCATCCTTCTCGACAAGGGGCGAGCGGTCCAGATTGCCGACACGTCCACGGTGCTGAATACCTACCTCGATCAGGTGCGGCAGTCGGCGACCTATGTCGCGCCCGCCGACCGGACGCGCCCCTGCGTCGCGGCTATCGAGGTCAAGACGTCCCGTGGCAATTGCGTTCAGGCATTCGGGGAAGCGCTCGAGATCAGCATCGTGGTCGACCATCCGGAACCGATCCGAAGCGCGTGTCTGTCGTTTCAGATCATCAACCAGTTCAATCACCCGATCCAACACCACTGGGTGTTTGCGGAAGACCGGGTGTTTGCCGATCGCCCCGGCCAGACGACGCTGACCTGCCGGATCCCGAAAGTCCGCCTGAACGTCGGCACGTACTCGCTGCGCGTGCACCTTTCCGAGCCGCCCGGCGGCAAGTATATCGAACTGGTTGATGGCGTGTGTGGATTCGAGGTGATCCGCCTCGAGAAACCGCCGATGTGGGGGTGGCGACCGCACGCCTGCGCGTATCACGAGGAATCCGCGTGGAACGTCGCCTCGACCTGATCCTGAAGCCATCGCGCCGGCCATGAAGCAGCTCATCCGTCAGGGTTTTCGGCGGTTCGGTTTTGACCTCGTGCGTTTCCCGCCATCGCCGCCGGATGAGATGGCCGCCGTCCGGGACCTGCCACCGGCGGATCTCGCCCTGCTAACACGGGTTCGGCCGTTCACGATGACCAGCGTGGAACGAATGGCGGCCCTGCTCGATGCGGTGGCGTACGTTTCGCGCAGTAAAATTCCGGGCGACATCGCCGAGTGTGGCGTATGGCGCGGCGGCAGCATGATGCTGATCGCTCTGGCGCTCCTCGCCCGCGGCGACACGAGTCGTTCGCTGTATTTGTACGACACGTTCGATGGCATGCCGCCGCCGACCTCGCGTGATGCAAACTTTGCGGGCGAGCCGGCGCGCGGACTCCTCGAACGGGAGCCCCAGCGGACGGGCATCTGGTGTTACGCCAGCCGGGAGGACGTGCAGGCGAACCTCTGGTCGACGGGATACCCGCGCGAGAAGATCCATTTCATCAAGGGGAAGGTGGAGGATACAATTCCCACCTCGGCCCCGGGCCAACTCGCGCTGCTGCGGCTGGATACCGACTGGTACGAATCGACCCGCCACGAACTCACTCACCTGTATCCGCTACTCCCTGAAGGTGGCGTCCTCGTCATCGACGACTACGGGCACTGGCAGGGCGCGCGCAAGGCGGTCGACGAATACTTCGAGCGCGATCCCGGGGCATATCTCCAGCGCGTCGATTACACCGGAAGGCTGCTGGTGAAACGCCACGCCCTGACCCATGATCCCGTCTCGAACGGCCGGCCCCTTTCGCCATGACGCCTAATCTCGCCACTCCCGAGGCCGTCGCTCGCATCGTCTCCGAGAACGATTATCTGCGCGCGCGGATTGAACCGCGGCCGGGTGACATCACCTATTTTCATCTGTCGGACCTGCGTCGGGCGATGCAAATGGTCGCAACATCCGAACCCTTGCGGATTCTGGACTACGGCTGCGGCGGGTCGCCGTATCGACCGCTCTTTCCGAATGCGGAATACCGTCGGGCCGATCTGCCCGATACCGCCGAAATCGACTACGTCCTCCGCCCCGACGGCGGCATCGACGAAGCGGACGGCCGGTTCGACCTGATTCTTTCCACGCAGGTACTCGAGCACGTGGCCGCACCGGGCGCGTACCTGCGCGAATGTCATCGGCTCCTGGCGCCCGGTGGCCGTCTGTTCCTGACCACGCACGGTTTTTACGAAGAACACGGCTGCCCCTATGATTTTCACCGGTGGACCTCGGACGGCCTGCGAATCGAAGTCGAGGCCGCGGGGTTCCGGAGCGAGGCGGTGCACAAGCTGACCACGGGAGGACGGGCGTTGCTTCAACTGATCGAACATCACGGTGGCGGCCTCTTCGCGCCGCGATGGCATCCGTTCGGAATGTGGCTGACCGCGATTCGCTGGGTTTCCCGCCACCGGCGCGCCGCGCTCCATCGCTGGTCCGACCGGTTTCACGACAACTACCGCGTGGTTCCGGCAGCCGACCCTGGCCATCCGTTCTTCCTCGCGCTCTCGATCAGGGCGGTAAAGCCGTGAGACGCGGGTCCATGAGATGCGAATTCTCTTTCTCAGCCTGATTCCTTCGTACTGGGGCGGGAGTGAGGAATTGTGGAGTCGGTGCGCCATCGCCCTGAAACGTGCGGGCCATGAGGTGACCGCGTACCTCTCGATGTTTCGAGAGGCGCCGCGCCTCGACGAACTGGCGGCAGCCGGCATCAGGCTCCGGTACGGCACCCCAGCCCCGATGCGCTGGTGGCGTCGTTGGACGACGCATCCCCGCGGTCACTGGTTCGAGTTCGAGCGATGCCTGTCAGAGACGAAACCCGACTTGGCCGTCTTCTCGCAATGCGCGGTCCGGGATGGCATCGATGAAATTCTCGCCTGCCGCGAGCGCGGGGTCCCCTACGCGATCATCAACCAGCTGACTGAGCCCCTGTTCTATCCCGACGAGAAGTGGCGGTGCATTGACCGCGCCTTCTCCCATGCTCGACGAATCTGGTTCGTGTCGCGGGAAAATCGTGACGCCACGGTACGCTTTCTCGCCCATCCGCTCGAACAGGCGGAAACGGTGCCCAACGCCTACAATTGCCGGCATGATGGCGAGCTTCCCTGGCCCGACTCGTCAACGCCGCTTCGGCTGGCGATCGTCGGGCGGATCGAGCCGGAGCAAAAGGGACACGACTTGTTGATCGAGACGCTTGCCCGTGAGGAGTGGCGCAACCGGCCGGCGGAAGTCGCGATCATTGGCCGGGGCCCAGCGGAGGAGATGCTGGTCGCCCGTTGCCGCGCTCTGGGCGCCACGCAGATCAAATTTGTCGGGGCGATCGACGATCCGGTCGAGATCTGGCGCACCCGGCACGCGCTGCTGATGCCCTCCCGGTACGAGGGTCAGTCGCTTGCGATGCTCGAAGCAATGCTGCTGGGGCGACCCGTCATCGTGAATCCCGTCGGTGGGGTGGCTGGCCTCGTTGCGGATGGTCGCAATGGATTCGTTGCCGAACGTGCCGATCAGACCGCCTTCGCGGCAGCGCTGGAGCGCGCCTGGGAACGGCGCGACGATTGGCCGACGCTCGGCCGAACGGCCGCGGCGGATGCCCGCCACCACGTCTCGCCCGATCCTGGAGCGGCGCTGGCCGAGCGCATCACCGCGGTCGCGTCTGCCGGACCGCGCCCAACCCCGTCGTCGTGATGTTCGCCGCATTTCGCTCCTCCGTCGCCCGGGTCGTCCGCGCGATCAGGTCGCGCGCTACCCCCACGCCGATTTCCCCCACCAGCCGATGCCCGGCCCGGACAAGTTCCGGTCGCAAACGGATCGCCCTGCTGCGGGGCACCGTACTTGAAAAACGCAACACCAGGGAAATGGAGTTGCTGCAGCAGGACTACGATATCGTCGCTTTCGGGACGCCCGCCACCCCGGCCGATCGCTCCAGCATCACCTTGCCCATCTGCGAACTCCGCTCGAGCCAGGTGCCCTACCCGTGCACGGGTCGAGAGATCTTCGCTCCGTTTCGCGTTCACCTGCACGACCTCGAGGACGAACTGGCCGCATTCGACCTGGTATTCACGGTGGACACTTACTACGAGCTGTCGCGCCAGGCGATCGAGGCGAAGCGCCGGCACGGCTGCCGCGTGGTCGTACTCCAGAGCGACAACATTCCGTTCAACTTCGGCGGAACGGGCGAAAACCACATTCACGCCACCGTTCGCGATGAAGCCGACCACTTTGTTGCCATCGCCGATGCCACCCGCAGGGCGTTGCTCCTCGAAGGCGTACCGGAACGGAAAGTCACCACGGTGCCGTGGGGAATCGATTTGGCCGAATTCCGGAACCCCTCGCCATCGTTCCGGGATGAATTTCGCCGCCGGTGCGGGTTGCCACCCGATGCGTTCACCATCCTTTATACCGGCCGCCTGGTCTGGACCAAGGGGGTGTTTCACCTACTGTACGCGGCAAAGCTTCTTCTCTCGGATCCCGAGCTTCGGAATGCCAACGTCCACGTCCTCCTGGTTGGGGACGGAAACGAACGACCGGAACTGGAGGCGCAAGCGCGTGCCCTCGGCATCGAAAACCGGATCCATTTCGCGGGCAGTTTGCCGCTGGGCGATGTTCCGATCGCGTATTCCGTCGCAAACGCGTTCGCGCTGCCGAGCATCGCCACCAGCACAACCCAGGAGCAGTTCGGCCAAGTGCTGATCGAGGCGATGGCCAGTGGACTTCCCGTCATTGGGTCGACCTGCGGGGCGATCCCCGACGTCATCGCAGGCGCGGGAGTCGTCGTGCCCCAGTCGGACTACGTTTCGCTCGCGCACGTTTTGAAACGCCTGGCACTCGATTCGAACTGGCGCCGCGAACTCGGTGCAGCCGCCCGCACCCGGGTCGCGGCGGAGTTCGAAATCCATGCGGTCGCCGCCAAGCTGAAGACAGTGTTCGAACACGTCCTCCCGCATTCTCCATGACCCTCGTCATCCTGAGATCCTCGGCGCATGCGCATCCCGATTGGCGCCGGTGCGGCGGCGGACGTCGGTCCGAGCAGTTGGAGGATATTCTGCGCCGGCACGGAATCGACTGGACTGATGCCGCCGAGGCGCGTCCCGCCACGCGACTCGATTGGCTGCGCGCCGCCTGGTATCTCCGGACGACAAGCCCGAGGATCAAGATGAAGCCGGACCGAAATCTCATCCGGTATCTGGCAAGCGACTATCTTCGCTACCGTTCCACGTTGCGGAGCGCTTCGGCCCCCGCCGTGTTTCTGGTGGAGGAGGCGATCGATTATCCGCGGATCCGCGCGGCGCATGACATGCGCACGCCGATCGTGGCGGCCCCGCACAATCTCGAGACGATCCAGCAGACCCCACCGCGGGACTTCTATTCCGGCGAGGAACTGCCGTTCTGCCTCCAGCGCGAAATCGATTTTCTGGCGCTGAGCCGGGTCGTGTTCTGCATCTCGCGGGAGGAACAGTGGCTGCTGGCCAACCACGGGATCAACGCCGATTTCCTGCCGTACCATCCTCCGGTTTCAACGCGCGACCGCCTGCAACGAATCCGCGCCGCACGGGTCGGGACGGCGCGCACGTCTGAGCTCTTTGCGTTTACCACCGGAAACAGCACGAAAAACCTCGAGGGCTTGATCGCACTCTCCGAGTTGGTTGCGGCCATGCCCGCCAACTCCGGATTCCATCTCCACGTCGGCGGCTTCGAAACCGAGAAAGCGCGCCGCTATTTTCCAACCGATCGCTGCACCTTCCATGGCGAGGTCGACGACGCGACGCTCGAAACGCTGATGATTCGCTGCCAGGCCTCGGTCGTCTGCCAGTACTCCGGCGCCGGCGCGCTGACCCGCATTCCCGAGCTGCTGTGCGCTGGAATCCCCGTCCTCGCGACGCCTCACGCCGCCCGGTCCGCGCAGCATCTGGACGGTGTGCACATCTTCCACGATGCCGTCGAACTCCTCGCGCTGAGCCGCAGCGATCCTCCCATTCCGCGTGCCCCCACGCCGGACACCGCGGCGGAAGATCGATTTGCCGGTTGGATTCGGCGCCTCGCTGCTGAACCGCGGTCCGATATCCGCTAACCTGCCAATTCATGCCGCTACGGATCGCGTTCATCTCGCACGAATTCCCGCCCGAAACCGGAGGCGGCGGGATCGGCACCTATTTGGCCCAGGTGTCCCGTCTGCTCGTCGAAAGCGGTCATCAGGTCGAGGTGTTCTGTGGCACACCCGACGTCCGCCATCTCGATGCTGGCCGGGAGGGCGTGAAGGTTCATCGGATTCCCTGCGGTGACAGTCCCAGCTTTTCGCGCATCGTCGTTGCCCCATTCCTCGCCGCGCACCGCGATCGTCCGTTCGACGTGATCGAGGGTAACGACTTCGATGCCTCGGCGCTTGAGATCAAGCGGGCCCTTCCCGAATTGGCCTACGTGGTCAAATTGCATACGCCGCGGTTCTTCATCGACGAACTCCAGTACCGCAAGCCGAGCCGCGGGCAGAGGCTCCGCATCGTGTTCGGCGCGTGGCGGCGACTGCGACGCCATCGCGAGATTCCATTCCGACTGCGGCCGGCCGCGCGCGACGAAATCGCCGCGATTGAGCTGGCCGAGCAAATTGCCGCACCGTCCCAATCCATTGCCGATTTGGCGCACACGTGGGCGCGCATTGCTGCCGCCCGCATTGCCGTGTTTCCGTATCCCTACGTCCCGTCACCGGATTTGCTCCGGATTCCGACTCGGACCGCAACCAATCGCGTGACCTTTATCGGCCGCCTCGAGGAACGAAAAGGCGTCCGTGACCTCGCCGCAGCGATTCCTGGCATCCTGCGCGTTCATCCGGAGGCCAAGTTTCGTT
The DNA here is from genome assembly GCA_035545515.1 of Opitutaceae bacterium. Lineage (GTDB taxonomy): Bacteria > Verrucomicrobiota > Verrucomicrobiia > Opitutales > Opitutaceae > ER46. The sequence continues at coordinate 9,914 of DASZYH010000196.1, forward strand.
TCGTCGGTCGGAGCATGCCCGCCGCAGACGGTACCGACATGCAGACGCTGCTTCGCCAACAACTCGCCTCTTCGGCTACGCCGGTTGAGTTCACGGGCCGGGTGCCCGCCGCGGACATTCCGCGAATTCTCACTGAGACGGATGTCGTTGTCGCTCCGAGTCACTGGGAGAACTCGGCCGTCGTTTGCTACGAGGCCCTGGCGGCTGGACGCGCGGTCGTGGGCAGCGCGGCCGGCGGGATTGCCGAGATCCTCGATGGCGGGAGGTGCGGAGAACTCGTGCCGCCCCGGACGCCCGAAGCGATCACCCGCAGCGTCGTCACGCTACTTGCGTCCCCCGACCGACGACAGAAACTCGGCGAGGCCGGCCGCAAACGCGTGCTCGAGGCGTTTTCCGCCGCCGCTGTTTTGCCCCGACAACTCGCGTGCTACGAAGCCGCAATCAGCGGCTGTCGGTCCGCCCCTCGCGTTGCTTCCCCGTGAATCCCCCACTCGTCTCCCCGTTCGTCTCGGTTGTGCTCTGCGCGCACAATCCACGTGCGGACTATCTCTTGGCCACGCTTCAGTCGCTGCGGAACCAGGACCTGCCTCTCTCCGCCTGGGAACTGATCGTCATCGACAATCGCTCCGACGAACCTTGGGCCGGCCGCATTGACCTGTCGTGGCATCCGAACGCGCGCATCGTCGTCGAATCAGAGCTGGGGCTCGCCCGGGCCCGCCGGCGGGGCTACATCGAGGCGCGAGGCGATCTGATCGTCCATTCCGACGACGACAATATCCTGAGCCCGAACTACCTCAGGTCGGCATCCGAGATTTTCCGGACCTTTCCGCAGCTCGGCGCCTTCGGCGGCCAGTTGGTCGCGCGGTTCGAGCGCGCGCCGCGAAACGAATTGGAAAGACGGTTTGGTGGCGAACGTCTCCTCGAAGGCGACCGCTGGTCAAATATCCCTGACGACACTCGCACCATGCCGTTTGGCGCGGGAATGTGTCTGCGCCGCGAGGTCATCAACGCCTACCTCGCCCAGGTCGCAACTGATCCGCGCCGTCTTAGCATCGGTCGGACCGGAAACCGTCTGCTGACCGGGGAGGACATCGATCTCAACCTCGTCGCGACGAGCCTGGGCCTCGGGACGGGGCTCTTTGAGCGGATGACGTTGGAACACTTCATTCCGGAACGACACATGACGGCCGACCACGTCATCCGGTACGGAGCGGCCAACGCATACTCCATCGTGATTCTTCATTTCCTGCACTTCGGAAGAATCGTCGTACCCCGGCGCTCGATCGCCGGAGCCACGCTCTTCTGGCTGCGCGTCTGGATCCGCATGACGCCGTTCGAGCGCCGACTCGAGCTGGCGATGCACCGCGCGCGAGCCGAAGCGGTCCGCGACCTCCGGGCCTGGGGCTGGAGCAAATGACGGGCCGCGTTTATATCTACTGCCGCGACAATCCCGATGCGTATCAGGACGACGTCGTCGTGCTCGCGGAGGGCCTGCAGGCTCTCGGCGTCGAGGTGTTCGGCAACTGCAATTACTGGCGGCGCAGCCCCGCGCCCGACGACTGGCTGCTGCGCTTCGATCCACGGGTCAAACCGGCGGACTGCGACATCGTGGTCGTGTCGTATTGCTGGGTTCGCTGGCTCGATCGCGAGTTCAGGATTCATGCGTCGCCGCTGCCGGAAGGGTTGTTCGCGCACGGTCGGAGGTATCGCACGGCGTACGTCGACCTCGATGACGGTTACCTTACCCCGAGCTGGCGCCCCGAATTCCGCGCTTTCGACGTGGTATTCCGGGCCAAGTACAACCGCGCCTGTTTCCATCCGTCGAACCACCGCCCGTGGGCGCTGGGCTACACCTCGCGCGTAGTTCAGAGCATCGGTCGCGTGCCGCCCTGGGAGGAGCGCCATCGCAGCCTGCTCGTAAATTTCAATGCCAGCCATCCCTACATCCACCCGGCGCGCGCCTTGATGGAGGCAAAGTTCACTCCGGTGGCGGCACGTCACTTCGAGATCGATCGGACGCGCGACGATTTGAGTGTCGCTCCGTCCGACCCGACCGAACGGTTGAGGTGGGACCAGACGCAGCGCCGGCACAGCCAGTCGTACTACGACCGCCTCGGCCGCGCACAAGCAGCGGCGGCATTCTGCGGCGAACTGATTCCCCCACGGCCCTTCCAGCCCAGCTATCTCGTCGGCGGTCGAAAAGCCCGCTTGCGGCGCGCGGTTTACGAGGTGCTCGCGCACTTCGATTCCGCACCGCCGCGACTCATCCAGTGGGACAGTTGGCGTTTCTGGGAGGCGTTGGTCGCGGGGTGTGCCGTCTTCAATTTTGAGCTTCCCCACTTCGGAGTGGAGTTGCCGGTCATGCCCGAGAATTTCGTGCATTACATCGGCGTCCGACCGGACAACGTGACCGCCGTGTTCCAGCGTCTCGATGCCGACCCTGCCCTCCTCGGGCGGATTGCGAGCCGCGGTCGTGCCTGGACGATGGAGCATTATTCCCCTGGCGCCGTGGCGAAACGGTTTCTCACCTCGCTCGCATGAGCCTCAGATCGCGATTGGGCCGCCGCTGGCGCACAATCCGTGCGTTTGCCGCCCAAGGCCTGCATCCCGGCGACCGCCTGAAACTGGCAGTGGCCGGACTTGCCCGGCACCGGCCGTTCGGCGACCAGTCGCTGTACGCTCGCGGTGGACGGCTGTTGGCCGGACGGGTTTCCCCCCGCGTTCGACTAGCCGGCGGAGCGAGGGTCGATCTCACGCTCGACGAGCTCGCCGACCTGATGGTGTTCGAAGAGATTTTCATCGAACAAATCTACCCTCTCGATGAAATCCCGTTCACGCCTGATCTGGTGATCGATGCCGGCGCTTACACCGGTATGTTCACGCTGCTGGCTCATGGCCGGTATCCCTGCGCCACGTTTGTCGCCATCGAACCATTGCCGGCGAATTACGAGATCCTGCAACGCCATCTGGCAACGAACGCGATCGACGCCCAAACATATCGCGCGGCCATTGCCACGACGACCGGCACCGTCTCGTTTGTTGGGGCGGGCTTTGGTGGGCATGTCGACCTCGCGTCCAGCAGTGGGGCGATTTCGGTGCCGGCATTCACAATTCCCGACCTGCTGGCCCGGTTTCCAAGTGAGCGATTGCTGCTCAAAATGGACATCGAGGGCATGGAGCGTGACGTGCTTCCGGCAATCGCCGGAATTCCGCCGCCGACGGCGGCAATACTTCTCGAAACGCATTACCCCGAAACCACGTGCATGCGTTTTCTCGAGCCGCTGCTCGCGACCGGGTTTTCCCATCGGATCATCCGCCGTCGCGACGCGGAGCCACCGATCGAGGCTTACGTCGAACGGTTGCTCCTCCGCACGCCCGAACGGGGTGGCACGCCAGTGAGTTCTCGCCATGGCTAAGCTGCAAAGCAACTCCCGCGCGCTGCCGGTGGCTGGTCACTCGGTGGAAAGCTTCGAGACTGCGATCGTTCGGTTGGAGCAGCCGGCACAGTACGCGGCGTCGACTCCCGATGCGAAGGCCTGATCCTGACGTTAACGTCCGCGCCATGTCTTCGGCAAATCCCGATCCGCGATGCCTGAATGGAGTCGAGCCAGCCATCCCGCGGGTACTGTTCATCACGAACGAGCCGCCGCAGAACACAGGCGCCGGCGCGTTGGTGTTCCAGCGGCTGTTCGCAAACTATCCGCCGGATTCACTTCTGGTCGTGACAAACGCGTCGTTGGCTCGAAGTGAACAGCGCCTTGCCTGCCGGTACCAACGCGTTCCGCTCCTGGTGGATCGGTTGAACCGAACCCGACTGTGGCGTTGGCGGGCGGTCCTTCGGAGTTTGGGCGCCAGCCGCTGGGTCTCGCTGGCGCGGATCGACGCCGCGCTTCAGGATTTTGAACCGGAGGTGGTCGTGTCCCTGATGCAGGACGGCTGGATCTACGATCTCGCCGCGCGCTACGCCACTGCGCGCAAGCTGCCGCTCGTCCTCTTCATTCATGACCTTCCCGACGGCTTCGAACCCGTCGGGGCGGTCTGGCAGCAACGACAGAGGGAACGCGATTGCGCCGTTTATCGGCAGGCCCGGGTGCGACTGTGTGTCAGCCGTGGAATGTCCGACCATTTTGCGGCGGCGTTCGGCGTTCCCGGCGACATCCTGCTCCCTCCTCGGTCACCGTCGACACCGTCGCAGACGCCCGAATCGTGCCGGAATTTGAAAGTGCCGGGACGACTCACACTGGGGTACGCCGGAGGCCTGCATTACGGGTATGGCGAGCAGTTGCTGGCACTCGCGCCGATCCTGCGCCGCCACCACATCACCGTGGAAATCTTCGGGGCCGTTCCGCAGGGCGTCGTCGCGCCCCTCCGCAACGCCAGCGACGTCTTCCGGATCAATGGACGAACCGACACCCCCGAGCAGGCCTGGCGGGGAGTCCTGCAGCGGTGTGACGTGGTATTGCAGCCTTACCTCAATCCCCCGGGGGTTCACCACCGTCAGTATCGAACTCACTTTCCGAGCAAGCTCGGTGACTGTCTCGCGCTCGGACTACCTTTGCTGATGACGGGCCCGGAAGACGCCAGCGGGGTTGCCTGGTGCCGGACTCACCCGGGCGCGGCACTAACCGTGACCGATGCTGCTGCTTCCGCGATTGAAGCGGAGTTGAACCGGCTCCGCGACGATGGGGAGTTGCGAGTGAGACTGGCAACGGTGGGCCAGAAAGCCGCGAGCGAATTCGATGTCGCCACCGCGCGGGCGACGATGCTCGCCGCGCTTAGGGCCGCCACCTGATACGATGCCGCTCGTCCGCATTTCGGCAATCATCCCGACCTGCAACCGCCGCGACCGGTTGTTGCGGACGTTGCGCAGCCTGTTCATGCAATCAGTCAGGCCGGCGGAAGTCGTGATCGTCGATGCCTCGGAATCCCCGGTGACTTCGGACGATCTCCGGGCACTGCTCGAAGACGGTGGTGAGATTCCGCACGTCGTCATCGAGCGCGCCATGACGCGGGGAGCCGGCGCGCAGCGGAACCAGGCGATCGAGCGCGCCACCCTGCCGCGGCTGTTATTTGTCGACGACGACATCGATCTGGAACCGGGATGCCTCGAGCACCTCAGCGCCTGCCTTGACGCGGATCCGCGACTTGGCGGCTGCAGCGCCGTCATCGTCAATCAATCCTATCACCCTCCCGGCGCCGTGATGCGAACTCTGTTCCGACTCGTCGGATGCCCGCGGACGGGTTCACTGGCGGGAGTGATCGCCGGTCCGGCGTTGAATTTTCTGCCGGACGCAAGCATCGGGAACGCGCGCGACCGTACGGTCGAGTGGTTGAATCTCACGTGCACGATGTATCGACGCGAGGCGCTGCCCTGTCCGGCGCTGCTTTCATTCTTCTCCGGCTATTCATTGATGGAGGACGTCGCGCTCTCCGTGGAGGTGAACCGACGCTGGCGGCTCGCCGCGGTGCCGACTGCCCGGATCTTCCACGATTCCCAGCCCGCCGACTACAAGGACCAGGTTTTTCGCCGCGAACGAATGGAATTGGTCAATCGTTGGTTCGTCATGACGCGGGTCGTAGGACGCAGGAATATCGGGTGGCGCCTTCGCCTGCTCGGGCATCAGATCATCATGCTGCTGGTCGGGCTTCGAAACATCCGCCGCTGGCCGAAATTTCCAATGGCCGTCGCGGGCAAGCTCGCGGGGCTCGGGGACGTTTACTTGCATGCTCCCGACTGGCGCGGGTATGAACCAGAGCACCACTCATGATCCGCCTGATCCATCGCAGCTGCCAGGGGATCGCATCGCGGGCGCGGAATCTCTGCTATCGCATGCTGGGAGTCGATTTCCGCGAGTACTGCTGGCTTCGCGCCGTTGAGATACCCCGCAATTGGAGCGACATCATCCTCCACGGCTGCGCGCTCGACCGCGGGGTGGTGCTTCTGTGCAGTGGCGCCCCTCACCCTGGCAAGATCGAGATCGGACGTGGAACCTACGTTAACCGCTACACCATCCTCGACGCACACGAGCGAATTTCCGTCGGTCGTGACGTGATGATCGGGCCGTTCTGTTTCATCACCGACGGCGCGCATGGCGTCGAGGCCGGCGCGTCGGTGAAATCCCAATCGATGCACAGCCGG
>DASZYH010000197.1:0-9933 GCA_035545515.1 Opitutaceae bacterium
CAGACGCGCACCCCGTACAACGAGTCCCTCCACGCTCGTAACCAACTGCGCCACGGTTCCTGGGTCTTGGCCCTCCAATCGGACACTCCTTCGCCGTGAAAAACGACTTTCAAACCCAGAGAACATCTCACCGCGCCTACATTGCTTTCAGCTCTGGGCTCTCAGCTCTTTGCTGCGGTTGCGACAGAGCCGCTCCAAGTGTTTCGTGGGCCCAACCTCCTCAGTTCGCGCGCAGCGCGAACTGCCCCGACCGACTCAGGCTTCTTCGGCGCGGTGGAGATCAAACCACGTCTGCACATCGTCGCGGCAGCCAAAGCCGCGCTCGCGCTTGGCGCGCTCGAACTCGGCCGAGCCGGCGTCGCGCCAGCCGCGTTTCGTCATGAACTCGTTCCAGACCTCGATCAGATCGTCGGACGGCCGGTAGCCCTGGCCGAAACACCAGGCCAGGATTTCCTCGTCCGTGCCGCCCGCGAGGACCCGCGTCCGCAGCTTCTCATAATCGATGCGCAGGAACCGGCAGCAGCGGGCGTCGAAATGCGTCGGCACGGCCGTGCCGGTAAAATAGTCGTCGGGCAGTTTCCCAGCAGCCTTGAGCCGGATCTTGTCGAGCATCCGCCCGAAATAGACGAGACCGCTCACCTTTTCATAATCACTGCGGAGTCCGGGTACCTTCATGCGGGAGATGCTCCCCGCCCTCACGCAGAGGACGACCCGAAACCGCTCCCGCCGCCGCTCACAGTCCGATAAAGCCGACGAGCACAGACGGAGCGGCGAGGCCGCGAAAAGCTGAAAGACTGAAACGCTGAAAATCTGAAATCCGATCCACGCTCCCAATCGTCATCGCCGCGCCCAGTTCGTAATACCGGCTTCAATCGGGAATCACGATCCGCCTCACGCGGAGTTCAATGTAGGGCGGGGGTCGCCTGACCCATCGCCTGACCCCGCCTCGCCTGAGCGTGTCGCAGGCCTGCGCCCCGTTCGTCGTCCCGACTTCAGCCAGACACCACAAACCGCCTCACGCGGAGATCGTTGTAGGGCGGGGTCGGCCTCCTTCGCCAAAAGCTATGGCGGCCAGGCCGAATCCCGCCTCAACGAGGAAACCGGCAATCGAAGCGTCTGGCTCCGTCCGTTAACAGCGGCACACGCTATCCTTTCCAACCTTTTTGTCCTTCGTTATATTAGTTATTATATACACAACCACTGATCCACCTAACGAGTTCCGATCTCGGCAGCAGGGACATTATTTGCCGGCCAAATCGACCTCGAAATTTCATTTTGTGTTGCGGCGTCGCGTTTGTTCTTGGGATTTTCCGGGACGATGTATCGCCGTCTACTCGTTCCACTGTTTGTCCTCGTTTTCACGGTCGGTGCATTCGGCCAGCAACGCGCGTGGCTCGCCGGGGTCAATGGCCGCGTCTATCTTGATACAGAGGGCGCGTGGATGTTCGTCACCATCGACCCCAGTGGCGGAGCGCGGTCGGTGCTCATCACGGCTTCGGGGCCAGGGCTGAAGCCCTTCGGGGTCAACGGCACGGTCTCCGATCCGCAATTTGAAATCTGGGATCAGAGCGGTACACGCATCACCGCGAACGACAATCGCGACGATGCCTTGCTCAACGTATCGGGCTATCCGATCACCGCCCATGACCCGAAGGATGCCGGTCTTCAGATCACCTTGGGTCCAGGGACCTACGCCATCCACGTCACGGGAGTCGGTGGAGCCACCGGCGTCTGCCTCGTCGGCGCCTACGACGGCGGCGCGAATCCCACCATCAGCTCATTTGCCGTTCGGGGCCGCACCGATTCCACCGGTATTGTCTTTGGCGCGACCCTTTGGGGCACCGGCAACATCTCCCTCGCCTCGTTTCTGAGCGGGCCGAATCTCCCGGTGACCAACCCGGTCGTCGACCCCGCCCTGGTGATTGACTCCGGGCCCCAGGTGATTTCAACCGTGACGGACGTGCAAGGCGGCGTGGCCGCGACGATGCCGAAGTACCGCTCGCCCGTCGTCGGCGACGTGCACAACGCGGGCAAGACGCTCCTCTGGACCTACGACACCAGCAATCCCGGCGCGCAATACCCGCCTGAGTTTCAGATCAGCGGCCACGGAAGCACGACGGCCTACGGGACTTACCTTTTTGAACTGCACGACGACGATTTCACGGCGACGCGACCAGCGGTCACTTATGTTCTACCCACGAACGTCGTGGTCAACGAAGGCGACCCGCTCACGGTGAGAGCGTTGGTCGGCGGCGAAGTGGACAGCGTGATTTGGCAGCGGAACGGAGTTGATATCCCCGGTTCGACCTCGGGGTTGGTTGTTTCCGCCGCGATGACACTCACCTACACGAAACCTGCAGCCGCGTTGGGCGATGCTGGCACGTATCGGCTCCACATGACGACCGTCGGTGGCGCAACCGTGTATTCGCCTCCAACAACGGTTTACGTCCAGCAAGTGCCGCCATCGCTCACGACACAGCCGCAGTCGGTCACGGTCACGACCGGATCGACAGTGACCCTGAGCGTGACGGCGACCGGCTCGAATTTGACGTATCAGTGGCACAAGAATGGAATGGTGCTTCCCGGTGCGACCTCCGCGACGCTGACGATCCCCACGTCCACGGCCGCTGATGCTGGAAACTACTGGGTGGAGGTAAGCAATTCGCTCGGTTTCATGGATTCGTATTTGGCCATCGTCACGGTGCAGGAGCCGACGCGACTCACCAATCTTTCAGTCCGCTCGTTTTCCGGGACGGGTGACCGGATTCTCACCGTGGGCTTCGCCCTCTCCGGGGCAGGCAAGCCGCTGCTGGTCCGCGCCGTCGGCCCGTCGCTGGCGCCGTACGGCGTGACAGATTTCATGACCGACCCGCGGCTGACGGTATTCGAGAATAGTACGGCCATTCTGTCGAACGATGACTGGAGTGGCGACGACGGCCGCACGCTCGGGGCCTTTCAGCTCCCGGCCGGGAGCAAGGATGCCGTGGTTCGGAATGCATTTTCCGGTCGCAATTACACCGCGCAGGTTGACAGCAGCACCGGCGGTACCGGCGAGGCGTTGGTGGAATTGTACGATGCCGACATCTCGTCGACCGCCACGCAACTGGTGAACATTTCCTCCCGGACCCAGTTGGATGACGGTCAACGGCTCATTGTCGGAATGACGCTGACCGGGCAGGCAAGCAAGGGGCTGGTGATGCGGGCGGTCGGCCCCGGACTGCTGGGCTTCGACGTGACGACGGCTCACCCTGATCCGCAGATCGAACTCTACGACAGCAACAGCGTGAAGATCGCATCGAACGACAACTGGAGCCGTGACGATGGTGAAAGTGCCGGCGCCTTTCCTCTGACGGTCGGCAGCAAGGACGCCGTGTTGGTCAAAACGCTTCCGCCCGGCCAGTACACCCTGCAGGTCTTCGGCGCCCCGGGAACAAGTGGGATCGTGCTCGTCGAGGTGTACGCCGCCCCTTAACCACGGGTGGCACCCTCCCCTGCGCAGGCCGCCGCCAATAGCACCGATCACTCTGGTGCCTCCCCTCCCCGGATCGTTGCAGGGCGGGGTCGGCCTATATCTTCCGTCGCTTGACAAAATCCCTCACCGCCATTCTCTCCGCCGCCATGTTCACGCAGATTCTCCTTTCGAACTTCAGCCTGGGCGGCACCGGTGGTGACCGCGGCGGGTTCGTCGTTGCCTCGCGCTAGGCACTCGGGAATCTGCCGCTGAAACCGCCGGTGCCTTCGCCCGGCGGTTTTTTCATGCCCGTTTTCCGCGGCATTTCCCGCATCGGCCACCCGCGCCGACGCCAACGCACCTTTGCGCGCACTCGAGATCACCATGAACACTCTCCTCATCCGTAATATTGGCATCGCCGCACATATCGACGCCGGCAAGACCACCACCACCGAACGCATCCTCTATCACGCGGGCGAAATCCATCGCATGGGCGATGTGCACGACGGCAACACCGTCACCGACCACACCGCGATCGAGAAGGCACGCGGCATCACCATCAAGGCTGCGGCGATCTCCTGCGCCTGGATCACGGAACACGGACTCCAGGCGGGCCGCCGGCATCTGATCAACCTGATCGACACGCCCGGACACGTCGACTTCACCGCCGAGGTGGAGCGTTCGCTGCGCGTGCTCGACGGCGCCATCGTGGCGTTCGACGCCGTCGCCGGCGTGCAGCCGCAGTCCGAGACCGTCTGGCGGCAGGCCGACAAGTATCGTGTGCCCCGGCTTGCGTTCATCAACAAGCTGGACCGCGTCGGCGCCGGTTTCGACCGCGTCGTCGCACAAATCCGCTCCCGCCTGCGGGCGAACGCCCACCCCGTATACCTGCCCGTCGGCCACGAGGACGCCTTCGCCGGCGTGATCGACGTCATCGAGCAACGCTTCACCCGCTTTGCCACGACCGACGACGATCCGCGCGGGCTCCATCCCATATGGGAAACCGTTCCCGCCGCCGAGGCGGAGCGCGCCGCCCGGGCGCGCGCCGAACTCATCGAGCGGCTGGCCGAGGTCGACGAAACCCTCGGCGAACTGTTTCTCCGCGACGCGCTGCTCACCAGCGCCGACCTCCATGCGGCGGTGCGCCGCGCGACGATCGCGCGCACGTTTGTCCCCGTGCTTCCCGGTTCGGCCTACAAGTCGAAGGGCGTGCAGCGACTGCTCGACGCCGTCGTCGAGTACCTGCCCAGTCCGCTCGACGTCGTCCCAACCGCGGTCGACGAGCACCAGCACGCCCGGAGCCTCGCCGTTGATGCGGCCGCGCCGCTCGTCGCGCTGGCGTTCAAGCTGACCAGCACGCCGAACGGGCTGCTCGTGTTCACGCGCATCTACCAGGGCACGCTCAAGCCGGGCCAGCCGGTGTACAATCCGCGCACGCAGCGACGCGAGCGGATCACACGGCTCGTGCGGCTGCGCGCGGGCACCCAGGAGAACATCCCGGAAGCCCGCGCCGGCGACATCTGCGCCGTGCTCGGTCTCCGGGACGTCATCACGGGCGACACGCTCTCGGCGGACCTGGACCTGTTCCTCGAACGGCCTACGTTTCCCGAGCCGGTCGTCTCGCTCGCGATCGAACCGCGGACCAGCGCCGACCAGGAGCGGCTCAGCCACGCGCTCCAGCGGCTCGTCGCCGAGGACCCGACGCTGCATTGCCACACCGATGCCGAAACCGGACAGACCCTCCTCTCCGGCATGGGCGAACTGCATCTGGAAATCACCCGCCAGCGCATGGCGGACGATTATCAGGTGGAGACGACCGCCGGCCGGCCGCAGATCGCGTTTCGGGAGACGATCTCCCGCGCTGCGCAGGCCGAGGGCGAGTACAAGCACCAGACTGGCGGCAAAGGCCAGTATGGTGATGTCGTGCTCGCGCTCGAACCGAACCCGGGCGGCGGCAACGTCATCGTGAACGAGACCGTCGGCGGAACGATTCCGAAAGAATTCATCCGCCCGACGATCCAGGGCATCGAGGATGCGCTGCGCGACGGCGTGCTGCAGGGCAGTCCGGTGACGGACGTGCGCTGCCGGATCGTCGACGGTGCCTTCCACCCGGTGGATTCGTCCGAGATCGCCTTCCGGATCGCCGGGCGTCTGGCGTCCCGAAACGCGATGGCGCTCGCCGGCCCGGTGCTGCTCGAGCCGATCATGGCCGTGGAAGTCGACACGCCTATGGAGCATCAGGGCGAAATCCTGGGCGACCTCACCCGACGGCGCGGTGAGATCCGCGACGTGACCGGCGACGGCCTCCAGTCGGCGATCCGCGCGGACGTCCCGTTGCAGAACCTGTTCGGCTACGCGATGGACATCCGGTCCCTGAGCAAAGGCCGCGCTTCCTACGTGATGAGCCCCAGCCGTTACGCGCCGGTCGGGGCCGGCCGCGCCGCCCCCGCGAGCCCAACATAGACCAGAACGCCTTCCCGATCCCGGGAAGGCGTTTTCATTGTAGGGCGGGGTCGACCTCCTTCGCCAAAGGCTACGGCGGCCAGGCCTGACCCCGCCTGGCCTGAGCGTGTTGCAGGCCTACGCCCCGTTCGTCGTCCCGGCTTCAGCCGGACACCACAAACCACCTGACGCGGAGCCGCGGAGAACGCGGAGAGGTCCGAAACCGACAAAGACGGTCCTTCGCATCCTTCGGTCTTCGCGAGAAACGGCATTGTCTCGCGAAGGCTGGGAACGAGGTGACGGGAACGCTCGGCATACCCGACGCTCACCCGAATCGAGGATGGAGTGCTATACGCCGTCATTATGTGTGGAAAAGGACGAATGCTGAGAGTCCGGTCGGACGCTCCGGTCACGCCGTTCCATTCGAAACGCCGAGCAACTGCCGCGATCGCTGCCAACTCAGATCATTCCGTCGACCGGTGATATTCCCCGCTTTACCAGCGGAAACTCTTCAAGATACAGCTCGGTGGCTTCCCGAAGATTCGCGACCGCTTCATCGACGCTCTCACCCTGGCTGGTCGTCCCCGTCTCAGGATTGAAGGCCACGAATCCGCCCTCTTCGGCGTGGGTTAGAACTGCGCTTAAAGTCATGTTACCAACGTAATCGTTGCGAGGGCGCGGTCAATGGGGGTTTGTCACCGCAGCGCTCAGATGAGCCGGTCAGTCCAATTCCGCGCGATGGGAAGCGGTGGCGCCGGTCGGCTACCGCGGAGCGCGAGCAAGCTCGCGGCCTACATTGAGATTCGGAGGGTGCCGATCTCGGACCGGCACGGAGACCATCTCTCCGTGACCTCTGTGTTCCACCCTCATCTCGGCTTTTTTCGTTCCACGTTTCTGCCGTTTCTCAATTTCCCGATCTGCCCGTTTTCGCCTTCCGCGTTCCGCCTTTCCTTTCCGCCGGTCATCCGGCGGCGCGGCGCAACCGCCGCGACCGGCGCAGCCGCGCCGGGGCGAACCGCTGCGGCATCGCTGCGCGGCATTTCGCCGCGCGATGATGCCGCAGCCTTCCAAGCGAGCACGCCAAGAACCCCGACTTTAGCCACAGAGTCCACGGAGCTCTGACACAGAGTTCACTGAGTCCGAGTTTGTGTTTTCCTCTGTGTCCTCGGTTGGGTCCCTCCGTGTCCTCTGTGTTCCAACCTGCCTTTTCTGCGGCGGGGTCAGGCCTGCCCTCCGTCTTGTCCGCCCGCCTTTGCGAAGGAGGAAGGCCCGGCGAAGGAGGGCGACCCCGCCCTACATCGATCCCTGCATTGCCCCGTGATCTCTGTGTTAGAGATCCGTGAGCTCTGTGACGAAGCCCATCACCGGGTGCCCATTCCGTAACCCACAATCCATCCACTCGCTGGCGCTCGCGGCCACAGGGATCGGGATTTCAGCGTTTCAGCTTTTCCCGTATCCGCGGCGCGCGCATCAGCGGCGCTCCAGCGGATACGTCAGCACGAACTTGCCGGAGGGTTCGGGGAGGAGATGGCGCACACGGCGCGATTCGATCCGGCGGGCCGACGGTATGACCTGCCGGAGTTTCTCTACGACCGTGCGGACAACCCCGACCGGATCTTCCTCGGCCTCCGGAATGTAGCTCAGGACGAACTCTTCCGGGCCGGTCTGCTGCAGCCGGTAGTGCTGGATGCCTTCGGCACCGACGAAACACTGGTCGATGTCCCGCGTCGTGATGCGTCGCCCACCCGGCCCCGGCAGCGCGTCGGGCGCGCGGCCGTGCAGGACGTAGCTCACGCCGCCGGGCCCGTTCGCGTCCGTGCCGCGCTGCACCAGGTCGCCGATGCGATAGTTCAGCAGCGGCATGTAATCGTTGGTCAGCGTGGAGACGACGAGTTCGCCGACGCCGCGATCGTCTTCGTTGATCACGTCAAGCAGCGCCACGTTCGGACTCGCCACCATCCGGCCGTCGGTTCGCTCCATCAGGAGATGGCCGGTTTCGGTCGAGCCGTAGAGATTGTAGGCCGGCACGCCAAACGCGCGTTCCAGGATCCGGCGGTGCAGGACGCTCGTGTACTCGTAGCTCGTAAAAACAAACTGCAGCTTCGGCAGCCGCGCCTTCCGGCGCTCGCAGTGCAGGGCGAACACCACGGCATACGCGGGATCCGTGTCGAGGAACACTGGGTCCCAGTCGAGCGCCTCCTCGAGCATCTGGTCGAGGTCTGCCGTCCCGAGCAGAAACGGGAAACGGGACAGGCTCAGCACGCGGGTGTTGCCCAGCGTGCGGCGCCGGACGGACGGCGTGCCGTTCGCGAACGAGATGTCGCCGTTGCAGGCCGGCGAGGAAATCGTCACGCGATGCGCCCCCGGGTTCGCCTGCAACACCTGCGCCACCCGGTCGTTCAGCGCCAGGGCCCACGCTTCCTGGCGCGCCCACCAGCCGCGCTCGAGCAGGAGGTCCGCCCGGGCGTCGGTCGTGCCCGCGGTGTGTTCGATCTCGACCCGGTTCTGCGCCACCAGCTCGTCGAGCGACTGGCCCGCGCGTAGAAACGCCGTCGGAAAGCCGTCCTTGATCTCGCGCTTGGTGATGTACGGCAGCAGCTGCAGCACCTGGGCCGCCGGCGCGTGGTCGGCCGCGCTCGCAGCCGCGCGGTAGAGCGGGACGTGGCGGGCGTAGCCGCGGATGGTTTCGTCGGGGCTGGCCGACGCGATCGTTGAAGCGGAGAGGTCTGGCACGGTGGTCAGGTTCGAAGCTAGAGTGCGGCGGCGAGCGCCGGGGAGACCCGCGCGGCAACCCGCGGGGACGCGCTCGCGCGGAGTTCCGCCACGAGGCCCGGCAGGTGGTTCACGAGAAACGCGACATCGTCGGCGCTGGTTTCGTAGCCGAGGCTGAAGCGCAGGGTGCTGCGCGCGTCCGCCGGGGAGAGGCCCATCGCGGTCAAGACATGCGACGGCGCCACGGAGCCGGTCGTGCAGGCCGAGCCGCTCGAGGCGCAAACGCCGAGCTGGTCCAGCAGCATGAGCAACGCTTCCGCCTCCACGCCCGCGAACGAGAGGCTCGTGGTGTTGGGCAGCCGCGGCTCCTTCGCGCCGTTGCGGGTCGTGTGCGGGATCCGGGCGAGGATCTCGTTTTCGAGCGAATCGCGCAGCGCCGCGAGGTTGCGCCGCGCGGCCGGCGTGACGGCACGGGCCCTTTCGGCGGCCCGGCCGAAGCCGACCGCGTAGGGCATGTTTTCGGTCCCGCCCCGTCTCCCCTCCTCCTGGTGGCCGCCGATGATCAGCGGGTGGAACGGCGTGCCCTTGCGCACGTAGAGCAGGCCGACGCCCTTGGGTCCATGCAGCTTGTGCGCGGAGAGCGACAGCAGGTCGACGCCCAGCTCGTTGACATCGATCGGGAGCTTCCCCGGGACCTGCACCGCGTCGGTGTGAATCAGGATGCCGCGCGCGCGGCACCGGGCGGCGATTTCGGGAATGGGAAAGAGGACGCCGGTTTCGTTGTTGGCCCACATGATCGAGACCACGGCCGTGTCGGGCCGCAACGCCTGTTCGAAGCGGTCGAGATCGAGCGATCCGTCGCGCTGCACCGGCAGGGCGGTGACCTCGTAGCCGCGGGCGGCGAGCGCGGCGCAGCAATTGCGGGTGGCGGAGTGTTCGACCGCGGTGGTGACGATGTGCGCGGGCCGCGCGGGCAGGCAGCTTCGGATGGCGGTGTTGATGCTCTCGGTGCCGCCGCTGGTGAAAATGACCTCGTCGGGATCGGCGCCGATCAGCGCGGCGACGGAATCACGGGCATCCTGGAGGGGCGCCACGAGATCCCTGCCGAACCGGTACGGGCTCGACGGGTTGCCCCACTTGCCGGTCAGGTACGGAAGCATGGCCTCGAGCACCTCCGGGGCGACGCTGGTGGTGGCGTTGTTGTCGAAGTAGCGGATCTGCGGCGCGCTCATGGGAAAGGTGCGACTTATCCAAGCTGGCGCGCGGTGCAACCCTCATGATGAAAAGCTGAAATCCTGAAAATCTGAAACGCTGAAATCCGATCCACG
>DASZYH010000198.1:0-22170 GCA_035545515.1 Opitutaceae bacterium
CTGGCGCTGCTGGCACGATAACGTCCCCTATGACGAAAGCCGTTATCTCGCCGCTCTCGACCTTCACCAATCACCCTTCGCCGTGCCTTCGGCCGCCTAAAAAATGCTTGCGCGGATCACCTCAGCTTTTGCCCTACCACCTGAGGTATCATACCGGCGATCGGCGAAACTTCGCGTGAACCGAACGGGTCTCGTCGGCGGGTTACGAGATTCGCGACAGAGGCGGGGTCGGGCGACCCCCGCCCTACATCGAAGGAGTTCCCCGCCGGCCGCTCGCCTACTCCGCGGTGGTCACCTGCCGCGCGAAGATCATCTTCCCGCCGGCGGTCGGAAGCACGCTCATCACCTCGACCTGAACCCGACGACCGATCAGCGGACGCGCACCGGCGACCACGATCATCGAGCCATCCTCGTTGAAACCGACGGCCTGCCCCTCCTCCTTGCCCGGCTTGACCAGGTCGACCTCGATCCGCTCGCCGATCATCAGCTCCGGGCGGAGCGACTTCGCCAGCGAATTCAGGTTCAGCCACGGCACGCCGTGAAACTCGGCCAGCTTGGCCAGGTTGTAGTCGGTCGTCAGAATCTTACCCCGCATCGACTGCGCGAGGAACACCAGCTTGGCATCCACGTCCTCCCGCTTCGTCACCTCGCTCTCGGTGATCCGAAGGTCGATATGCTTCAGCTTCCGCAGCTCGTTCAGCACCTCGAGCCCGCGACGACCGCGCGCCTGCTTCGTCGGATCGGGCGAGTCGGCCACGGAACGGAGTTCGTCGAGCACGAACCGGGGAATCACCAGGGCCGCGGTCAGGAACCCGGCCTCGCAGACCCGCGCCACCCGGCCATCGATGAGGACGCTCGTGTCGACAACGACGAGCGGAACGTCCACCTCGTGCGGCACGAACCGCACATACGGGATGATCAGGTTGAACTCATCCTTGCCGCGCAGCGCGATGACGGTGGCGAGATACGTGCAGATCAGAAACAGGCCGAGTCGCGCGAGATAGATCATCTGCGGGTCTCCCTCCGCCATCAGCGGCGAGACCGCAAACAGGTAGGAAATGAGCGAGCCGACGGCGATGCCGAACGTGAGCGCGGAAAGTCCCCGCAGCGAAAAGCCCTTCAGCATCACGTCCACCAGCACCACCAGAATCCCGATGAACAGGCCGATGGCGACCGCCTCGATCCGGTACCGATCCCATTCCGTGACGGTGTAGCATACGAGCCACCCGGCCGCGGCACAGAGCGCGATGAAGACGATCCGGATGGGAAAAAGGGTCTTGTCCATGATCAGGAACCGGGGCCGGCTACGAACGACGGAGGAAATAGATGATGAACGGCGCCGCGATCAGCACCGTCATGATCCAGACGAGAGCAATCTGGATACGACGGGCTTTTAGCTTTTCAGCCTCCGTGGGTTCCATTTGCGTGCAGCGCACCAAACCTGCCGCCGCATGACAACGCAATACTGGCTAGCGAAATCGGAACCCGAAACGTATTCCTGGGCCGACCTGATGCGCGACGGGCGCACCGACTGGACCGGCGTGCGCAACTACGCCGCACGCCTCCACCTCAAGGCCATGCGCCGGGGTGACCGGGTGCTGTTTTACGAAAGCGTCACCACGAAGGCGGCGATGGGCGTCGCCGAGGTGACGAAGACCGCGTTCGAGGATCCGACGGCCGACGAACCGGGCTGGGTCGCAGTCGAACTGAAAGCGGCGGACGCATTCGAGGCCCCCGTGACGCTGGAGCAGATCAAGCAGGCGCCCGCATTGGCCAAAATGGTCCTGCTCCACAATTCGCGACTCTCGGTGCAGCCCGTGACGGCGGCGGAGTTCAAGGCGATCCTCAAGCTGGCCGGGGCTCGCTGACGCGAGGAGAAATGCTGAAACGCTGAAATCGGAAACGCTGAAATCGGATTTTCCTGGATTGCTCGTGGCCGCGAGCGGGAGCGTGTGGTCAGATATTCGATTTTGAATTTTCGATTTTCCTCGGGCCACCCGTGGTTGCGAGCGCCAGCGAGCGGATCCTCCGTCGTGGCCGCGAGCGTGAGCGAGTGGTCAGGGCGAACGACTGAAATCAGTTTCGGGCGCGGGCGCGACGAGTGCCCACTCGCTCACGCTCGCAGCCACCCTTACATCAGGGCCGGAACGGCTCGAGACCCGAACCGGGAGCTGTTGAAACAACGATGCAGCCGATCGCCGGCGCGAGGGCTGAGGTGCCAGAGCGGGGACTCCGCGCCCAGCGCGGCGGGGTCAGGCGACGCTGCCCTACATCGAACCGTGGCGCGGAAGGGACTGGCGCCCTACCATGATCGGAATCCGACGGGTACGGCGGCGAGTCCCGTCGCCGCCTGCTTGGGGTCGCGGCGTCCACGACGCATTGTCCGATCAGGCGCGGAAGCCCCCTTCGCTGAAGCTACGGACGGGCACGCTCCGCGTGTTACCGATGGCGAATCCTGTTAAAGCGCGCTACGGCCGGAACTGGTCGCGATAGGCTTTGCCGCGCTCGAGGCGCGCGACCACTTCCAGATAATCGCGGTTCGCGAGCGCGGCCTTGAAACCGTGCAGTTCGTCCTCGAACTGCTGCAACGCCCGCAGCACTTCGTCGCGGTTCTGCTCGAGGATGCTCCTCCAAATCTGCGCGTCGCTCGCCGCAATCCGCGTGGTGTCCCGCAATCCACCGCCGGCGTGGTTGCGCCAGGCGGGATTTTTCTGGGCGAGGAACGAGCAAAGACTTGTCGCGATCACCTGCGGAAGATGGCTGATGTGGGCCACAATCTCGTCATGGCGATCCGGATCAACCGTCACGACCTCGGCTCCGAGGGCGTTCCAAAACGCCACGACCGTTTCGGTCGCCCGCGCGTCGGTCTGCGGCAGCGGCGTGACAAAGCAGGTGCGGCGCTCGAACAAATCGGCCGAACTGTGCTCCCAGCCGGTCTTCTCGGATCCGGCCATGGGATGCGAGCCGACATAGTGCGCCCGATCGCCGAGCGCGGCGGTTGCGTGCCGCACGATCCCGCCCTTCACGCTGCCCACGTCGGTCACGATGGCTCCCGGCGGCAACGCCGGCGCGATCTGCGCGACGAGCGGAGCAATCCGGTCCACCGGCGCGGCCACGACCACGAGCGATGCCTCGCGAACGGCCTCCTCCGGAGTATCCGCGACCGCATCCGCCCAGGACTGTTGACGAAGTTTGAGCCGGACCTCGGGACGGCGGCCCCAGAGCACGACGCGCCGCGCCACGCCGCGTTCATGCGCCGCGCGGGCCACGGAACCGCCGAGAAGCCCGGGAGCGAGGACCGTCAACTGGGTCACGTTTGCCACAGGGGCCAACCCACGCAAAAACGCCTTGCGGTGTCGAGTCTCGGTCCAAGGGCAATTCCGAGCCCCTCGCCAACGTCCCGACCACTTTCCCCTTCACTCCCACCCCAACATCCCCGACGCTGGTTATTCTGCATGTCCCTGCCTGACCTCCTGCCGATTGAACCCTTCACCCGTCCCGCGACGGGCGAGGTGTCGCTGCCCGGCTCGAAGAGTCTGACCAACCGCGCATTGCTGCTCGCGGCGCTGGGTGACCGGCCCGTCACTCTGACCGGGGCGCTGTTTAGCGAGGACACGCACCTCATGTCCGACGCGCTCCGGCGGCTGGGTTTCGCCGTCGAAGCCGATGCGGCCGCCCGCACGATCACCGTCGGCGACCAGCCCGCCGGGTTCCGAACCGACGCCGATATTTTTGTCGGGCTGGCGGGCACGGCGGCGCGCTTCCTCACGGCGTTGTGCGCCGCGGCACCGTCCGGCACCTACCGGATCGACGGGGTACCGCAGATGCGCAAGCGGCCGATGCGCGGCCTGATCGAAGCCCTCCGCCAACTGGGCGCCGACATCCGCTGCCTCGGAGTGGAGGGGTTCTTTCCCCTCGAGGTTCGGGCGCGCGGACTGCGCGGCGGCGAGGCCACGATCGACGCCAGTGAGAGCAGCCAGATGCTCTCCGCCCTGCTCATGGTCGCGCCGCGGGCGAGGGACGCCGTCGTCGTCCGGCTCGCCACGCGGGTACGCGAGCCCTTCGTCGAAATGACGGTCCGTCTGATGGAGCAATTTGGCGTCACCGTCGGCGATGCGATCGTCGGTGGCGCGCGCGTCGGATATCGGGTGCCGACGGCGCGGTATGTCGCACCGTCGCGTGAACGCGAGGCGAGCTATGCGATCGAACCGGACGCCACCGCCGCGAGCTACTATCTGGCGCTGCCCGCCGCCGCCGGCGGTTCGCTGCGCCTGGCCCACCTGACGTCCGAATCGCTCCAGGGCGACGTGAGTTTCGCCGACGTGCTGCGGGAGGTCGGCCTCGCGATCGAGCGGCAGCCGGGGGCCGTTGTTTCCACGCGACCGGCCGGAGCGACGTTGCGCGGCGTGACGCGGGACTTCAGCGGGTTTTCCGACACGTTCCTGACGCTGGCCGCGTTGTCGCCCCTCCTGTCGGGTCCCACGCGGATCAGTGGCATTGCGCACACCCGAAAGCAGGAGACAGACCGGGTTGCCGGCATGGCGCGCGAGCTGACGCGACTCGGACAGCGGGTGGTCGAAACCGACGACGCGCTCGAAATCCATCCGCAGCCGCTGTGTGCCGACCAGACCATCGAAACCTACGGCGACCACCGTTTCGCGATGAGTTTCGGGATCCTCGGTTGCGCCGATCTGCACGGCAACGGGCGTCCGTGGCTGACGATCCGCAACCCCGCCTGCTGCGCCAAGACGTTCCCGGATTTTTTTGAGTTGCTCGACGCGGTCCGCAAAAAATCGTTGACCACGTGACCAGCGCCGCCCGGATGCACACCGCCTTCCCGACACGACCGAACCCGCCCGCATCGCGCATCCCCCGGGATGCCCGTGCAAACGTCGCGCCGAACAACTGAAACCCAGCCGATGGCCTCCTCCTTCCTCATCGTGGCAATCGACGGCGGCGCCGCCTCCGGCAAGTCCTCCTCATCGAAGGTGCTGAGCGAAAAATTCAACCTCCTGCACGTCGACACCGGCTCGTTCTACCGCGCCGTCACCGCCGAGATGCTGCGCCGCAGGGTGGATCCCCGGAACCTGGCGGACGTGAACGCCGCGCTCGCGGCCCTGCGCTTCTCCACGCGGCTCGAGGGCCGGTCCGCGCAGATGGAAATCGGTGGCCGCGTCGCCGGCGACGAGATTCGCAGCCGCGAGGTGAATGACAACGTATCCCACTTTGCCGCCATCCCGGAGGTCCGCACCGCCCTGCTGGGCTACCAGCGTGGACAAACCGACGTGGCGCGCGCCCACGGTTTCCGCGGGCTCGTGATGGAGGGACGGGACATTGGGTCCGTCATCTTCCCCAACGCCAACTTCCGATTTTTCCTGCATGCGGATCCGGACGAACGCGCCCGGCGACGCGCGAACGAGGGCCACCAGGACTCGATTCGGGAACGGGACCGGATCGACACCTCGCGCAAGACGGCACCGCTCGCCTGTCCCATCGGCGCGACCTCAATCGACACCACGAATCTCACGCTGCCGCAGGTCGTGGACATGATGGCGAAGGCGATCGCGGCCCGACTCGACCCATGAACCTCCGCGTGAGGACGGAGAGGAGCCGCCCATGAGCGAGGCGTTTCCGCAGGTTCGGATGAACCCGTTGTACGGGATCTGCCACTACGCCGTTCGCGTGGCGTTCGACATGTTTTTTCGGGGCGAGGTCGCCGGGGCGGAAAACCTGCCGAAATCGGGACCGTTCCTGATCGCGGGCAACCACGCGAGCCACCTCGATCCGCCGATCATCGGCTGCCATGTGCCGCGGCAGATGAGTTTCTTCGCCCGCAAGACGCTCTGGGTCGGCGGCGTGGCGTCGTGGTGGCTCGACGGCGTCGGCACGATTCCCGTCGACCGCGACGGCGGCCAGGATGTCGGGGCGCTGAAGCGCGTGCTCCGCGCGCTGGGCGACGGCCGCGTGATGATCCTGTTTCCGGAAGGCACGCGGACAACCGACGGCCATCTGCAGAGCCCGAAGCCTGGGGTGGGCTTCATCGTCTGCAAGTCGCAGGTCCCGGTCGTGCCCGCCCGCATCTTCGGCTCGTTCGAAGCGTTCGGGAAGGGAGCGAAATATCCCCGGCTGGGCACGCCACTGACGATCGTGTTTGGTCGGCCACTGCCGCCATCCGAGTACGACGATCCGCGCGCCGGCAAGGAGCGTTACCAGATCGCGAGCCAGCGAATCATGGACGCGATCGGGTCGCTGCGGAAGCCGCCGACGGTGGTTGTTTGAGCGGGCAGAGGCGGGAGGGCGACGGGGGAGGCTCGCGGGATTCCACTCGCTCACGCTCGCAGCCACGGATTGCCTCGCGGGCCGTGAAAACGGCGAGAAATTACCGGAGGCCTGAGGCTTTGCGGGCGCGGGCGAGGACACCGTCGGCGACGGCGCGGGCGCGGGCGGCGCCATCGCGCAGAACGTCCCGGACGTAATCCAGGTTCGCCGCCAGCTCGGCGCGACGGGCGCGCGGGGCCGCAAAATAGGTCCAGTAGTGCTCGAACAGCGCCTTCTTCAGGTCGCCATACCCCAGCCCACCGGCGCGAAGGCGATTTTCGAAATCAGCCGCCACATCCGCCGGTGCGACCAGCTTCAGGAGCTGGATCGCGAGATTCTTGTCCGCATCGGGTTTCGGCTCCGCCGGCGTCCGCGAATCCATGACGATCCCCATGATCTTTTTCCGGACCGCCTTTTCCTCGCCGAAGATGTCGATGGTGTTGCCGTAGCTCTTGCTCATCTTCTGCCCGTCGAGCCCCGGAACCACGGCGATTTCCTCGCGGATCTCCGCGTCCGGCACGACAAACGTCTCGCCGTACTGCTGGTTGAACTTGATCGCGATATCGCGCGTCATCTCCAGGTGCTGCTTCTGGTCCTTGCCGACGGGCACCATGTTGGTGTCGTAAAGCAAGATGTCCGCCGCCATCAGCACCGGATAGGCGAAGAGCCCGAAGTTCGGCGCGATGCCCTTCGCCAGCTTGTCCTTGTAGCTGTGTGCCCGCTCGAGCAGGCCCATCGGCGTCAGCGTGCCGATAATCCACATGAGTTCGACGACCTCGGGCACATCACTCTGGCGCCAGAACACGCTGTGCTTCGGGTCGAGGCCGCAGGCCAGCCAGTCGAGGGCAACGCCGAGCGTGTTCTTGCGCCGCTCATCGGAATCGAGCAGCGAGGTCATCGAGTGGTAGTCCGCGATGAAATAGAAGCATTCGCCGCGCGACTGCGCCTCGATCGCGGGGCGCATCGCCCCGAAATAGTTGCCGATATGAAGCGTGCCGGAAGGTTGTATGCCGGTGAGCGTGCGCATGGTTCCTGGTGCTGAGAACCGTCTACAGAGAACGAGAACCGCGGCGAGAACGAGCGATTTCTTGCCCCGCCCGCGGCACAGCTCAGTCGTTTCGCGGCAGGAAGGTGACCTGCGAACGGACGTACGCGATGGTCGCCGGCGGCAGGTAGCCCGAAAACGCGACCGTCGGCGCCACGAGCGCGCGGGGTCCGAGGATCGCGCCGGGATTAAGCACGGCGTTGCAGCCGACTTCCGCCGCATCGCCCAAAATCGCGCCCAGCTTCCGCAGCCCGGTGTCGAACGTGGCGGCACCGACGCGGACGGTGACCGCGTGCTGGTCGAGCCGCAGGTTGGAGCAGATCACGCCCGCCCCGAGATGCGCCCGGTTGCCGAGGATGGAATCGCCGACGTAGCTGAAGTGCGGCACCTGCACGCCATCCATCAGGAGGCAGTTCTTGAACTCGCATGCGTTTCCGAGGACGGCACCCTCGCCGACGATCACGTTGCCGCGCACGAACGCGCCGGGCCGGATCTCGGTCCGCGGTCCGATCCAGGCCGGACCGATCAGCGTGGCATACGCCGGCAGCCTGACGGTCGGATGCAGCCAGACCCGACCCTCGACCCGCACCCCCGGAGGAATCGAAATTCCAGCCGGTTCATCGGTGATCGCGCCAAGCGCCGGCCCGATCTGCTTAAGCCATTCCCATGGCGGGACGTCCGGCCGGAAATGCGGGGCAAACCGGGCCAGTGACGGCGGAAGGGCGAAAAACTCGGAGGCGTTCATTCCAATCCTTTCCCGACGAATGCACAAAAAAGCCGCTGATGAACAGCGGCTTTTAGAAAATGGAGCGGGCGAAGAGACTCGAACTCTCGACGTCCACCTTGGCAAGGTGGTGCTCTACCAACTGAGCTACGCCCGCAAAGCAGGGTGCAAGGAGTAGGCGCGGGCCGGTGCCCGTCAACAGCTATTTTCGAAATCTGCGCCCGCTCAGCCGGGGTCGTCTTCCCGCAGGATCAGGCGGTCCCGCTCGCCCGTGCCAGCGCCCCGCGCGCGCCGTTTTCCGGCCTCCCGCGAGCGGCGGGAGCCGCGTCCCCCACCCTCGTGATAATACGCGTAATTGTTCGTGTAGTAGCCGTAATCGCCGCCGGCGTTCAGCGGCACCTGGTTCAACACGATGCCCACGAGCGGGGTCTTCAGCCCGGTGACGATCTGCTGCGCCCGCAACACCATGCTCTGCGGATTGCGGCGGTGCTGGATCAGGAGCACAACCGCGTCCACCGAACTCACGAGCACGCTGGAATCGCTCACGCCGATGATCGGCGGCGAGTCGAACACGATCCGGTCGTAGCGCGTGCGCAGCGTCGCGATGAACTCGCGCAGCCGGTTGGCATAGAGGAGCGAAAGCGTGAAACGCGGATCCGAGCCGCTCGCGATGAAATCGAGTCCCGGCGCGACGTCCTTCTGGATGACCTCGTCGAGCGACTTCTGGCCCGACAGGAGATCGGTCAGCCCCGGCTCCCGCGGCCGGTCGGCGAGCCGGTGCTGGGTCGGGCGCCGCAGGTCGGAATCGATCAGGACCACCCGCTCGCGGGTCTCGCCCATCAGCACCGCGAGCCGGTGCAGCGTCGTCGACTTGCCCTCGCCCGGACCGGCCGACGAAACCACCAGGGCATGCGACTGGCCGGGCTTGAGCGCCAGGTTCAGGTTCGTGTGCAGCACCCGGAACGGCTCGATCTCCGCCGGGTCGTCGGTGGACTCCGCCAGCGGATCCGTCGTGAACGGGATCACCCCCAGCACCGGAAGACCGAGACGCGACTCGACATCCGCGACCGTGCGGAAGCTGGTGTCGAAATACTCGAGCGTGACCGCGACGCCGACGGCAAAGACCGCCCCAAACAGGAAGGCAAAGGTGAGATTGAGCGGCCAGCTCGGGCGGATCGGAACCCGCGCGACCTCGGCCGTATTCAGGATCTCGATCGTCTTCTTCGGCACCTGGAAATCGATCTCCCGCTGCCGCAGCGTCAGCTTCAGCGTGGTGAGGAGCCGCGTCTCATCCTCGAGCTTCTGCGCCGCCTCCTCGAACGGCCGCATCCGTTCGCGGGCGGACAGAATCTGGTCGACCTTCGCCTTCGCGAGCTGGTTCTTCAACTCGGCCACCCGCGCGTCGGCCTCCTTGTAGGCAATCTCGAGGGAATTCTCGTAACCCTGAAGCTGCGCCTCGAGCTGTTCCTTGATCTTGGCGCGGTTGTCGACGGCCGAGATCAGGTCCGGGTGGTTCTGCCCCAGCCGCGCCCGGAGCTGGGTGACCTTCTGGTCGGCGACGAGATAGGCCTGGAGCAGGTTCTGGATGTTCTGATCCGGAATCAGCTCGGAGTTGACGAGACTCAGCCGCTGTTCGGGCGGGATCGCCTTGAACCGCTCCCACCGCGTTTTTCGGCCAATCGCGTCGACGCTGAGCGCGATCAGCGTGTTCTGCATCTGCCGCAGCGTCTCGATCTCCATGTCGGAGTAGCGCGCGTTCAGGTCGACGCCGGAGATGTTGAGATCCTTGCGGAGTTTTTCGACCGCGTCGCGCTGGTTCGACACGACCTTTTCCTGCGCGACCAGCTCCTGCTGAAGGTGGGCCAGCCCCTCGCGCTGCTCGGAAGTGGCGAAGTTGATCCGGTCGGTGGAATAGGTCCGGGCGATCTGGTTGGCGATGTCGGCCGCAAGCTGCGGATCCTGCGCGTCGACGTTGATCTCGATGACCGACGAGGCGCGCTGCGACTCGATCCGGAGCATCTTGTTCAGCAGAACCTGGTACGTGATCGAGGAAGGAAACGCGACCGACGAGCCGCGCATCGCGGCGATCTTTCGATTCAGATCCAGCCGGGCAATGACCGGATAAAGGATCTTCTCCGACTGCATGATCTTGAACTGATCCTGCAGAAAATACGGATCGACGCTCGTGGTTGGCGTCTGGAACAGCTTCACCTCACCTTCGGGTCTCTCGACGCGCACCTTGGTCGTCGAGCGATACCACTTCGGCGAGAACGCGGTGACGGCCACCGTGGTCACGACGACGAGCCCGAGAATCAAACCGATCAGCGCGAGCCGAAGGCGAAGAATCTGCAGGAAGTTCGCAAGCGACGCGCTTTCCTGGGAGGCCGATGCAATGGGCATGAACAGCGGAACGGAACCCCGTTCAGAACGTGTAGCTGGCGTTCAGACCGACGCGGTGGCGCACCAGGTTCCGGAAGGGATTATCCGAGTTCACGTGGTCGTAGTCGTAACTGAGCGAAACCGTCCAGTTCTTGTTCGGCACGTACGAAAGCGCGCCGCCGACGCGGGTCGTGGTTTCGTCGAGATTTGGCACATCGACCTGAAATCCCTGCACGACCGTGCCGCGGCGCCCCTGCAGGACCGCCGGCTCGTAGTCGACCGATCCGGAGGCAACGATCAGCGCCGTGAGCGCGTGCTGCACGCTGACGAAAAACCGGTTCACCTTTTCGTCCGTGTAATTGGCCGGGTCCGACGTCTCGTCGAGGGTGTACACATATCCCGCGGACAGGTACGACTTCCGCGCATAATCGTACTTGGCGGAGAGCTCGGCGTAGGGCGCGGTGGTGTCCGGCGCATCCGAACGATGCCGCCATTCCGCGCCGAGCCGGGTGCTGAGCGTCAGCTTCTCGGCCACGTCGTAATCAACCCCGCCCATGGCGTACTCGGACGACTTGTTCTTCAATTCGCCGAGCTTCCGGTAATACACGTCCTGGTGCCGCACCTCGGCGACCAGCTTGGTCTCGGGAAGGATGGCGTACGTGCCGGCGACACCGTAGAGATTCTCGATCCGGTCGAGATCCCGGCCGAGGACCGCATTGCGATAACGATAATAGACCGAGCGCGCCTTGAACTCCGTGCCGATCTTCGGCCCGAGTGGCGTCTCGAACCGCGCATCAAGCTGGTTGTTGACGTACGACTGGTCGGCGTTGATCGGAACACCGTTCAGCAACGACTGGGGATTGCGGGTGCTCATGAACGCATCGTTGAGGTCGAGCGTCGTCGCTTTCGTAAAGGCGTGAGCGAGCCGCAGCGTGAGCAGGTGGCTGTCGAGCAGCTTGTCACCGGGCCGGTTGCTGAACTCGTCGAGGGTGAGTTCGTAGGCACCGGAGAAGAAGGTCTGGTCCGTGACCGACGCGTTGTAATCGACCCGCGGGGCAACCTCGAAAATGTCGCTGCTGATCGCGCCGCCCGACCCACCGAAGATGTTGCTGTCGTACGACACCCCCGCGCGCGCGCTGAATGTCAGGTCCTTGCCCTGTTCCTGCTCCGGAATGGGCGCATAAACGGCTCGAACCGGCAACGCCGCGAGCAAAGCGCCCGCGATCAAGGCATAGGATAACTTCATAGTGGGCCCACCGGAGAAAAATCTGCCGCGGACGCTACGAGGAAACGCAGGTGCGAAGCAATTACTTTTCCCTCGGCGGAGGCATGCCCGGATTGAGCAGGACGAACAGGTTGTCCGCCACCTTGTGGGGTATGCTCAGCGGAAATTCGCGGGGCATCGTTCCCGTGACCAACCCGGCGTAAATCTCGCCCCATTCGCCAAATCGGTTGGAAACATTCCGGAGATCGCCGGGCATCACGGCCGTGGCGTTCAGCTCGCTGAAAAAGGGCCGGTCCAGCGTGTGCGGGGTGAGCAGGAGCTCGCCAATCGGCTGGTCGAGCGTGATCGCGTAAAAGTCCCGGAGCCGCGGCGGCTGGGCCCAGGTTCGCAGCTCGCCATACCACGCGACACCAGCGGGCACATCCGCCATCGCGCCAAACCGGCCTTCGGCATGTCGTTGGCGCAGCTCCGCGCGCATGCCGCGGAGCAGCGTCGGGAAATAGGGCGGATACTGGAACCGGATCGGCGGGGGCGGCGCCAGGGCATCGTGGAGCAGCGGGAGCGCCTGCGCCGCCAGCAGCACCGTTGCCATCACGCGCGGCCATTGCCCGAGCCGGGCGTTGCTCCCGAGCAGGACAAAGAAGAATCCGGTTCCGAAGACGATGATCAGCGGTGCCAGCCAGACGACGACCGGGCGCTCGGTGTCGCCCGAGTTCAGGGCCGCCTGGGCGAGCAACAGGACCGCGAACGAGCCGACGAACACCCAGCGGAGCCGGTTCGCCACCGCCGACCGGAAGGAATACAGCCAGCCTGCGACGAAGAATGCGGTCAGCCACATCGCCCCGCTCGACCAGAGTTTCGTGTTCAGCGTCTCCTGAAGCGTCGTGAGCGTCTTGTTGCCCAGCTTGCGGAGGCTGAGGACCGGCAGCTCGGACGAGAGCGTCGCCCGGGCGACTCCCGGCTCGGCGGTGGTATCGCCGGCTTTCAGCGCGACATCCTGCGCCGCCAGCGCGACGGGATTCCCGGTCAGCGCCAGGTTCCGCGCGATCCACGGCCCAGCCACGATCGCGAAGCCGAGGACAAATCCGCCCAGCGCAATCCACCGCACCCGTCCCCGAAACCTCGCGGCGAGGTACACCAGCGCAACGCCGGCCAGCGCACCCGCCGTGTACTCGGTCAGGAAAAGGAGCCCGCAACCAAGGCCGAGCGCCACGATCCAAACGTGACCGCGCCAGGACGGCACCGGCGCCGCCTCATCGTCGTTTCCCGCGTTGCCACTGGCGGCGAACCGTTCCACCCGCCGCCAGATCAGGAAGGCCGCGAGCGCGAGCACCATCAGGAGCGCGCTGCCGTTCAAGGCGAGCGTCTGCTGCCACAGCGACAATGAAGCCAGGACCGCGAGTGCCGCGACCCACCCGGCGCGCGGGTCGAACAGTTCGCGTCCGAGCTGGTACGTGAGCCACGCGGCCGCCCAGAACAGGACGAGGTTGAGCCCGAGCAGAAAAAAGTCCGCGCCAAATCCGTCGGTGAGCTGCGCCGGCATCGCGAACAACTCCGCCCGTGTCGCGGCCGGAAGGATCCGCAGTCCGCCCGCAATCATGAGCGGATACAACGGCGGACAATAGAGGTCCGGGTACGGTTTGTCCGGATCAAACCGGACGCCGCGGCTGCGCAGCACGGCGGCCGTCTGCGGATAGTTGACCAAGGTGGAAAATCCGTGACCCTCCGCCAACTGGCGGCCGATCACCGCCTGCTCCAGCGTCGCCTCGCTCGTCGGGCCGTGAAACTGCTTCCAGGCGATGAGCGAGGACATGGCCAGCGTGACGGCGACGGCGGCCGCCAGCCGCAGCCAGCGCGCGCCCGCCCCCATCTCCAGCCAGTGAACGAACTCCTGGGCGGATCTCATGACGATCGCGCGGGCGGGAGCCGTCCCCGTGCGCTCCGCACCGATCCGGAACGACCGGCTCGGGCCGGCCGGGAATCGACGGGTTGCGACCGGCCGGGGTGTGCTGCCAATCGCGATCCGGAATCAGGGGTCATTTGTCCGTGACGTCGAGTTCGGGCCACTGCGCCAGTTTTCGATGCAGGGTCCGGCGGCTGACGCCCATCAACTCGGCGGCCTTCGTCCGGTTGCCCCTGGCCTTGAGGAGGGCCTCCCGGAGCAGGCGTTTTTCGTTCTCCTCCACCGACAGCGAGCCGGTTACGACGCCAACCGGTGCCGAGCCATCGGGCCCCGCCGCCGTCGGCGCGGTAACTGGCGTCTCACTTCGGAACTTCGGCTCGAGATCGTATTCGGTCAGGCTTCCGCCGCGCCGGAGCACGACGGCGTTTTCGCAGAAGTTCCTGAGTTCCCGGATGTTTCCGGGCCACGAGTACGACTGGAGGGTTCGCAGGGCGCCCGGCTCGATCGTGAGCGGCGGGACGCCGTTCTCGTCCGAAAACACTTTGATGAAGTGCGCGAGCAGCAGCGGGATGTCCTCCCGGCGCTCCCGGAGCGGCGGCATGTACAAGCGCACGACATTCAACCGGAAGAAGAGGTCCTCGCGGAACTTCCCGTCCTTGACCATCTGCTCGAGATTCCGGTTCGTCGCCGCGACCAGCCGGACGTCGAGTTCGACCGGCTTGGAACCGCCCACCCGCTCGATCGATTTCGTTTCCAGGAAGCGGAGGAGCTTCACCTGGGTCGATGCCGAGATCTCTCCGATCTCGTCCAGGAACAGCGTGCCGCCGCTGGCCGATTCAAACCGCCCGATCCGCCGTTCCACCGCGCCGGTGAACGCACCGCGTTCATGACCGAACAGCTCGCTTTCGAGGAGACCCTCGGACAGCGCCGCGCAGTGCACGGCAATGAAGGGCGCCCGCGAACGCGGACTCGACTGGTGGATTGCCTGCGCGATCAACTCCTTGCCCGTGCCGGACTCGCCTTCGATCAGGATCGTGGCGCGCGATGGCGCCACCAACCGCATCTTGTCGATGACCTCCTTGAGTTTCGGAGACGTTCCGATGATGCCATCGATTCTGAAACGCTCGTCGAGGCGCTCGTGAAGCTGCTGGACCTCCACTTCGAGGGTTTTCGTTTTTAGCGCGCGCTGGATGAGGACCTCGAGGCGCTCGATGTTGACCGGTTTGGTCAGGAAATCGATCGCCCCACGTTTCATCGCCTCCACGGCGGTATCGATGCTGCCGTAAGCGGTCATCATCAGGACTGCCGGCCGGTTCGGTAGCGCCAGCGCCTTGTCGATGACCTTCATCCCGGACTTTCCCGGCATACGGAGGTCCGTGAGCACGACGTCGAACGGCTGGGCATCAAGCAGGTTGAACGCCTCGTCGACGTTCGCCGAGACGGTGACGTCGTAGTTTTCGGATAACGCCTGCTGCAGCCCTTCGCGGGTGTGTTTCTCGTCGTCGACGATGAGCACGCTCGGCACCATGGGACATATTGACGCGGTGCCGGGCCCCGCGGTCAAGTCCGAGGGTTATTTCTTTGCCGGAGCCAGTTTCTCGGCCTGCGTGGCGAGCTGGCTGAGGGTAATGCTCGGCGGGGGCGAGGAATCGACCAGGTCCAGGAACTTCTGGCGGCGCGCCAGCAGAAGCTGACGAACCTTTTCCTGCTGCTGCTCATCGAGTTTGTAATCCCGGGCAAGCCGCTGGAGCCGCCAGTTGATCGCGACGTTCCAAAGGGCGTTCCACAGCGGCCGCTGCTGGAACTGGAAGATCTGCTCGTCGGAAAGCGTGACTGTTTCGGCAACCTTACGGTCGCCTTTCGCGTGCTTCTCCTGCTCCCGTTTCTTGGCGGCATCGAACTTGGCCCGTTGCGCCGGATTGAGGATCGGGACAAAGTCGCGCTCGAAGTCCGCCGCAATCTCGTCAATCCGCTGCCGGTAGGCGTCGATCTGGGGACGGATCTCCTCGATCTGGTGAACGAGCTTCGTGCGGTCCTTCTCGGTGTACGTCGGCGCGCGCCGTTCCTTCATGTCGGCCGTCGGGGTCGCAGCGCTGCTCCGCACGAACTCCGCTCCGGGCGCCGGCGGGGGCGGCACCGAGGGTCCGGCCTCCGTCAGCATGCGCGCGACGAAACCGGCGGCAAAAACGATGACGGTCAGGACTGCGACGAGGAGCCGCTGCTTCATTGGCCGATGTCCGCGTCTTGCGCCTCGTCCGCGAGCTGCTGCCAGCGGGCCAGGTTTCGTTGTTCCTGGAGCTGGGTGTTATGCGAGTGAACCAACACCACGCCGAGCAGGCAGAGGGCCGCGGTGGCGGCGCTGAGCGCAAACTGGTCGAGGAGCGACGGCACGCCGGGAATGGCGCGCGCCGCGCGGAGCACGCGCTCGGCAAACCCGGGCCGGAGCTGCGCGGCGGCGTGGCTCTGAAGCTGCTGCCACGCCGCGGCGTCCGGACCATGCGCGGCGCGGATCACCCGGTTGGCAAAATCGGGGCGAAGTTGAGCGACAGCATGCTGCTGCAGCTCGCGCCAGGCTTGGTCTTCAGTCTTCATGGGGTGGTTGATAGTGTTCGCGAAGGTGCTCACGGGCCCGGTGAAGGCGAGCTTTCACCGCGGCGACGCTGGTGGACAGGGTTTCGGCAATCTCGGCGTGACTCCGCCCCTCCTGGACGAGCGCGAGCAGCGCGCGATCCTGCGGCCGGAGTTGGGCGAGCGCGTGCCGGAGCGCGTCGAGCTCCTCGGTGCCGACTGCGCCGGCCGGTTCCGGGATGTTCTCGTGCTCCTCCCCAAACGGCAGAAAAATCCGGCGCAGTTTCTGCCGGCGGAGCTGGTCGATGCAGGTGTTGCGCGCGAGGCGGAACAGCCACGACTCGAACTGCGCCGGCGCCTCCAGGCGGTCGACCGCGCGGATCATCTTGATGAAAACCTGCTGGGCCAGGTCCTCGACGTAATCGCTGCGCCCCGTCATGGCGTAAATGAATCCCGCAACCCGGTGCTGGTAACTGACGACGAGCTCTCGTTGGGCGCTTGCGTCGCCCTTCTGAGCCCGGCGGACCAGTTCCACCAGCGCGTTCGTTGCAGTTGAATCCATGCGGAGCGCATGTTGACAGCAGCAAGACGCCCTGTTGGCCAGAAAGATTCAATTCGTCCGGTCAGGTCCATCCCCACCACCCGGCAACGTCGCGCGGGGCGTGGCGGAACTTTCCCCTTCACATTCGGCGCCGGATGCCATCTCACTTGTACCCACACGATTCCCCATGAAAAAAACGGCGATTTTCCCGGCGGTCGGCATTGCACTGTTTGCGACTGGCCTGCTCCTCCAAGGATGCGGCTCGGCGCCCGAGCCGAAGGACTTGATGGCGGAAGAGGCCCGGTCCGGTGATGAAGCCATCCGCCCCGTCGCAATGAAAGGCGAGGCGACGTACGACGGCGGGAACGTCGAAGTCGTCGCCACGGTCGCCCGCGGTTTCCGCCGCGTGGGGAAGAACGGCGCCGCAGCCAAGGGCGGGCACGGTGAGCGGTCCGGACATCGCTGGTTCAAGCGCGACACCGATGCGTTCAGCGAGGACTACAACTTCGACTACGGTGATTCCGACGAAGAACAGAAGGAGGCCGTGCAGGACTACATCCGCCAGGCGATGGCCCGTCGCGCCGCCGGCAGCCCGATGCCGCCGGTCACGCTTCACATCACGATCGAAAACCGCGGAACCCAGCCGCTCGAGATCGTGCCGATCGACGTCGATTCGGACCTCGGCAACTTTGCCGCGCGGCCGGAAAAGCTCACCGTCGCACCCGGCCAGAAGGCGGCGCTCGAGCCGATGATTTCCCAGCTCGGCGTGACGAGCGACGATATCCCGCTGACCCTCTCGTTCAGCTTCAACGGCAAGAAGGAATCACAGGTCGTCCACGTGAAGAACATCCTCGCGGCCTCCCTCCGCCAACCGGACGGCACGCTGAAGTAAGGCCGCCCTTCGCCGGTCGGGTCGCGCGGTCCGGCGGTCAGGGATTCCCGCCGGTTTCGGCCGGGTTCTGGAGCATGCGCACGCGCCGGTCCTTCCGCGGAAACTGGAGGGTCACGACCGTCCCTACCCCCTCCTTGCTCTCGATGCCGATCTGACCGCCGTGCTCGCGCATGATGCGCTGCGCGATCATCAGGCCGAGCCCGCTGCCGCCGACCTTCGTCGTGTAGTACGGTTGGAACAGCCGGATAAGGTCCTCCTGCTTGATGCCCGCGCCCGTGTCGCCGAACATCAGGTACACGAAATCGTCGTCGGCGCGGGAACGGATCCGCAGTTTCCCGCCGGGCCGCATCGCCTCGATCGCGTTCTTCGTCAGGTTGAAAAACACCTGCTTGAGCTGGTTGCGGTCCGCCATCACGCGCGGGACGGTCCCGGAGGTCTCGGCTTCGACCGCGATGCCGCGATCGGCCAGCTCCCGATGCTGAAACCGCAGCACCTCGTCGAGGACGTCGTTCAGGTCGGTCTCGGCTAGGTCGGGCGGCCGCGGCCGGATCGCCTCGAGAAAATTCGTGATGATTCCATCGAGTCGGCTGACTTCGTCCCGACAGATCCGAACCGAATCGGTCAGGGAATCCATGTCCTTGTTTTGCCGCAGCCGCTTCAGCTTCCGGTCGATCAACTGGAGGTGAATCGTCAGCGAATTCAGCGGGTTGCCCAACTCGTGCGCAACGCCGGCCGCGAGGAGCAGGATCGACGACGTCCGCTCGCTCTCGATCCGCTGCTCGGTCGTCTGCTTCTCCTTCGTGATGTCCGTCAGGATCACGGCAAACCGCCGGCCGCCGCCCGTGCCCGCCTGGTGGAAGGGCACGATGTAGAGACGGACGGTGCGGAACTCCGGATAGGTAAGCTCGAACTCGCGCGTGGCGACGGGCGCCGCGCCGCCCTCTTCGTCCAATGCCGGCCCGAGCGAGGGGCGCAGTCCGGGCACGAAGCGCCACAGCGTCTGGCCTGCGAGCTCGTCGTCGCCCAATCCGATCAGGCGGTGCGCGGCATCGTTCGCGTATTCGATCCCCCCGTCGTCGCGAATGACCAGGACTCCCTCCTGGAGCGTGTTGAAAATTTCCTCGAACAGGGCGCGTTCCCGCGCGAGCCGCTGCACGAGATTCGTGAGGTTGACCGAATCGAGCGTGTCGAGCCGTCCCAGGACGCGGTCAAGCGAGGTGTACTTCTTGCCAGCCATCGGAATTGCGGAAGTCGGATCGGGTGGATTGCGGAATTCAGATTGCGGATTGCGGATTACTCGATCGCCTGCGGCGGGTTAAGGCTGAGAACGGAGCATGGCAATCTGCGCAATGTGGCGAAAGAGGGTTCGGTGAAACCGATTCCAATCCGCATTCCGAAATCCGCAATCCGCAATCCAGTGGTCCGCATTCCGCACTCGGCGACCGGAGCCTGCCCTCCGCCGTCGGTCATTCCGTCGCGGTCCAGAGGTGCATCTGTGCGGGGTCGACCCGAACGGCGAGGAGTTTCCGCAGAAACGCCTCGCGGTGTTGCGCGCACCGCCCGAGCTTCAACACCGCTTCCCGGTGGTCCTCCGTGCCGTACCCCTTGTGCTGGGCGAACCCGTAGCCCGGGAACCGCGCATCGAGTTCCACCATGTGCCGGTCGCGCGTGACTTTCGCGATGATCGACGCCATCGCGATGCACAGCGAGCGCGCGTCGCCGTCCACGAACGCACGATGCGGATACGGAAATCCGCGCAGCGGCAGGCCGTCGACGATGACCCGCGCCGACACCGCCGGCGCAAACGAAGTCCGTTCCTCCACGCTCGAAAACAGGTCGGGTTCCGCCCGTTCGACTTCAAACGCCTCCGGGGGGTATATTCCCTCCAGGGCCCGGCGCATCGCGAGCTTTGTCGCCCCGAGGATGTTCAGCTGCTCGATCTCCTCCACCGTGGCGCTGCCGTAATTGGCGTGGATCAAACCGGATGCGGTGAGTTTCTCGAATTCGGCCCAGAGCTCGTCCCGCTGTTCCGCGCTGAGCACCTTTGAATCGTTGACCCGACCGCTTTTCGTTACCGCCCAGCGGCTTTCGAGAAATTCCCGCGTGACCAGCACGGCGGCGGCGACGACCGGGCCGGCAAACGCACCTCGCCCAACTTCATCGACACCAATGAGTCCGCTGACTCCGTTGATCTGTTTTAGGTCAAAGCCGCGCAGTTGGCGGCGTTTCATCACACCTGTGAAGGGAAGGAAGCCGTCCGTGGCAAGCGTGTGACGATTCCCGGCCCGGTTCGCCTTTTGCCCTCCCGCGGATATCCTCCGTTCCATGGACGCGCTGCAGATCGCCGAATTCATCTTCTACGCGGTCGAGATCTTCGGTCTGCCGTTCGCGATCGTCGTGTTCGTGCTCGAACAGCGGAAGGAACGCCAGGCCCAGGAGGAGGAAATCTTCCAGCGGCTGTCCGATGAATACCGCGAATTTCTCAAGCTGGTCCTCGACAATGCCGACCTGCAACTGCTCCGCCGGCATGGCACCCCGCAGGAATTGAGCGAGGAACAGAAGGAGCGCCGGTTCGCCATCTTCGGCATTCTCGTCTCCCTCTTCGAACGCGCGTACATCCTCGTGTACGAGGAATCGATGGACAAACAGACGCGCCGGCTCTGGCAGTCGTGGGAGGACTACATGCGCGAGTGGGTCCGCCGTTCCGATTTCCGCGACGCCCTCGGTAACCTCCTCGAAGGCGAAGACCCGGAGTTCACCGCCTACATCCTGGCCCTCGCCGGCGAAGAACAGAAACGTGTCGAATTTCCGGTTCGGAAAGCGGCGTGAGAGGGGGGCTCGTAGTTGGTAGTTGGTGATTGGTAATTGGCGGTTGGCGGTTGGACGCGATGGTGCGGCGCTGCCGCAAAGGCGAATTGACGAGCGCCTCCAACCCGCCCGTTTCCAGGACGAACACACTCGGAGTGGATTCCGAGCCAGCGGCTCCGAACCAATACCCAAATACTAACTACCAACTACTAATTACCCAACACCAACTACCACTCCATCCGCGCCTTCGGTTCGGGGAGCGGCAACTCGCCGAGCTTGCCGGCTTCTGAAACCACCTCGTAGGCGGTCCGGAAATGAAGCTTCGCGAAATTGCCCAGCGCCTGGACGCCAAACTTCGCGATGATCTCCCGCGCCTGCTCCTTCACGAGCGGCCCGGCGCCTTTCTGTAGTTTCCCGCCAAATTGCCGCGAAAGCGCGACGATCTGGCGTTGAAACTCGGCGCGCGCGACCACCGACGCCGCCGCGACGACCGGATCCTCTTCGGCCTTCGTCCGCATCCGGAGGTCAAAATCCTTCACGCCCTTGCGCGCCAGCTCCCGCTGGGTCAGCGGTTGTTCGGTGAACTGGTCGAGCAGCGCCCACGGCACGCGCTTGGTTGCCAGCGCCTGCTCGAGCGCCGTCGCATGCTGCCAGGCGAGCAACCGGTTGAGATTCGCGCCGGGTCGCGCCATCAGCTCGTTGTATTTCGGCATTCCGCAGAAACACGTGCGCACGACCGCGCCCTCGGTCTCGCGAATCAGCTGGTCGAGCTTGATGATCTGCATTTCGGCGATCCGCTTCGAGTCCTTCACGCCCGCCTTGATCCATGCCTCGATCGCCGGCCGGTCGGCGATCACGGTCGCCGCCACGACGGGTCCGAAAAAGTCGCCCTTGCCGCTTTCGTCCATCCCGCCGTGCGATTCGAACCAGTCGGGATGCAGCACCTCGTCGTACCCCAGTTTCGCCGTTCCGGTGATCTCCGGCTCGATCACGTCGCGCACGAAATCCTCCGTGCCCTTCCCGGCCACGACGACCTTGCCGCTGGTATAGGCCGACACGTTGGCCTTCAGGTGGTCGGCCTTGAAGGCGAACCGGGTGTAGGCCACCTCAAACGGCGTCCAGCCACGTGCTTCGAGAACCGCGCGGAGCTTCTCCATTTGCGCGTCATCGAGCTTGATCGTGTAGCTGGAAATTTTTTTGGGCGCCTCCTCTTCGGCGCCTGGTTTCTTCGACATAGGAACGGATGCCGCCCTCCGGCGGCGAAACCGCGACATCAGCCCATCGTCCGGGAAAGCGCAAAGAAGAAAACGTGCTCAGGTCCCACCGCTGTGATGCCGCGACCGTTGCCGTGAGCACGTCCTTTTTCCTTGCGCGCGCCGAATGACTTTGCGGGCCTGCCAGCGCATGCCCACGTCGAATTCCAGCGCGCTGCCGGGCGCCCGTTCCGAGTTCCAATCCGCCCTCCTGGCTTGGTACCGGACGAACGCCCGCGCGCTGCCCTGGCGCAGTTCGCCGTCGTTGTACAAGACGGTCGTCAGCGAGTTCATGCTCCAGCAGACGCAGGTGAAGACGGTGCTGCCCTATTTCGCGCGCTGGCTGACCGAACTCCCCGACTGGGCCGCGCTCGCCGCCGCCCCCGAGTCGCGCGTCCTGAAACTCTGGGAGGGACTCGGTTATTATTCGCGGCCCCGCAATCTCCATCGGCTCGCCCAGGCGCTCGCCGCAATGCCCGCGCCGCCTCGCACACCGGCCGCATGGCGCGACCTC
>DASZYH010000199.1:0-2875 GCA_035545515.1 Opitutaceae bacterium
CGGCCAGCTCGCCCTGCGCGAAATCGGGAACGGCGCCTTCTGGCGTTAGCCGGACCGAGGTGACGCTCCGCCGCACCATGCCGTCGTAGGCCGCGAGCTTGCTCGCGCCCGGTTCGGAAGGTTCGGCCCCGATGGCGTCCGCAAGCGGACGGCCTACGGGTGTAAACACCATACGCCGTAATGTTGGTTTGGATGTAGGCCGCGAGCTTGCTCGCGCGGTTTGAAAGGTCGGCGGCGTGGTGTGCGAATCACCAATCCGGGCGCGAGCAAGCTCGCGGCCTACGATGTTCCAATCCGGGCGCGAGCAAGCTCGCCGCCTACGAAATTCCAAAACCTCGGGCGGCCCCACGCCCCGCACCACGTTGGTAGGGCGGTGAGTCCCTTCACCGCCTGATCACACCCCCGGCCGTTACGTGATCTGCTCGATATCGACGCGGACCGGTTTTCCGGGGGCGCAATCGGCCTTCAACGCGACGAAACGGTCGCGATACTGGTCGTAAATCGGCCACAGCGCGCTGCGGTCCGTCTCCGGAATCGGAAGGTCGTTGATCGCCGCCCGGGAGAAAAACGCGAACTTGCCCTCGGTGATGTCGGGCGGCAGCGCCGGAAGCGGGCGCTTGCAGCGAAACAGGAAGATCAGCCAGTGCGAATGGCCCTCGTACGCCTTTTCGGCGATCATCGCGAAGAGGTGCAGATCGTCGCCGGTGATCGCGAAACCGGTTTCCTCGAACGTCTCGCGCACCGCGCATTCGAATGGCGACTCGCCGAGGTCCATCTCGAGCTTGCCGCCGATCGGGCTCCAGATTCCCAGATTCGGTGGCTTCGCGCGCAGCATCAGGAGGTGGTCGCCCGCGGCGTTTTCGAGGAAAACGAGCACGGCGATTTTGTAGGCGAGAGGAGCGGTCACGGTCGGAACCGGTCACGATGCAGCCGGCGCACCGTCGCGCAACCCCGCAGTTGCCAGGGTGCGGTTGCTGGTCGCGGTTCGCAGCCGTGGGCAGAGCCGGTCGGTAGGGCGGCGAGCACGCCCTCCGTCTTGTCCGCCGTAGCCTCGGCGAAGGCGGAAGCGTTGAGCGGAGGAGGGGCCCTTGGCCGCCTCGGTGCGGAGCGGAGTCCGCGCCCCGGCAAAAGCGGTTTTCGCGACGCAATCGCGGCGCGGCGGCCGGCGACACGGGCGGTGACGTCATTTCGATTCGCCACGTCGGCGACACGCTCTACGTTTCGCCGCACCATGATTTCTGTCGATGACGTGATCGGGACGCTCGAGCGTCTGCGCGCGCGGCGACCGCTGGTTCACTGCCTGACCAATGGCGTCGTCAAGAATTTCACCGCCAACGTGCTGCTCGCGGTCGGCGCGGCGCCCGCGATGGTCGAGCATCCGGACGAGGCCGCCGAGTTTGCGGCCATGGCCGACGCGCTGCTGGTGAATGTCGGCACGCTGGACGAACCGCAGATGGTCGCGATGCGGCGTGCCATCGGCGCCGCGGTCAACGCGCACAAGCCGTGGGTGCTCGATCCGGTCGCGGTGGGCCCGCTTTCCGTTCGCACGAGTTTCGCGCGGGTGATCCTGCAGCACCGGCCGACGCTGGTCCGCGGCAACGCCTCGGAGGTGCTGGCGCTGGCCGGCAGCGCGGGGCGTGGACGCGGGGTCGACAGCGGCGACGCCGCGGAGGCCGCCCTGCTCGCGGCGCGGAATCTGGCCAAGCAGACGGGAGGCGCCGTCCTGGCCACCGGCGCCGTCGACTACGCCACGGATGGTGCGCGTACCGTTGCGTGCCACAACGGGCACGTCCTGCTCACGCGCGTCACCGGTGTCGGGTGCGCGCAGGGCGCGCTGGCAGCCGCGTGTGCGGCGGTTGCGGATACGCCGCTCGCGGCCGCCGTGGCCTCGGCGATCATCATGGGCGTGGCCGGCGACATTGCCGCGCGGGCCTCCACGCGGCCGGGCTCCTTTGCCGTCGCGCTCCTCGACGCGCTCGACCAGATCGATGCCGCCGCGCTCCGGCGCGAGGCCCGGATCGGATGATCGACCATTCCGTCTATCTCGTCACCGACGCGCCCGAGCGCTGCCGTCGCGGCCTGCTCGGTGACGTCGAGGCGGCGCTTGCCGGCGGCGTCACCGTCGTGCAATTCCGGGCAACCGGCGGCACCCGGCGGACGCAGTACGAGCTCGCGCAAAAGCTGCGGGAACTGCTCCGGTCGCGGCGCATCCCGCTCCTCATCAATGACCAGGTCGACCTTGCGCTCGCCGTCGATGCCGACGGCGTGCATGTCGGGCAGTCCGACCTGCCCGCGGACGTGGTGCGGCGGCTGATCGGTCCCGGCAAATGTCTCGGGTTATCGATCACGGACTTTGCGCAGCTCGCGTCGCTGCCGCCGGGACTCGATTACCTCGGGGTCGGCCCGGTGTTTGCCACGGCGACGAAACCGGACGCCGCGCCCGCGCTGGGGCTGGCGGAGTTCGCGCGGATCGTCGCCCACAGCCCGCTGCCGGTGGTGGCGATTGGCGGCATCGATCCGTCGAACGCCGCGCTGGTGTTCGCCGCCGGCGCCGCCGGTGTGGCGGTCATTTCCGCCTTCACCCGCGCCGAGGATCCCGCGTCCGTCGCCCGCGCCCTCCGCGCGGCAAAGCTCGGTTCGCTGTAGGGCGGGGTCGGCCACCTTCGCCAAAGGCTACGGTGGCCAGGCCTGAGCCCGCCGGTTTCAGATCGATCGAAACCCAGTGTGGCGGGGTCAGGCGACCCCGCCCTACATCAAACCATCTTGATGCCGCGCCTTCTGAGTTCCTCTTCGCACTGCTGACCCGCGAAATCGCCCCGGCAATTCGGAACGATTCATTTGGTGGAGCCCGATGTCCCCATCGGGCTTCAGCGTC
>DASZYH010000200.1:0-17584 GCA_035545515.1 Opitutaceae bacterium
CAGACGCGCACCCCGTACAACGAGTCCCTCCACGCTCGTAACCAACTGCGCCACGGTTCCTGGGTCTTGGCCCTCCAATCGGACACTCCTTCGCCGTGAAAAACGACTTTCAAACCCAGAGAACATCTCACCGCGCCCACAGCCCACCGATTTCGGAGTCTCGTAGCATGGGGAAATCGTGTTTCGTCGGCACGATTCCGCAGGTCAGTCGTACGAAAACGGAGGAAGTGGAACCGAATTACAGAGAGTCCGAGATGTAGGGCGGGGTCGCCTGACCCCGCCGTCACGCTTTTCGCGTTCATTCGCGGTTCAATGAATGGTGGTCCGCCATGTCCTCATTGCGTTGGTTGTGCCACACAGTCCTGCAGGCGCGGTGTTGTGCCCGCCGTCTTGTCCGCCGTAGCCTCGTGAAGGCGGAAGCCTCGTGCGAAGGCCGGGACCCCACCGCGCGAGTTATGGCGATCGGTGGTTTCGGGTAGGGCGGCCAGTCCCATGGCCGCCTCGGTTTGGTCGAAAAATCGATTGGGTGTCCGGTCCGAGGCGCGGAAGGGACTCCGCGCCCTACCGAGAGCCACGACTCAAGTCTCCCCGACCTAGTCGACGACGTCGAGCCGGCGCCGGACGACGGTGTTCAGGAGCTTGCCCTTCAGGACGTGGCGCTCCCATAGCGGCACGAACGCTTCGCGATCACGGAATCGCGTCTCGTCGGCGGCATGGGCGATCCGTTCGATCGACCCCGGCGCATCGGGCGTCGTCACCGTTTGGTCGGTGAAGAGGTTTGCCCGTTCGACCACGGCCACGCAGACGCCGTCGTTTGGCCGGTCGTCACGCAGTGCCGCCAGATAAGCCTCAAAGCTCCGCAGCTCCGCCGCGGCAATCACCCGTGGACGTCCCGTCAGCTCGTCCATGTCGTGGCCCGGGGCCAGCACCACCTGAAGATGCCTCCCGGTCCAGCTCCGCTTGATGGGGATCGAGAGCGTCTGCCGGTGCGACTCGCCCTGCCAGTCCCGCCAGGCGATCGTCGCGTCGATGGTGTCACCGGCCTCCGCGGTCGACCGCGAAAGTTGAAACGTGTCGAGCGTCACCGCCGGGTTTTCCTGAAGCGGTTGCACCGTGAACGAGACGTGGTCGGGAAAGGTCTTGGCGTAGGGATTCTGGAGGTTTGCCGCCAGGTTCTGGACGAAGTCGTTCAGCCCCTGCGTGAATCCCTGCGGTCCCGAGTAGAGCGTCTGGAAGGCGAGCTTCTGCTTGGCCGGGAACTGGACGTCGCTCGAGAGCCGGAAGCCATTCGCGAGGCCGGCGTCGTTCGATCCGAGGATCGCCTGGGTGACTCCGGCGGCGACGAGCACGGG
Organism: Opitutaceae bacterium; assembly: GCA_035545515.1. Lineage (GTDB taxonomy): Bacteria > Verrucomicrobiota > Verrucomicrobiia > Opitutales > Opitutaceae > ER46. Next base: position 1,353 of record DASZYH010000200.1, read on the forward strand.
CGTGAGCTGCTGCTGCCGCGCCACCGAGAAATGCAGTACGCGTCGCGGCGAATCCGGGCTGTCGACGGCCACATCGACGTCAACCATGGCGGGCCCGGCGCCCAGCGACCCGGAAATGCCGGAAAGCCGGTCCTGCGTGATCGTGCCGATGACCGCGCCGGTGTTGGCCACCTTCATCGACTGGAGGTTCGACGGCAGGATCGTGACGATCTCGGCGGAGCACATCGGCAGCGCGACATCGCCCAACGAGAGCATCGGATGCCCGAATGCAGTGATCCGGTTGCCATCGACCCGTGAGACGGTGCCGGTCCCGGCGAGGGTGATGTCGCCGGTCGCGAGCGCAACGGATACGGCCGAGCCGGGTTCCATGTGCGCGTTGGCGACCGCCGCCTCCGAATTCTGGAGCTTGGCGCTGGTTGGTCCGCCGGATTGCGTGCTGCCGCCCAGCGCCGTCGTGCTGAGCCCGAGGACCTCGAGCTTCGGCGCAAAAAGGTCTGCCACGAGCGGGCTGAGTCCGCCCAGCGTGAACACGGGCTGGAGCGGCTGAAACGGCGACGTGCTCGTCGCTAGCGCAGCGGCGCCGGTTGGGACCGCGGTGCTTTCCGCGAGGTTCAACGGCTCCCGTTCCGCGCGGTTCTTCACCTCGACCATGTCGGCGGCGGGGGTGAATCCGGCATACCGCACGGTTTCAAACCGCTGCAACTGATAGCTGAGTGCACCGGCCAGCCGGCCACCGACGTAGAGCGGGCTGCCGCTCATCCCGGCGACCGCACCCATGTCCTGGACCCGCGGGTCGGTCAGCCGGCACAGGATCAGCGATTTGCCCGGCCCGAGCGCATTCCGGAGAACACCGGTCACCTCCACGGTAAACGGTTCGGGCTGCGTGCCCTGGAAGACGGTCCAGACCTCCCCGCGCATGCCCGGCTTGAGCTCGTCGAGCGGGATGATCGGTGCATTGACCGGCTGGGCGCCTAGCGCGTGGCACCACGCCACGGCTGAAAACAGGAGACAACTGAGGAAACGCATCACAATACGAACGGCGGTAGAATCGGAATCTTGGCGGAATTTGCGAGCATTCCGTGTTCCGGAAACGGCGCTGGCGCAAGTCGGCCATCGGAGTTTTTTCATCTTTTCGCGCAGTTTCATCCCGAACCGGAGACCGGGCTCGTCGCTCAGGCGCCCGCCGGTCGATCGGCCCGGGCCGGACCGGTTCGCGCCGGTGGCGTTGCGCGGGCGTGTGCGCCACCTGCGTCGGTCTCGAGCGGGAGGATCAGGACAAACGTCGCTCCCTGGCCGATTCCGCCGCTGTGGACGGTGAGCTTGCCGTTGAGTTGCCGGGCCGAATTGATGCTCGAGTGCAGGCCGAACCCGTGCCCATTCGGCCGCGTGGTGAATCCCAACTCGAAAATCCGCGGCAGGTTCTCTGGTGCGATCCCGATCCCATTGTCGGAGACCTCGAACCTCGCGTGTCCGGCGTCCACGTGGACCCGCACGTCCAGATGACGCTCGGATTCCGAACGGTGACGGAGCGCCTCGTTCGCGTTCTGGATCAGGTTGATCAGGATCTGCATCACCTTGTGCCGCTCGGTCACCAGCAGCGGGCGCGCGTCGCCGTAATCGCGCCGCACCTGGACGGCGTTCCGGTTGAGCGCGATCGTGTTCATCACCACGGCGTCATCCATCAGCTCAACCGGGGAAACTTTTTCCAGCAACCCGCCGCGGCGGGCGAGCGACTGCTGGCGGGAGACGATTTCGGCAATGTGGTCGATGTTCGCGCGCAGCGACCGGATTTCCCGCAGCAACCGCTGCTGTTCGGTCCGGGCGTGTTCGGCGAGCGCGTCGAGATAGGGAATGATCCGCCGTCCCCGGGGATCGTTCGCGAGGAATTGGGCGGGATTCTCCGCGTGTTCCCGCAGCAGGGCGCTCAGCTTCGCCAGCCCGTCGAGGCGGTTCTCCTTGATCCCTGCGATCAGGACGCCGGCGGAGACATTCACGCTGTTCAGCACGTTGCCGACGTTGTGCAGGATCCCGGTCGCGACTTCGGCCATGCCCGTCAGCCGCGACGCCTCCATCAGGCGCTGGTGGGTTTGCTCCAGTTCGGCCTTCGAGGCTTCGAGCTCGGCGGTGCGCTCGCGGACCCGCTGGTCCAGTTCCGCATTGGCCCGCGCCAGCGCGGCCTGCCGGAACTTCACCCGGCGGTTTCTCCAGGTGAGGGCCGCGGTCGTCGTGCCGAGGAGAAGGAGCAGCACGGCAAAACGGAACGCGAGGGTCTGGTAGAAACGCGGCTCCACCGTGAGCCCGATCGAGGTGCCCTGGTCGTTCCACACGCCGTCGTTGTTGCAGGCCAGGACCCGGAACGTGTAGTCGCCGGGCGCAAGGTGCGTGTACGTCGCGGAACGCTTGTCCCGGGCATCGACCCAGCCCGGGTCCGACCCCTGCAACTGATAGCGGAAGCGCAGGCGGTGCGGCGCGATCAGGCTCAGGGCGGTGTACCCGATCTCGAGGCGGTTTGTGCCGGCCGGCACCGTAATGCCGGACCCGACCCGCAGCGGACGATCGTCGGCCACCGCGCTTTCGACCACGACGTTCGGTGGTTCGTGGTTGGGCTGGATGGCATCCGGGGCGATCACGGCGATGCCATTGTCGGTTGCGGTCAGGATCCGCCCGTCCTTCAGCCGGACCGCCGAGGGCGTGCCGTTGCCCGACGTGGAACCACTCAGCAGGCCGTCGCTCCGGCCGAATACCATCGGATTGAGGAACGCCACCCGGTGTTGATCGAAATCGTCGAGCTCGCTTTGGCGGACCCGGGCAATGCCGCGCGCACTGCTTACCCACAGGTTTCCCGCCCCGTCGTCCAGCACGCTGAAGAGCGTGTCGCTCACCATTCCGGAACGGGTGTCATAGGCGCGCCCGCCGGCTCCCGTCCATCGCACGATGCCGTGGCCGTCGGTTGCCAGCCAGATTGTCCCGTCGGGTTCCTCGAGCAGTCCGCGGACGATCACCGGGCCCGGCACGCCCGCAATGTCGACCGGCTGCCACTTTCCCGTGCCATCGCGGAGGTAAAGTCCCTTGCTCGTGCCGATCACGAGCCTGCCGTCGTGGAGCCGGTCGATCGTCCAGACCGTCTCGGACGCGAGGAAGCCGGCGGCGGCGACCGGTTCGATGGTGCCTTCGCGCATCTGGAGCAGGCCTCGTCGGTCGATTCCCAGCAGGAATTCCCCGTCGCGGTTGATGTGCAGCGCGGTCACCGGCCGGCTCGTCGCCACGCCCGACGGATAGACGAACGTGGTCACCCGCCCGTTTTCCAGCCGGTCGACCGCACTGGCTCGTGTCCCGAGCCACATCACGTGGTCGGGGCCTTCGTAGAGGGCGGTGATCGTCTCATACGAGAGCGGCGCGTGCAGCGCGTAGTGCGTCACCGTGCCGTCGCGGAATCGTTCGACTCCGCCGCCCCAGGTGGATACCCAGATCGCCCCGTCGCTGCTCTGGTCGACCGCGAGCCCGAGCGTTCCCGTGATGTGGTCGCTGGTTGTCCAGGAGCGTCCGCGGCGGTTGGTCAGCCGGTGCAGTCCTGTCGACGATCCCACCCACAGGCAGCCCTCCCGATCCTCGAACAACGCCGCCACCACGCCGGGACTGTCGCCGCGGCGATCGAGATACGGCATGACGTTGCCATGGGTGTAACGGTCCAGGCCGCGGATCGATCCGATCCAGATGTTTCCGTCGCGATCCGCGATGATTGTCGCGACCCTTGGGCTGCTCAGGTCGGCGTTCTTCGCAAACGGAACGAAGCGGTCACCGTCGAGCACGTAAAGCCGGTCCTGGGTGGCGGCGACCATTGTTCCGTGCGCGTCGACGACGGCCTGCAATTGCTGCGCGGGGAGGCCTTCGCGGGCGCCGAAACGGGTGAACCGTCCATCGTCGTAGCGCAGCGCCTCGGTGCCGGCCGCGACCCACAGCGCCCCGGTGTGGTCGACCGTGATGGAGCGCAGACCGTGCGTGTCGAATGCCGACGTGTCGATGTCCTGGACGAAGCGTCCGTTCACCCAGCGCGTGATGCCGTCCTGCGAGCCGATCCAGAGCGAATGGTCCGGAGCGACGCAGACGGCGTTCACCGTCCCGCTCGCCGACTTCACCCCGTCGGCCTGGGTGAACGTGCGGAACTTGCCGTGGCGGAGGCGGACGAGGCCGTTCGAGGTGCCGATCCAAAGGCTCCCGTCATCGGTCTGGGCGAACGACGTGACCTGGCTGTTGAGGATGCCGGGCGTGTTATGCTCGTTGAAAACCGTGAACGTGATCCCGTCGAATCGCGCGATGCCCTGTTGCGTGCCGACCCAGAGAAAGCCGTCACGCGTCTGGAAGATCGCCCGCACCGCATTGTGGGGCAGTCCTGTCTCGGTGTCCCAATGCGTGTCGATGTAGTCCGAGGGCTGCTCCGTCGGATCGAGCGCCCACGCGCGGACGGCCGCCAGTGAAGCCGCCAGCGCCAGGAGAACCGCGACGCGCCTGAGCCATGGACGCGACCCGAATCCGGCCCGTCTTCCCCGGCGCGCCGTTGCCGGCCGCACCTTCATTCGCTCGGCAGCGTTGGCGGCGCGACGGGCAATTCCACGGTGAAGGTCGCGCCGAGTCCGGGACCGTCGCTCTGGGCGGTGATCGTACCCCGCATTTCCCGTGCGACATTGGCCGCGGAATGAAGTCCGAAACCGTGACCTGCGGCCCGGGTGGTGAAACCGTGCTGGAAGATGCGCGCGAAGTTCTCGTGGGGAATCCCGACTCCGTTGTCCTGCACGATGAGTTGGACGCGATTGTCTCCTGCGGCCCGGAGCCGCAGCGTGATGCACTTGTCGCTGGAGCCACCGTCGTCGCACGCGTATTTCGCGTTTCGGATCAGGTTGATCAGGATCTGGAGTACCTTGGCCTTTTCGCCGACGATCCGCGGAACCGGATGGTAGTCGCGCTCGACGCGGACGTCGTGCCGCACCAGCGCCCCCGCATTCATCCGCAGGGCGTCCTCCAGCAGCGTGACGGGATCGAGCGCCTCGACGACGCCGATCATCGTGGCGTACGCCTGCTGCATCGCGACGATTTCCTTGATGTGATCGATGTTCTTCTGGAGCGAACTGATCTCCTGGAGCAGCCGGGTGCGCTCTTCCGTGAAATGCTGCGCCAGCGACTCCAGGAATTCCGGCACCTTGCGGCCCTTCGGATCCGCTGTCAGGTAGGCGCCGAGGTCGGAATCGTGCTCCCGGAGCATGCCGGTGAGCCGCGTGAGGCTCTCGGCCTTGGACTGCCGCAGGCCCGAAGCGATTACCGCGGCGGACACGTTGAGACTATTCAGCACGTTGCCGACGTTGTGCAGCACGCCCGTGGCAACCTCCGCCATGCCCTCGACGCGCGACGCGTCCACCAGGTCCTTGTGTGCTTTCGCGAGCTCCGCCTCGATGCGCTTTTTCTCGGTGATGTCTCTGGTGATCCCGAACGTGCCCACGATTGCGCCCTGGTTGTTTCGTAGGGGCATTTTCGTCGTTGTCACCCACGTGACGCGTCCGGTCGGCCAGTACTCTTTCTCGAGTTTCTCCACCAGCGGCTCGCCGCTCTGGATGATCCTCTGCTCGTCTTCGAATGCCGGTTGCGCATGTGCCTGGGCGTAGAAATCAAAATCGGTCTTGCCGATCACGTCCCGGGCCGATGTCTGGCCGAAGGCGTGAACGAGCGACGTGCTGACCGCAACGAAGCGGGACTCACGATCCTTGAAATACACGTAGTCCGGCACGCTCTCGAGAAAAAGGTCGAGGAGCGGGCGCTCGGTGCCCGCGGCCGAAAGGGTGGCCGCGGCGCTGGGCGTGGAAACGGCGTTCATTTGGCCAGGGCGCAGTGTCCGTTGGGCTCGGCCGTCGATTTCAGGTACCGTTTTAGGATGTCGCGCAGCGCTTCCGGCTTCACCGGTTTCGCCAGATAATCGTCCATCCCGGCTTCGATGCACGCTTCGCGGTCGCCGGCCATGGCGTTGGCGGTCATCGCCACGATCCGCAGCTCCCGTGGAACTTTTGGGTCGCCCGCCGCCTGGGCGGCGCGGATTTGCCGGGTGGCGGCGATGCCGTCCATTTCCGGCATCTGGGCGTCCATCAGCACCAGCGCGTAGGATTTCCGGCGGATCGCATCGATCGCCTCTTTTCCGTTGGCGGCGAGGTCCGCCGGATAACCGAGGCTGCGCAGCTGGAGCAGCGTGACCTTCTGGTTCACGGCGTTGTCCTCGGCGACCAAAATGACGGCTCGGCTGCTGTCCGATGGCGTGGGCAGCACATTGCCCGTCATCACGCTGCCGTTGCCCTTGAGCTGATGTTTGGCCGCCAGCACGCGGGCCAGCGTGCTGCGCAGCTTGTCCGGATGCAGTGGCTTCAGCTCGCACGCGGACAGTCCGTGAATCTCCAATTGCGCCTGCGGGAGGCGTTCGCCGCGGGACGTAAGCAGCACCAGCGTGGCGGGAGGGATGCCGGGTTCGCCGCGGATCGCCGCCGCGAGCTGGAGCCCGTCGATCTTCGGCATGTGATGGTCCAGCACGACCAGGTCAAACGGAGTTCCCTCGGCGGCGGCGCGACGCAGCGCGGCCAGCGCGGTCGTCGCGTCGTCGACGCAGGCGTGCCGCATCCGCCAGCGGATGCAGAGGTGCTCCAGGAGCTTGAGGTTCGTCGCGTTGTCATCGACCAGCAGCGCGTGGTGTTCCTCGAGCAGCGAGGGGGCGAGGCTGACGCGATCGAGCGGATCGACGGGTTCCTCGAGGACCGCGGTGAACCAGAACGTCGATCCCTTGCCGGGCTCGCTCGTCACCCCAATGTCGCCGAGCATGAGTTCGGCGAGCCGCTTGCAGATGGCGAGGCCCAGGCCCGTTCCGCCAAACCGCCGTGTCGTCGACGTGTCGGCCTGCACGAACGGCTCGAAAAGCTGGTCCTGGACGTCGCGGGGGATGCCGATGCCGGTGTCGCTCACCTCGAAGCGGAGGAAATTCTTCCCGCAGTTCGCCCCGTCGAGCATGACGCGGAGCACGACTTCGCCCGAACTCGTGAACTTGACCGCGTTCCCGATGAGGTTGAGGACGATCTGCCGGAGACGCACGGGATCCCCCCGGACGCGACCGGGCACCTCCGGGTGGATGTCCATCATCAACTCGAGTCCCTTTCGCGTCGCGGCGTCCGCATTGAGGTCGAGCGCGAGTTCCAGGTGTTCGCTCAGGTCGAAGTCCACCGCCTCGAGCAAGAGCCGGCCGGCCTCGATCTTCGAAAAATCCAGGATGTCGTTGATGATCGTGAGCAGCGCCTCGCTGCTGTGGCATAGCGTCTGGGCGAGGTCCCGCTGTTCGGCGGTGAGCGGGGTCGAGAGCAGCAGGTTGGCCATTCCGATCACGCCGTTCATCGGCGTCCGGATTTCGTGGCTCATGTTGGCGAGGAACGCGCTCTTGGCGCGGTCCGCGCTTTCGGCCGCCTCCTTCGCCCGTTTCAGGTCGAGCTCGGCCAGGATGCGCTGGGCAATTTCCCCCTGCAAGGCTGCGTTCGCTGCCTGGAATTCGGCGGTCCGCTGCTGGACGCGCGCCTCGAGTTCGGCCGCGTGCGCCCGGGTCTGCTGCATGAGATTCCATTTCTCCGTCAGCGCATTCGCGAGCTGGAGCACCTCGATCGTGTCGAACGGCTTCTTCAGGATCACCAGGCGGTCGGAGCTGCCGAGCTTCGAGAGCATCTCATCCCACGAGTAATCGGCGTACGCCGTGCAGATCACGATCTGCAGGTCGGGCGCGACCTTCCACAGTTCGAGCGTGGTTTCGACGCCATCCCAGCCCGGCGGCATCCGCACGTCGACGAACGCCATCGCATACGGCTGGCCGCTTTCGACGGCGCGCGTCACGAGTTCCAGTCCCTCGCGTCCCTGGTGCGCGGCGTCCACCGTGAAGTCGGCGATCGGTTTGCTCGGGGCCGACGTGCTGCCGAGGAGCTCGGCCTCCAGCGCGTCGACGGTCGATGCCACCTGGCTGACCGTTGGACAGAGGATCTTCCGGACATCAGCATGAATTGCCGGGTTGTCGTCGATGACGATGACCCGGTTGTTTCTCACCGATGGGGAGGGGGAGGAGGCTGCCATTTTAGCCCGGCCGATGTGCCGGATGCATGATGTGTGCAGGGTCTTATCGACACAGCCGGCCGGGGATTAAGACTTTCGCAACTTCCAAGTCAGTCCGTGGATCGGCATCTGCGGCGGTAAGAAGAAGCTGTGGGAGCGGGTTTACGCTGCGAAGCGTTGGCTTTCCGTCACCTCGGTCGCCTCTGTAAAAAGTCCGTCGCTTGAGGTCGTCTGGCGTCCCGAGCCCCCCCGGGCAGCGAGGCATGGCGTGGAGACAGAATAGCCGGGCCGCACCCCTGCGGCCCGGCTGGATACCCTATGCCTAACTCGTACCGGCATGCTTCAGACATGCGCGGGATACGCGCATTGCCGGTACTGCTTCATTTGAGCAGTGCGGAGACGGTCCCGCTCGCCAAAAGATTACCGGAATTCCGGTAGTCGAGGTGCTTGCTATTGCCTCCAACGTGCCGATCAAGGCGGCTTTTTTTGTGGCAATTTTACTGTCTAAAAATTTACGGGTTAATATCTTAAACGGTATCCACCCGCGTCGCAATTTTGAGGGAACAAGGCGGCAAAATCGGCCTTGTTGTATGACACGGACGCGTGTCCCACCGTGGCTCCTGCTTTGGAACTCCTTTATTTTCAACAGGACTTGCCTTCTTTGCCGTCCCGTATAACTCGCGCGCTATTCTTTGTTACCATGGCGAACCAGACTCTCTCCGAAACGTATCCCAGTTCCCTCGCCGGCCTTTCCGCCGCGGTCACGTTGAACTCCGGTGCCCGCATGCCATGGCTCGGATTCGGCGTTTGGCGGGTCAGCGGCGACGCGGAGACGGAAAAGGTGGTCCGCGCCGCGATCGACACGGGCTACCGTCACATCGACACGGCCAAGATCTATGGCAACGAGCGTGGGGTGGGGCGCGCCGTCCGGTCCTGCGGGGTTCCGCGGGAGCAACTCTTCATCACGACGAAGCTGTGGAACGACGACAATCGTTCCGGGAACGTCGAGGCTGCCTTCGAGCAGAGCATGAAGCTGCTCGGCCTCGACTACGTCGATCTCTACCTCGTGCACTGGGCGATCCCCGGTCGGGTGGTGCCGACGTGGAAGGCGATGGAAAAGCTTCTAGCGACCGGCCGGGTCAAGACGATCGGCGTGAGCAACCACCTCCGGCCGCATCTCGACGAATTGCTGGCCGCCGCCGAGGTCGTGCCCGCGGTCAATCAGATCGAGTTTCACCCCTACCTGCAGAGCAAACCTCTGGTCGAGTTCTGCCACGCCAAGCGGATCGTGCCCGAGGCATGGAGCCCGCTGATGGTGGCCGGTCCGGTCATGACGGATCCGACGCTTACGGCGATCGCGAAGCGTCACGGCAAGACCGTCGCGCAGGTGATCCTGCGCTGGGACGTGCAGACCGGCATCATCACGATCCCGAAGACGACCCGCCCCGAGCGGATGGCCGAAAACGCGGGGATCTTCGACTTCACGCTCAGCGCCGCCGAACTCGCCTCCATCGCCGCCCTCGACCGCCACGAACGCAACGGCCCCGACCCGATGCACGTTGGCTTCTGACAAAGCCAATGCTGAAACGCTGAAACCCTCCAGCGTGTCGCGGCGAGCGAGAGCAAGCCGACTATCTTCTCGTCTCACCCCTCGGCTCCCTCCCGTTCTGGAGCGCGGCGGTAAGTCAACCCTGCGCCCGGTCGTCGATCGTAAACGTCAGCACCTTGTCGCGCCCCTGATGAGTTTCCGGCTCAGCCGTCGGAGGTAGCCTTTGTGGTCGGCTCGCTCGTGCTCGGGTTTCGCAAAAGCTACGGCGAACTCGCCGTCGGAACTAGAGGCGTCGACCTGCTCGCTCTTCACTTTCGCCAAGCATTCCTCCGTCACTGACGTTCAGAGGGTCGGTGCCTGGAACAAGCGCGCGCGGCGTGAGGCGCTCCGGCCGTCGAATGCGCGGCGTTCCGCGGGCGGACTGTACTCGGAGCGGCGGTAGCCGCCGCGCGACGGATCCGAGGCGCAGCGGATCTGGAAATCCTGCATCCGTGCAAACAGCGCGAGGAGCTGGTCGGGCAGGGGATAGTCGTCGAGATCGGTGCGGGCGAGGGTCAGGAGCAGTTCGTGAACGGCCTCGAGCGTCGAGAGGCAGCCGGCGGCGGGCTGCTGCTTGATCAGATAACGGCTCGGCGCCGACGGGGTGAACATGATCTTCGGCAGTCGCTGGAGCGTCGGGCTGAGCTTCAGCATTTTCCGACCGAGCGCCCAGGTCGCATCGACGACGAACACCACCAGCCGGCGTTTCGCGGCGTCGGCCTGGAACCGGGCAAACGCGTCGGCCTGCTTTTCGGGTTGCGTGAGATTGAGGGCGTCGCGGCCGGGATGGAGGAGCACCGGGAGGTTGCCGGGATCCGCAATGAGTTCCTGCACGCGCTCGTGACGGTCGAACTCGATTCCCATCACGATTTCGCTGTTTTCGAGGCAAAGATGAGTCAGCCGGCCGGTGGCCGCCTTCTCCTGCTTGTATTCCTTGGGATGCATCAGGAACACGAAATGTGTGTGCGTCGCCATTGGCGTGATCGAGCCACACCAGCAAAGCGGCTTGGGCCAGAAGCAACGGTAGCAGGTTTCGCGGCTCATGAGCGTCTGAAGCGGTTCAGTAACTGAACCGACGAGAGAGGCGAGACAAGGCACGACGGACGACAAACGAGGCGTGGAAGGGACTCCGCCCTACCCCCGGGAAAGGATTGAGGGTAGGGCGGCCAGTCCCTTGGCCGCCTGAACTAGATCAGCAAACCGGCGCGAAGGGACTCCGCGCCCTACCACCGATCGGGGAAGGTTTGAGGGTAAGCAGGCTGTCCGCCGCCCTGTCCGCCTTCAGAGCGCCAGCTTCGCCAGCTCCGCGGTGGCGGGGACGTCCTTGATGATCTGCGACGGTTCGGGACCGACGCCGAGGTAGCGGAGATTCGGCAGGTGATCGACCGCCGGCCAGGATTCGCCGGCGTAGGCAACGTCGAGCAGGGCCTTCACCATCCCGCCGACGTAGCGCTGCGCGTTGCGCGGCAGGTCGGCAAAATGACGAACGTGCGAGAGGTCCTCGGTCCACCCCGGATAACGGGCGTACACGGGGCGAAGGGTCTTGCGCACGGCCTCGTTGCGGGGAACGTGCGTGTACCGCTGCCCGTCGGCGGACTCGTACGCGGTGCAGACGAGCAGTTCGCCCTGCCACGCCCCGGAATGGGTGAGGGCGTCGAGCTTGTTGATCATCAGGTCCTGGAATCCGCCGTAGCGCAGCGCGTCGCCCTTCTCGACCGCATCGTACCAGCCCACCATCCGCTGCCGGCCGGTGGTCGAGCCGAACTCGATCTGCTTCAGCTTCGCGGCCAGCGGATGCACATCGTCCATCTGCGTCAGGAACGTGTGCGTGCCGACCTTGGTGTCGTAGGCCTTCGCGACGCCGAAAGTGTGTATCCGCTGCACAGGCACACCCGCGCTCTCAAAGAATTCCGGCGTGAACGTGTGCGACGCGGTGACGTTCGGCGAAAATCCGTGGCGCTTGTCGAGCCAGTAGGCCTGGCCGAACTCGCCGATGATGGTGTGGCCGGCGCGAAGCTCGCGGCGGATGAGTTCGCGCACCTCGCCGATGTTGCGGGCCAGCGCGGTGCCGGCGGTCCAGTAGGTCTCCGTCAGAGACTCGAGATTGAGCGTGAACGGTTTCGGGCCGCGGAACCGCGTGAAATCGAATTCGTCCTTGGTGAAGACGCCGAGCTCGATCGACTCGGCGTTGGCACGCTGCTCCGCCGCCGTGAGCTTGTCGAAGAAGCCGCTCCACGTTTCACCGCTCACGCGGCAGACGTGCTCGATGACCCGGCAGGCGCGGTCCGCGCGGGCGGCGAGCTTCCGGGCGAAGTAGTTCGGGCCGGCGAGGAAATCCGAGAACGTGATCTGGTTCTGGTTCACCTCGTCGACGTAGGCCGGCGTGATGCCGCGACCGGTCGAGCCGCGCGGCTCCTCCTTGAGGACATTCACCCGGTAGTCCTCCCACGCGAGGTCCAGCAGCCGGTGCGTGAGATCCGACACCAGCGTACGCTCGTCGATCAGGAGCCGGCTGAGGATGGCGTAGCCTTTTTTCTCCAGCGGGCGGGTTTCCCACCAGATCTTCCGCGGGTCAGCGACGACGCCGCTGCCCACGCACAGGTGGGCCGCGTCGCGGACCACGACGCCCGCCGGCAGCAGGTTGAGCTTGATCCCGCCCGCGGTGTGGCCCGAGTTGGCCCCGCCGTTGACCTTCAGCACGACCGAGACCGGGGCACGGGTGCCACGCAGCTCCTCGGCGACCTCGGGAATGAGCCGGCCCTTGCCTTCATCCCCGAAGGAGATGCCGACATCGGCGATAAGTTGGCTGGAGAAAGGAAGCAGGGACATGGTTGCAGGTGGCAACCGAAGTCTGAAAACCCCTGTTGCCGAAAAGGGAAAACGCGACCGGAGGGTTCGGGGCAAACAAAATTGTTGGCATGGTGACCGGCCATAATCCGACGCGCCGAACTCCCCGACCGCGAATCCCGGATGTCAGGCCCCGGGAATTGTCCGGCGCGCTAATCCGGAATGGCTCTGCGACACTCGCGACGCGCAGACGCTACTCTAGCCGGCGTCCGAACGGCGGGTCGCACCGTCTGGAGGAAACTGAGCTGTTCTGCGCGACGGACAACCGTCACGGTCACGTCGCGCCGGCCCGCAGGCCAGTTCGACAAACAACCGCAACTTGGGATCTACCTATGAAGACCAACAAAATCACGCTAACCGTTGCCGCCGCGATCGCCACGCTCGCCCTGGGGTTTGCCGGCTGCAGCAAGGGCACCCGCAGTAACACCGACCAGTACAGTTCCACCACCTCGAGCACCGACACCACGGGCGTCACGAGCTCAACCGCCAGCACCGGCGCGGCAACGAGCTCCATGTCAGGCACGAGCAGCGTGGCTGCTCCGTCCTCGACCGACTCCACGAGCACTGCGTCCACGCAGTGAGTCGTCGGATTCCTGCCGAAATCAAGAGCGCGGCCTCGGGGCCGCGCTTTTTTTTACCCAGAGAGGATGGCCTGCCGGCTTACTTGGGCAGTCGTCCGCGCAGTTGGTCAAAAATTGAGTTCAACTGCGGGCTCGGGGTCGGCTTTTCCCGCTGCGCTGCCAGCCGGTTCTCGATCATGACGTAATCCTCGGCCGACTTCGGCGGCGTCTTGGCCGGCGGAGTCGACGACGGCAGCTCCGAAGGTGACTTCGGCACCCGACCGATTCCATCCGTGGAGTTCATGGCCGCGAGTTAGGCAGGAATCGCAGTCGAATACACGGCAATTTTTTTGCCCGACTTGGTGGAACGAGAGCTCTCGGGTGCCACGCGATGTCTCGGGTGAAATGCGCTGTCTCAGGTGGAACGCGCTGTCCCCAGCGCGTTGGCTTGGTTCGATCAGCGATAAACCAGAAAGCCTGATGTGGACATCAATCTCCACCTATCAAGCTCCACCCGCCTTACTGACCCGGCAGCGAGAACTTGATCGTCGGGCCCCTGCTGTTCGTGCCCGGTGTATTCGGCGCCGAAGGGCTCGCGCTGGAGTCCGGCACCGGCTGAAGCGGGATCACCGCTGGCTTGACGTACTTTTCCCGGATGCTGTCGAAGCTGGGGTCACCGGGCGGGAGCATGGAAAATCCGCGCTCCATCAGCTCGATCGCCCGGAGATCACGGGAGCGTCCGAGGTCCCTTTCGCCACCCGGACCGAAGCAGCCCATGATCACCACGATCACGCGGTGGCCGTTGCGTTCCCCGGTGGCGCTGAGGCAATAACCGGCGGTCGCGGTGTATCCGGTCTTCAATCCGTCCACGCCGGTGACCCTGCCCAGCAGGTTGTTGTGGTTCTTCATCACCATCGCACCCTGCGTCCGGTTCAGACCGAACTTCCGCTCGCGGACCGACGTGTACTTCAGGATGTCGGTATGCAGGAGTAGGTACCGGCACAGCAGCGCATAGTCGTGCGGCGTGGTGAGATCCCCGTCCGCAATGCGTCGATCGGAAGGGGGCAGGCCGTGCGGCGAGCGAAAGGTGGAGTGCGTCATGCCCAGTTCCCGCGCCTTCGTGTTCATTAGGTCGACGAAGGCCTCGACGGAGCCGCCGGCGGCACGGGCAAGCGCGTGGGCGGCGTCGTTTGCCGACTGGATCATCATCGCATAAATCAGATCCTCGACGGGAAACGTCTCGCGCGGATCCAGATAAACCTGGGTGCCGCCCATCCGCGAGTCGGAGCGGTCGATCTTGACGGGAGTGTCCAGCGTGAGCGCGCCGCTCGACAGCTTGTCGTACAGCACGGCGTAGGTCATCAGCTTGGTCATGCTCGCCGGCGGGCTGATCTCGTCGGCGTGGTCCTGGATCAGGATGTTACCGGTCGCGGCATCCATGACGATGTCGCCCTTGTAGGTGCCGTGATCCTTGGCAGTGGCAGGGCGGCTCGGATGGGGCCGGGCCTTCGCGGATGCCAGGGCGGGCGCGAACGCGAGGACGCCGGCGACGAGAAGGGTGGTTATCCGGCTCAGCAGCGCCGGGGTGGACCGTGACGCGAAAATCATGTCGCGCGACAAAGGCGAAATTCGGCTGGCGCGCGAGTCGAAACGGGCAGCTCGTGCCGAACGCCGGCTCCGAATCAGGTGGACGCGATGTGCTGATAAGCTGAAACGCGATTCCCTCATTAGGTGGAACGCGCTGTCCCCAGCGCGTTGGTTTGGGCCGATCGGTAATCAGACGGGACGCCTGATGTGGACATCAGAAGTCTCCACCTGGTGGACGTGACTGACTAGGTGGAACGCACTGTCCTCAGCGCGTTGGTTTGAGGTGATCGGCTTCAGTGGGGAAGCCTGATGAGGACATCAGACTCCACCAATGTCCGCGTTGCTCAGATTTCGCCGATGCGGATGCAGGCGACGGTTCGCGAGGGTTCGGTCGGGATCAAGGGCGGCACGATCGCCTTGCACTTGTCCTGAGCATAGGGGCACCGCGTGTGAAACGCGCAGCCGGCCGGCGGATTGATCGGCGACGGCGGATCGCCGGGCAGCACCAGCCGCTGGCGCGAACGCTCGCGGTCGGGGTCGGGCCGCGGAATCGCGCTGATCAGCGCGCGGGTGTACGGGTGCTGCGGGCGTTCGATCACGTCCACCGCGTTCCCGAGCTCCACGATTTTTCCGAGGTACATCACGGCGACCCGGTCGGAGATGTGCTTCACCACGGAAAGGTCGTGGGCGATGAAGACCAGCGACAGGTTCATCCGCCGGCAGAGGTCTGAAAGCAGGTTCAGGATCTGCGCCTGGATTGACACGTCGAGGGCGGAGACCGGCTCGTCGGCGATAATGACCTTCGGCTCGAGCGCGAGCGCACGGGCGATCGCAATCCGCTGCCGCTGTCCGCCCGAGAATTCGTGTGGGTATTTGCGGGAGAATCTCGGCGCCAGTCCCACCAATTCCATCAACTCGGCCACGCGGGCGGGGATCCGGTTGCGGGGGCAGACGCGGTGGACCCGGAGCGGTTCGGCGAGCGTGTCGAACACGGTCATGCGCGGGTTGAGCGACGCGTACGGATCCTGGAACACCATCTGGAGGTGCCGCCGGAACGTGCGCGCGTCGGGTGACCCCTCGGTGAGATTGCGTCCCTCGAGAACAACCGCGCCGCCGGTGGTCGGCACCAGTTGCATGATCGTCCGTGCCAGCGTCGATTTGCCGCAGCCGGATTCACCGACGAGCCCGAGCACCTCGCCCCGGCCCAGCGTCAACGTGACGCCGTCGACCGCCTTCACCGTGCCGAGATGCCGTTTGAACAAAAACCCATGCGTGATCGGAAAGTGGGTTTTGACGTCGACGAGTTGGAGGATCGGTTCGGTCATGCGGAACGTGGATGCGGAGTGGTCGGAGGCGACGGCAATTCAAATGGTGGCGAAGGGGCTCGCTGCCCCACCGGGGTAGGGCAAAAGCTGAGGTGATCCGCGCAAGCATTTTTTAGGCGGCCGAAGGCACGGCGAAGGGTGATTGGTGAAGGTCGAGAGCGGCGAGATAACGGCTTTCGTCATAGGGGACGTTATCGTGCCAGCAGCGCCAGA
>DASZYH010000201.1:0-3666 GCA_035545515.1 Opitutaceae bacterium
CTGGCGCTGCTGGCACGATAACGTCCCCTATGACGAAAGCCGTTATCTCGCCGCTCTCGACCTTCACCAATCACCCTTCGCCGTGCCTTCGGCCGCCTAAAAAATGCTTGCGCGGATCACCTCAGCTTTTGCCCTACCACCGCCAGATTCCGTCGGACAACTTCGCCCTGATTTCCTGCGCACGATACCCCTCCCGTTCGCCCGTCGATGCCGCCTAAACAGGGTGGCGGCCGAATCCGGCCATCTCACCGCCGGATTTGGCCGGATTCTCGGTTTATTTGGCCGGATTCTTCGGTGACGGCGGGTTGCCAACTTGTTAGTATCTATCTGACAGACGATTGTGTCTTCGCCCGACGTTATGGCCGGATTCGAGAATCCGGCCAAATAAACCGCGCCACTATCCCGAATCCGGCCATTTCCCTGTTTTGGACCGCCGGCGCGGTCGTTCGGGCGACCGCTCAGTCGGTCGCTGGCCACCCGCCTCCGGGACCGGTCCCCGCTCGATGTCGTGGTCGCAACCGCGGTCGCTCGCTTGGTCGCCTCCGCGCCCGCTGGCGTGCTCGTCTCGTCGCTCGTTCTGGAGCTGGCTCCGGTCGCCTCCGGGGCCGACAAAAGGCGATCGCTGCCCCACGTCAGGGGCCAACCCCGACGACCCTCCTCGTGCCGGCCCTAAGTCAACGTCCCGGACCCGTCGGCGACAGGGCAATGGTCACAGCCAGAGCCACCGATTGGCCAACCCGGAGGACAGGGTCACGGCCATGACTGGGTCACGTGGACGACCGTCATCGCGGACACGCGGGCGGCACGGCCAGAACCGTTGCCTGGACATGCCACCGGCACGACCAGAACCACCGCCTGGCCACCCCGGTGGACAGGGGCAGGGTCATGACCAAGTCCCGTCGGCGGCCCTCACCGCGGACACGCGGGGGGCCTCGTCGAGATGCGCGGCGGCGACCTTGCCCAGAGCCACATCGTGGACGCCACTCCGGTCGGGTTTCGGGCAAGATTCGACCGCGACGCCACCGCGACGACTGCCCTTTGCGGGCCGCCATTGTGCCGGCGTTTTTACCGCGGAGTAGCCGTCCGAATATCTCTTTCATGGTGGCAATTGTCGTTGACCAAATTGCGCGTTGTGGATGCCGTCGCGGTGCGTTCGGCGACCCCATTGTCCGGCCGCATGTGCTCCCACGGAACCCCCTTCGCCTCGAGGCCGACAAGGCTTCTTGAGGATGGGTCGCAAGACCCCCGGGAAGGTAGTCAGAGGCCTTTTACTTCCATGAAAAACATGCGCACGGTGACGAAGCCGAGAGACCAAATTGCCGCCGAATTTGCGGCCGTATTTCAGGGCATGAAGCCCGACCGACTGGCGGTCGAAACGGAGCGGCTGGCCCCCTATCGTGCCGAGATCAGCAAGCTCCGGAAGCGGCGCCTGACCTGGAAGCAAATCGCCGACGGCATGAGCCGTCCGCCCATCAGCGTCCCCGTCACGGAACGCCTCCTGAAGTCCATCTTTGCCCCCGCCCCGGCCCTGCCGATCACGCCCAAAGCGGCCGGGAAGTGAATCATATGAACATAAGATCCGTGTCACGCGGAGACGCGGAGCACGCGGAGAGAGAATGGCAACTGGATGAGATCACCGGCGCGATTGTCGATGCGGCGGTGAAGATCCATAAAGAGCTCGGGCCGGGGTTGCTGGAGTCTGTGTACGAGGCCGTGTTGGCTCGGGCGCTCGAACGACGTGGGCTCAGCGTCGAGCGACAGAAGACAATCCGATTTGAATTCGACGGAATGGAGTTTGAGGAAGGCCTGAGGGTTGATTTGTGAGTCACAGACCGGGTGATTGTTGAACTTAAATCCGTCGGGCGGCTGGCCCCCGTCCATGCCAAACAGGTGCTGACGTACCTGCGATTGCTGCACCTTCCGGTCGGCCTTTTTATCAATTTTGGTGAGGCAAGACTTAAGGACGGTCTGCAGCGCATTGTGAACCAATTGCCGGCCTCTTCGTCGCCGAGCCTTGATGTGAACCGGGTCGGAGTATCAACACCAAGCTGACGCGGAGCATCAGGATAGCATGCAGCATCGGGGTCTCGCTCTGGTTTTACTCCGCGTCTCCGCGGCCTCCGCGTGAGGTAGGATCGATCTCAGCGGAATCGTGCCGCCAGGTCGCTCCGCACCGGCTTCAAATCAGCTCTCGCCCGGTCGGCTGCGACCGCGTTCAACAGCCGGCGAAGCACGCCGCCGAGCGCCAGGACGTCCACGGGTTTCGGGACGAACGTGGTGTTGGCCGGGATGTGTCCCGAATGCCCGAGCCGGTCGCGATCGTAGCCGCTGCAAATGATCGCGACCGCCTGGGAGTGCACCTGGCGCATGAGTCGCACCAGTTCAACGCCGTTGATCCCTCCCGGCATCAGATGGTCGGTGACGATCCCGGCGATGCGCAGCTCCGGGTTGCGATAGATGTCCAGCGCCTCCCGGCCGTTCGAGGCCTCAAACACCGTGTATCCAAGCTGGCGGAAGCCCACTCCGATCACGGTTCGAACATCGCGATCGTCTTCGACAATCAGGATCAACTCCGTGCCTCCGCCTGGTGCGGCGGCGGCGAGGCGGGGAGCGGACTTCGTCCGGGTCTCCGCTTCCGGGAGGTACACGCGGAAGGTGGTGCCTCGTCCCGGTTCGGAGGTGACATCGATCCAGCCATGTTGCTGTCGGATGAGCATCAGGCTGGTCGCCAAACCGAGTCCGTTTCCCGTCCCGAGTTTGGTGGTGAAAAACGGCTCGAAGAGCCGCGCCTGGGTTGATCGGTCCATTCCGATGCCCGTGTCGGTGATCCGAAAACAAATGAACCTGCCGGGATAGGCGTCGGGGTGGCGATGGTACTCGCCGGGGGCGATTTCCGTGCCGCTCACTTCGACGGAGATCCTGCCCGCGCCGTTGATCGCGTCCCGGGCGTTGATGATCAGGTTGGTCAGGACCTGTTCGATCATCCCCGCGTTCGCCAGCATGAACAACGTGCCCCGCGGTGGGTGGGCGACGAAGCTGATGTTGTCGGGGACCAGCCGCCGGAGCAGGTGGGCCAGTTGCGCCACCAATGCCGCCGCGTCGATCGGTTCGACCAGGCTCGCTTGCGGACGGCTGAAATCGACCAACTGACGCGTGAGGGCGGCCGCGCGCCGGGAGAGCTCCTCGACGGCGAGCACGCTGTCCTTCGCCTCCGGCGGCAGTGTCGCGTTGCGCTTGAGCAGCGCGACGTGGGCGAGGATCGCGGTGAGGATGTTGTTGTAATCATGCGCGACGCCGCCGGCGAGAACCCCGAGCGCTTCGAATTTCTGGGCCTGGCGCAGTTCATCCTCCACCTGGCGCTGCGCGCTCACGTCCTCCTTGATGGCGAGGAATCGAGCCGTCGTGCCCTCGCGGGCGGGTATCGGATGGATGGTGATGCATTCCCACCGCGACTCGCCGGCTTTCGTGCGGTTGCAGAGGATCCCGCGCCAGGTCTCGCCCCGGCTGATGGTTTGCCAGAGATCCGCGTACAACTGCGGCGGTTGCTGGCCGGATCGGAAGATCCGCGGGTTCTTTCCCCGGACCTCGTCGAGGCTGTAGCCGCTGGATCGCTCGAAGGAGCGGTTCACATATTCAATGTTGCCGGATGAATCGGTGATCATCGCC
>DASZYH010000202.1:0-30106 GCA_035545515.1 Opitutaceae bacterium
ATCGCGCCGGCTGGAACCGGCAGTTCGACCAGGGCACGCGCGTTGGCCGGCACGTCGATCGTGAGGGCGAAACGTCCGGGTTCGCGGCGCCACGCGACGCTGAAGCAGCCGCGCACGGAGTCGTACTTCGCCCGGGCCCAGAGAAGATCGCCGACCGGGTTCGGGCGGATGATCGCGCGGCCGAATCCAGGGGAATCGGGGTCCGGCGCCAACCCGGCGACGTCGTGGTAAAGCCATTCGACAATCTGCCCGAGCATGAAGTGGTCCTGGGAGGAATGCCGGTTGGCGTCCCACGCTTCGGTCAGACTCGTGGCGCCGTGGGCGAGCTGGTAGCCGTAGCCGGGTTTCTCTGTCTGATCGTTCATGTCGAACACCACGTCGGAGCGATTGTTCTCGGCCAGCGCCCGAAGAAGGTATCGGTAACCGACATCCCCCGCCGTCAGCCCGTTGTCGTGGGCGCGAATGTCCGCGACGATCCGGCCGACCACCTCGGAACGCCGGTTCGTCGGGACAAGGCCCAGGACCAGCGGCATGGCATTCGAGGTCTGCGAATTCGTCGCGTAACCGCCGCTGCCCGGCGGCAGGAAGCGGGCGTTGAAGGCCTGTCCGATCGCCGCCGCCTTCCGGCGGAATCGCGCCGCGTCGTCCTGGTGTCCGAGTACCTCGGCGATGCGTTCGAGAGTCGTCGCGTCCTCGTAGTAAATGGCCGTCGCCGTGAGCGCGATCGGCGTGAGCTGCGCGATCCCCGGCGCCTTGGGACCGAGGTCATACCAGTCACCGAGTCCGAACGACAGCAGGTCGCCCTGGGACTTGGACGCGAGGTGTTCGAAATAACGCTGCATTCCCGCGTAGTGGCGGCGCAACGACGTCGCGTCCCCCGACCAGACGTACTGCTGCCAGGCGGCGATGATGAAGGCGCTGCCCCATTCGGGCGAATCGCGGAACCCTTCGTCGAACCGGATGTATTCGGGCGCGATGTCAGGCACGAGGCCGTTCGGGCGTTGCGCGTCCGACATGTCGTCGAGGCCCTTGGCGTAGAGGCGCGTCACGTCGAAATCATACCGCAGCGATGGACCGTTCAGATGGTACTGCTCGAGCCAGCCGAGTCGTTCGCGGTGCGGGCAGTCCGTGAGGACGCTGACCATGTTGTTGGATTGGGCCCACCGGACGAGCGTGGCGATCCGGTTGAGCAGTTCGTTTGAAGAGCTGAATTCTCCCGCCGCCGAGGAGGCGGAACGGATAACGATGCCGTCGATTGCATCAACGACCGGAAGCGGCGCCCCCGCCGGTGCGGTGCACTCCACCTGGAGATAGCGGGCGCCATGGTAGAAAAACTGCGGCGACCAGGATTCTTCGCCGCGGCCGTCCAGGGTGTAGTTCCAGGACGCGTCGGAACTCGCGGGCCGGGTGGAGGACGGGTCGATGGACCCGTCCGGTTTGAGCAATTCCGCCGGGCTGATCTTGACGGTGCTGCCGGCGGCGCCGTGCACCCGGAGGTGCGGCATCACCGCGGCGTTCTGCCCGAGGTCGTACACGATGACGCCGGGACTAAGTTCATGGCGGGTAAGGGGCGGCAGCGTTGCGACCGCGCGAATCGGCGGGGCGGATTCGGACAGGCCGCGCAGCGCGCCTCCCGGCGGCGTGGTGACAACCGCCGCGCGCCATCCGGCGCCGGTGAAGCCGGGGCGGTCCCAACCCACGGGAACCTTCCGCGCGTCGTAATCTTCCCCGCCGTACACGTGGGCGAAGGTGGTCGGCCCCACGGCAACCTGCCACTGCGCATCGGAGTTCACGGTTTGCGTGGTGCCGTCGTCGTACTCGAGTCGCAGCTCCGCGAATGCGAGGAGAGGACGAGATGCGCTCACAAATTTGGTGTAACGGCCCGGGATCGCCGCCACGTTGTACATCCCACCGGCGAGCGTGATGCCGATCGCGTTCGCGCCGGGTTTCAGGAGGGAGGTCACGTCGCGCGTATCGTAGAGGCAGGTCCGGGCGGTCTCGGTCCACCCTGGTTTGAGGAGATCCTCCGCCCCGACCGGCGTGCCATCGATCGACGCGGTGTAGGTGCCGAGTCCAGTCACAAAGAGCAATGCCCGTCGCAGTCCGGGGCGGATCGCAAACTCGCGACGCAACAGCAGGGTGTCGGCCGCGCGCGGATTCCGTCCCGGGATTTCCTTGCCATCGACCACCGATGCCGCCGACCAGGGACCTTCCTCGAGACTGCTGCTCGCCGTGACCCGCGCGCCGATGGCGACATCGTTGCCGTCCGCGTAGACCTCGATCTGGCGCAACGCCAGGCGACCGACCGGCACCGGCTGATCCTCCTCCTCCATCATCCGGAGCTTCGTCGCGGTGATCCGAACATACCGGGCCGGTTTCATCGGCACGGGAATGGCAAATCGGGTGAACCAGACGTTGATGCCCTCCTTCGTGTGGTCGGCGACGACTGTCGCGTTCTGAAACCCGGGGTTGTTAGCGACCTCGACCTTGAACCACCGGGGAAATCCGAGTCGTTCGGAAACGGTGTGCACGAGCGCATCGAGCACAATTGAGTCGATCGGATACGTGCGACCCAGATCCAACGCGATCCACTCGGGCGTGTTCTCGTCTCGAACCGGAGGCGTGCTGAATCCCAGTTTCGTCCGGGTCATCCGCAGCAGCTCGGGATCGGTGATCCAGTCGGCGGTCCAGTCACACCGTGATGTCACGCCCATCATCCAGGTGGCGATCGCGCTCCAGGCGGAAGGCCGGCCGGCTTCGTCCCACGCCCGGACCCGCCAGAAAACCTGCTCACCGGTCCGCAGTGTCCGGCCTTGATACGGCACCTCGAACTGCGCGTCGCCGGTCACCCGACCGCTGTCCCACCGATCGGCGTTCCCGCGCTGTAGTTCGCGGCGCGACGACGCGACCTGAATTTCCCACGCGGATTGGCGGGCCCCGCGTTCGACGCTCGCCAGTTGCCACGCCAGCCGCGGCGGAGTGGAGTCGATGCCGACCGGATCGCTCGCCCAATCACAGCGCAGGTTCGTCACCTGCAATGCTGCATGTGTGGTTGCCGTCGCAGCTCCGAGCACGATCGCGAAAAGCAGGTGACGGATGAGTCGGTTCCAATGCAATGGCAGGAGAGACGTCATGTTTTTGACGAGCACGGCCCGGCGGGGATGGCAACCGGACGAGGTGCCTTATTGAGGTCCGTCAAAGGAAACCTGCTGTTCTTGGCCTGGCTTGAATGTCAGTTTCCTGGACTCGGTGCCGAAGCGGACTGTCGTGCGCGTGCCGCCAACCGACCGGATCACCACCTTGGTTGGGCGTCGGTCATGCCAGGTGACGGCAACCTCAAAACCGCCGCGCGCCCGGAGCCCGCGGACACTTCCGTCGGCCCAAGCGGACGGGATCGCCGGCAGGACGTCGATTTCGTCCGGCGTGCTCTGGAGGAGGAGTTCGGCGATGGCCGCCGTGCCCCCAAAATTTCCGTCGATCTGGAACGGCGGATGAGCATCCCACAGGTTCGCAAACGTTCCACCACTCCATTGTTCGGTCGCGGTCCTGGCCGTCGCCGGCTTGAGGTGATCCCGCAGCAGCTTGTAGGCGCGCTCACCGTCGCCAAGCCGGCCCCAGAGTGCGATTTTCCACGCCAGGCTCCATCCGGTGCCTCCGTCGCCGCGCGCGTTCAGCGATTTCGCGGCTGCGGCTGCTAGTGCCGGTGTCGCGCGCGGGGAGATTTCATCGCCTGGATAAAGTCCCCAAAGATGAGCGATGTGCCGGTGATGGGGATCGACCTCGCGGTAAGGTTGGAGCCATTCCATGATTCGCCCATCCGGCCCGATCTGGGTTGGCGCGAGGCGGGCGGATTTTGCGAGGAGTTCGCGGCGGAGGTCGGCATCGACTCCCAGGGTCTGTTCGGCCTGCGCACAGGCTCCGAACAGATACCGGAGCAGTTGCTGGTCGATCGTGGGGCCCATGCAGATGTGCGCCTTGCGCCCATCCGGCAGGTAAAACTCATTCTCCGGCGAGTTCGATGGGGCGGTGACGAGCCAGTGGTGCGTCGGCTCCTCGATGAGCATGTCGAGATAGAAGAGGGCGGAGCCCTTCAGAATCGGGTACGCCCAGGCCAGGAACCTCTTGTCGCCGGTGAAGAGGTAGTGATCCCACAGGCTCTGGCACATCCAGGCGGAACAGGAGACCGTTGAACCCCAACTCGCCGACTCCCCCGGGGAGGTGAATCCCCACGGGTTCAGCAGGAGAAATGCAACCCAGCCGCGGGCGCCGTAGTATGCCTTCGCCGTTTTTGCGCCGGATTTCTGAAGCGACGAGATCAGCGCGAACATCGGCTGGGCGAGTTCGGAGAGGTTGCACACCTCCGCCGGCCAATAATTCATCTGCACGTTGATGTTCGCGTGCCAGTCGCCGTTCCACGGCGTCTGGATCGTGTCCGCCCACAGCCCCTGCAGATTCGCCGGCAACCCGCCGGGGCGTGACGACGAGATGAGGAGATACCGGCCGAAGTTGAAGTACAGCGCCGCCAGCGATGGATCATTTCCACCGGCATGAAACGCCGCGAGCCGATCCGGCGCCGGACGCGCCGCGGCGATGGGGTCGGGCGAGCCAAGTTGCAGGCTGACGCGATCGAACCACTGCGAATACGCCGCGATGTGCTGTTCCCGAAGTTGCGCGTACGGCGTCGCCCCGGCTTTGGCGAGATCGTCTGCCGCGGCGGCGGAGGGATGGTCTTCGTGACGTCCCCCGAACGACCGGATGTTCGTTGCCGCGGTGATCAACACGACAGCCTCATCGGCATTGCGCACACTGACGGCTCCGTCGGCCGAGGAAACGGTGCCGCCCTGGGCGACGGCGCGGAGACGCGCCGCGTAGCGCACGCCTTTCTTGCCGTCGTACCCGTCGTTCAATTGGCCGGACATCAGCAACTGGTCGTGTCCGACGGTCTCGATGGCGGCCCGCTCCGGGCGGGAAAGCCGGGCGTCGAACGAGATGGCGCCCGGCCGGCTCGCCGTCAGCCGGATGACGACTGCCTCCGCCGGAGCGCTGACGAAGGCCTCCCGGGTGTAGCGAACTCCCCCCTGTTCGTAGGTCACCCGACAAATCGCGTGGGCCAGATCGAGTTCGCGTCGGTACTCCGTCACCGGCCCGTGCGCCTCGGGGAACAACAGGTGCAGGTCGCCCAGGGTCTGGTAGGAGCCGTAAGGCACGTTCGCGCCCGCCCCAAATCCCGATCCTTTCCCGGCGCACGTGAAATGCGCGTTCACCAGCGCCTCGGCTTCGACGTTCTTGCCCTCGAGCAGCAGGCGGCGGATTTCCGGGAGATAGCGGGCGGCATCCGGCCGGTCGGCGTCCTGCGGGGAGCCCGACCACATGCTGTCCTCGTTCAGCACGATGCGGTCGTCCGCGATTCCGCCGTAGATCGTGGCGCCCAGTCGTCCGTTGCCGAGCGGGGTCGCCTCGAAGAAATGCTCGGCCGGCGCCGCAAGCCAGACGTACCGGGATTCCGCCGGTGGTGGAGTCGCCTGCACGCGCATGGCTGGCAGCACGGCGAGCAGCGCGAGGAGAAGCACGCGGAACGAACACATTCCGCCTGCGCGCAAACCAAACGGCGTCACGCCGCCAACAATCGAATCCATAAAGACTACTTCCCCGCGCTCCAGCCACCGTCGATCATCTGGCATGAGCCCGTGACCATTGCCGCCTCATCGCTGGCAAGATACAGGGCGGCTGCGGCGATCTCCTCGGGACGGGCCATCCGCCCGGTCAACTGGGTCGACGCCATGTCGCGATAGGCCTTCTCGGGGTCGGGGTACTCGGCGATGCGCGCCTTCACAAACGGGGTTTCCACGCGGCCGGGACAGATCGCGTTGAACCGCACGCCGGTGTGCGAGTGATCGAGTGCCAGCGCCCGGGTCAGACCGACGACGGCGTGCTTGGTGATCGTGTACGCAAGACGGTCCCGCACGGCGACGACGCCTCCAATCGATGCGAGATTGATCACGGAACCCCGGCGGCGCTCGAGCATCCCCGGGACGAAGGCCCGGCAAAGGTTGAAGGGACCGCGGACGTTGACGGCGTAAAGTCGGTCGAGGTCGGCGGCTGCCGTGCCAAGCAGGTTCCCCACGTGACCGATCCCCGCGTTGTTGACCAGGATGTCGATGGCCGGCAGCCGGGTGGCAAGCGCCAGCGCGTCCGCTTCGCTCGAAACGTCGAGCGCCGTGAACTCCGCCTGGCCACCGGCGGCGCGAATGGTGGCGGTCGTTGACTCGCCGGCGGCGACGTCGCGGTCGACGACCCACACCCGGGCGCCGGCCTTGGCCAGCGTCTGGGCGATGGCCTGGCCGATGCCCGACCCCGCGCCGGTCACCAGGGCGGTTTTATGGGCGAGACTAAACACGATAGATCCTTTCGGCATTCCGGTGATAAAGGGCGGCCCGTTGTTCCTCCGTCGCATTGGCCGTGAGCGCATGCGTCGTCTCGACCCACTGGCCCAGCGTCGCGGCCAGGGTGCAGACCGGCCAGTCGCCGCCCCACACGACGCGGTTCCAGCCAAACTGCGCGATCACGTGTTCCACCCACGGACGGAGGTCGGCGACCGTCCATTTCTCCGCGGCGTAGGCGACCAGGCCGCTGATCTTGCAGTTCACATTGGGGAGCGCCGCGATTTCGGTGAGGTGCGTCCGCCACGGTTCGAAGGCGCCGCCCTTCACGTCCGGCACCCCGCAGTGGTCGAGGATGAACGTCACCTCGGGGCAGCGTCGGACCAGTGCGAGGGCCTGTGGCAGCTGGCGGGCCAGGACGCAAAGATCGAACGTGAAGCCAAACTGGGCGAGTAGCCGGAGGTTTTCCGCGAAGAGGGGTGTTTCGGATAGCGTGTCAGGTTGCGTATGCAGCACTCGCCGGACGCCGCGCACGCGGGTCAGCTTCGCCAGTTGCTCGAGGTGCCCTCCGAAACCCGCGCGTTCCGGGCGTCCGCTCGCCACGATTCCACTGATCAACGGGGCATGGTCCGACAGGATCTGAACCGTGTGTGCCTCGGCCAGGGCGTGCGGCTCGTCGACATCACACTCCATGAACACCGTTTTCGTGATGCCGAGGCCGGCCGAAGCCGCCATGTAGTCCGCCAGCCGAAAACTCCGGTTCAGAGCCGGAATGCCGGCACACCAGGTGTACGGGAAATGATCCAGGTCCCAGAGGTGTTGGTGGGTGTCGACCAGATCCATCGGGAAAGCGGATTCAAGACACGGGGGCGAGCGAGGCGAGGTAATTACCATAGCTGATCAGGCCGACGGCACCGAGCAGGAGCGCGATGGCCGAGGTGACCAGGAGCTTGGTGGAAGGCCGGCAGGCCTTCCATTCGCCGATCAGCACGCCGAACCCGGCACTGAGCAGGATCAGGATGATCATATGGATCGCCCAGCTGGAGAACTCGAAGCGGCCCATCCGCACGTGGCCGAGTCCGTAGAAGAAGAACTGGAGATACCAGAGCAGTCCCGTGAGCAGCGACAGGCCATAGTTGCGGACGAGCGGCGCGTCGGCGGAGAAATATTCGCCCCACGTCCGGCCCCGCGTCGCGAGCCAGAACGTGTAAACGAGCGTCGTCGTGAATGCCCCGCTGTTGGAAAACAGATAGATGACGTTGCCCTGGAAATCACCCGCGCCATGGCGCGCGGCGACGTCGGCGATGGGCTGGCCCGCCGCGAGCGAAAAGCTGAACACTGCGGAAAGCACGCCCGCCAGCAACACGATCGGAAGGCCGACCCGCGGGTTGAACGTCCCGGCGGTCGTGCCGGTCTTGGCCGCGATCTCGGCCTCCTTGCGAAAACCGGCAAAGCCGGTCACGAGGATCGCGCCGGCGCCGAGGACCACGCCGACGACGACGAACGAACCGGCGGTCGTGCCGAGCGTGGCGCCGAGCGTTCCGGCCAGCAGCGGGGGAATCAGCGTGCCCAGCACGCACGAAACGCCGATCGCGATGGCATACGTCAGCGAATAGCCGATGTGCCGGATCGCCAGACCGAACGCGATGCCGCCGACGCCGTACAGCACGCCAAGCAGGTATGACTTCAGCATCGCGTCACCGGACGCTTCGTGAAGCACGGCGCCGAGTTCCGGAATCGTGAACCAGGCGAAGATCCAGGGAAGGATGAGCCAGCACATTGACGCCTGGAGCAGCCAGTAGGTCTGCCAGCTCCAGCGGCGGACATATCGGTGGGGTGCGTAACAAAGCGCGGCACTCGCGGCGCCAATCGTGTGGAAGCCGGTGCCGAGCAGTGGGGAGGGGGTTGGCATGGGGGAAAATTTAGTCGCTTCCGGATTATCGCGTTTCGCCGCCCTCACTCACCATCACCTCGGTTTCTTCCGTTGCCGCGCGCATGGGCGAGTGGGGATTAGGTAGCCGCGAGCAAGAGCGAGTGGGGTTTGGTCTGTGTGGCTGCGAGCGTGAGCGAGTGGGGATTGATGTAGCCGCGAGCGTGAGCGAGCAGAAGTTTGGTATCCGCGTGAGCGAGCAGAGGTTCGGTTTCCGCGCCGATCAGCCTTTCAGAGCGAAAATTCCGTCTGGATTTCCTTTGTGTGCTGCCCAACCCGGGGCGCGCCCCGGCGCGACGTCAGTCGCTCGCCATCGATCACGATTGGACACCGTGTCGTCCGCATCGCCGGTCCCTCGTCCCGCACGACTTCCTGCACGAAGTCGAGGGCCTTGAACGCGTCGGTCGCCCACAACTGCGGCCACGACAGCACCTCGGCGCACCAGTAATCGGCCGGTTCGAGTCGCGACAGCCAGTGTTTCGTCGGGCGCGTTTTCAGGTGGGCGGCGAGGAGCCGCTTGATCTCGTCACGCCGTGTGAACCAGGACTGCGGATCGGAGAAATCCGCCAACGACGGCAGTTCGAGCAGTTCGCCCAGTCTGACGATCGATCCCATCGCCAGTGCGAGGAATCCGTCGCCGGTGGCATAGATACCGTAGGGCGCGCCGAGGTACGCGTGGGCATTGTTGACGCCACTGCGTTCCGGCACCTGGCCCCCGTCGTTCAGGAACGTCGTCGTGACCTCGAACTGCAGGTCCAGCACCGACTCGAGGAGACTGACTTCGACGAGGCCGCCGCGCCCGGTCGTGCCGCGCCGCACCAAGGCGGCAAGGATTCCCTGAACGAGGTGGGCGCTCGCCGTCAGGTCGGCGACGGAGAGTCCAAACGGAACCGGCGGCTGGTCGGCGTCGCCATTGAGGTACGGCAGACCTGACACCGCCTGAGCGAGCAGGTCCTGCCCGGGCTTGTCGACCCACGGGCCGGTACGGCCGTAGCCGGTCACGACGCCATACACCAGCCGGGGATTCAATGCGGCGCACGCCTCGGGACCGAGGCCGATGCGCTCCATCACGCCGGGACGAAAATTCTGGATCAGCACGTCGGCCCGTCCGATCAACTGCTTCACTTTGGCAAGGTCCGCGGGGTGCTTGAGGTCCGCCGCGTAGCTCTGCTTGTTGCGATTGATCGAGTGGAACAGGGTGCTGTCACCGTCGAGCCGTAGGTTCGAGATGTACAACTGCCGGCCGATGTCCCCCGTGCCCGGGCGTTCGATCTTGATCACCCGGGCGCCGAGGTCGGCCAGACGGGTGGCGGCCCAGGGGCCGGCCAGGAATTGG
Source organism: Opitutaceae bacterium (assembly GCA_035545515.1). Taxonomy (GTDB): domain Bacteria; phylum Verrucomicrobiota; class Verrucomicrobiia; order Opitutales; family Opitutaceae; genus ER46. The sequence goes on from DASZYH010000202.1 coordinate 9,647, forward strand.
GCGAAATCAAGGACGAGGAGACCTTCCAGCGGTTTCATGCGGCGTGGGCCTGTCCGGCCCGGCTGTGGCGGTAGAGCAAATCAATCTGGTCGAGCGCGGCGTCGACCGGCGAGACGCCGCGGAGTGCGTCGTGCAGCACGGGGCCCGCGTGATCCTGGAACTTGAGATACCCGGGATAATGGGGACGCAGATACGCGCGATCGAGCACCGGAAGCGTGTTCGCAAAATATCCGCCCGTTTGCCGGTTGTTCTCTTCGTCGTTCCACGCGGCGCGATGGCCCGGCTGGCCTCCATTCTGGGTGTAGACGGTGCGCTGGACGGACGCGCTGGCCACGAACTGGGCATACGCGAGCGCGGCCTCGGGATGCCGGGTCTTCGCCGACACGCCCAAGCCGGCTCCGCCCAGCGTCGTCCGCAGCGGGGCACCGTCAATGAGCGGCGGTTCTCCAAATGCCAGACGGTGCGCGGCGTAGCCCTCCCGGGCGTAGTTCGAATAGCCGTAGGCGAGGGGGCAGTAAGCGATCGCGGTGTTGCCCGGGCCGGCCACGCGATCGTGCGAGGCGATCGGGTTCCGGTCCCAGCAGCCCGGTTCGATGTGGGAAAGCAGCTCGCGCAACCGCAGGAATGCCGCCAGCGCAACGTCCCGGGAGGCCACGCGGTCGGCGAGCGTGAAGGGCGTTTCGCCGGCCGCGAGGCACAGCGAATAGAAGTTCATCAGACAGTTGATCGGCGCCGCCGGCACTTCCACCCGGCCGGCGCGGGCGAGATCCAGGAGTTGCTCCCACGTCTGGGGCGGCCTGCCGCCATTCGCGGCGAGAAGATCCTCCCGCCAGAACGCCACCGGCGTTGCCGCATCGATCGCGAGCGCCCAGTGGTGTCCGTCAAACGCGTAGCTGGCGTGCGAAGCGCCGACGGAATTCCGCGCCTGGTCGAGCAGGAATTCTGCCGGGAGGTTCTCATCCAGCGGGAGCAACGCCCCATGTCGCGCGCCCTGGCTGACGGCGGGATGGTCGAGCACGATCAGGTCGTAATTGGTGGCAAGGCGCTCGACCGGCTGGTCCTCGAAGGCGCGCAGGGAACGCTTGTCCCAGGTGATTTCCACCTCCGGATGCAACTCGCCGAACCGCTGGGCGGTCGCGGCCATCGGGAGGAAACCGCGTGAGTGGTTCCAGGTGATTCCGCGCAACTTGATCCGGGACGTGCTCATGCGGCCGGTATCGGTGTCGCGCCGGTGGCGCTCGATTGATAGGCCGCCTCGACGACCGCCATGGTTTTGACGGCGTCCTCCACCGCGGTTGGTGGACGGTCGATCTCGCCGTTGGCGTACCGCATCAGGTCGCTCATCGTTCCCATGAAGGCGTGAGGATACCAGCTCCCCTGGAATGCGATGGGTTTCCACGGGCCGGGCGCGCCGGCGGCATCGAGCTGGCACATCTCGAGCACGTCGGGCTCGCCCCGCGGGTAATCGAGGAGCAGTCCGAGCCGGGCGACGATCGCGCCCCGCGTGCCTTCCCATTTGACGTAGCTTTCCTGGTGGCGGCGCCCAAAAACGTGGCCGTGATTCGTGGTGATGTTGGCGCGGACGTTGTCACCGTAGTCGAGGACGATCGACGTCCGGGTCGAGGCGAGTTTCGGGGTGCCCGGGTGGCGGAGCGTGCGCGCATAGACGCCGGTCGGGTCGCCGAGAAACGACCGGATCAGGTCCACATAGTGGATACTGTGGTAGAGAATCTCCACGCGCGGGCTGCGTTCAAGGAAGGTCCAGAGATGCCACGGCATGTACACGGTCACGCGCACCTCCACGTCGTGGACCTCGCCGATGTCTCCCCGCGCGATCGCCGCGCGGGCGGCGGCGACGTAGGGAGCGTAGCGGAGCTGGAAATTCACGGACGCGCGCAGCCGCTTGCGGTGGCAGAGTTCCAGGAGCGCGCGCGCCTGTTCGAGATTCTCCCCGAACGGCTTCTGGATCAGTACGGCTGCGCCATCGGGAAGCCCGGCCAGCACCTGCGGCAGCGCCGAGGCCGGCACCGCGACGTCAAACACGGCTTCCGCGGGCGCCGCGTCGACTGCCTCCGCGAGGGTGGTGGCGACGAGCGGGACTCTAAATTCCGCGGCGAGTGCTTGCGCCTTGCCAACGTCAACGTCGTTCAACACCGTCACGGGAAACCCCGCGAGCCGGTACGCTGGCAAATGCGCGTCGCGCACAATCCCACCCGCGCCGATCATCACGATCGGACGCACCGTCTGCGGACGGACGAGCTGGGAGGTGGGGTGGGGCATATTTTATTTGCAAAACAGATTTTCATTAGCGAATAGCAGCAAGTCCAAAATGGCGAAAACGCCGAACTATCCCGTACCTGCGCTGGAAAAGGGCCTAGACATCCTGGAAACGGTTGCCGCGGCGGCGGTGCCGCAGTCCCTGGCGGAACTGGCAACCCAGTTGGAACGCAGTAGCAGCGAACTATTTCGGATGCTGAACTGCCTCGAGCGCCGGCGCTATGTCACCCGCGACCCGAGTTCGGGAAAGTACGCCCTGACCTTGAAGTTGTACACTCTCGCGCATGCCCATTCGGTCACGGAGAAACTGCTGCAGGCGGCCCGCGCCCCCATGCAGGAGCTGACCGAGACCTGTCGCGAGTCCTGCCATCTCAGCGTCTTCGCCGGCAGCGAGTTGGTTGTGGTGGCGCAGGAGGAAAGTCCCGAGCGGGTTCGACTCTCGATCGAAGTCGGAGCGGTGTTCGACCCGGCCTGCACCGCTTCGGGTCGGTTGCTCCTGGCGTTTGCGAATGATGCGGATCGCGGGGCCATCATGGCTGAGTCCAGCGTCGGTCGGCAGCTCTCCGGCCGGCCGCTCGAGGAATTCGAAGCGACGCTGGCGGAGGTTCGCCGCCGCGGCATTTCCACGGCCGAGAGCGAGACCATCGAAGGCGTCCGCGACGTTTCGGTGCTCGTCGGCAACCCGGCGGCCGGTGTGACCGCGGCGCTGGCCATCACGCGCCTGCTGAAGCGGGGATTCCGGGGAGACGAAGCCAACCTGATCCGCGCGATGCGGAAGGCGGCGGACGAGATCACAACCACCCTCGGCATTCCGGTTTTGACGCCATGAAACCGCAGTTTTGGGAGGACTATTCGGTCGGAACATCCCGGACGTCGACCGGCCGGACCATCACCGAGGCGGATGTGGTCCTTCATGCCGGACAGACGGGCGATTTTTACCCGCACCACATGGATGCGGAGTGGTGCAAAACGCAGGACTTCGGGCAGCGAATCGCCCATGGCACGCTGATCTTCAGTGTCGCGGTCGGGCAGACCGCCGGCGAAATCAACCCGGAGGCGTTTTCGTACGGCTACGACCGGCTCCGTTTCATCAAGCCGGTGTTCATTGGCGACACGGTGACCAGTCGCTGCACGGTGAAGGAAAAACGCGACCACCCGAGGCGGCCGACCCATGGCGTCGTCGTCGAACTGGTCGAGGCGTTGAATCAGCGTGGCGAGGTCGTGCTCGCGGCCGAACATCTGTTGATGGTCCGCCGCCGACCGGCGGACTGAGGCCACGGTGGCGGGGCGCCGCGCCCGCGACCGGCCGGCGATGACTGGGTGGGGGCGGCGTATTCGAATCGCGGTGACATCTCGGCCGGGGTGGGCCTCGCCGCCGGACGGGATGGGTTCGGAACCCGGTTCCCGGGGGCCGGTGCCGTCGTACTGTCAGACAACACCGTCAGGCGCTAAATATTGCGTCCGACGCCGGGGTTAAAACCGTCATGCGGCCGGCTTCGCGCTTCCCTGCGGGAGCCGCGCACTATCCCTGCATACCTATGATTCCGAACCCCGACCGTCTGACTGCGACGCGTCGCGTACGCTCATTGAGCGTCTGCGCGGCGCTGCTCTTCGGGCTGCCTGCGGCCTTGCCGGCGCAGACCGCTCCGGCCTCCAACGCCAACTCGACCTCCACGTCCGATGACGACGTGATTCAACTGACGCCGTTCCAGGTGGATACCTCCCGGGACAATGGCTACTACTCCCCGAACACGCTCTCGGGCACGCGCCTGAATTCGAACGTCCAGGACCTGGGCGGTTCGATCACGGTGGTGACCAAGCAGCAGCTCGAGGACACGGCCTCGATCGATATCAACGATATCTTCAAGTACGAGGCGAACACCGAGGGCATCTACGACTTCACCGCGACGAGCTCGTCCAGCCCGACGACGGATTCGATCCAGTCGAATCCTTATACGGCGACGCGCGTGCGCGGCCTCTCGGCGCCGAATATCACGATCGATTACTTCCAGCACACGACGCGGATTCCCTTCGACACGTACAACATCGATTCGGCGGAAATCAGCCGCGGTCCGAACTCGACCGTGGCCGGCCTCGGCAGCCCGGCCGGCACGATCAACACCAACCTCCAGCCGGCGAATCTCACGCGGTCCACGAACAATGTGTCGTTCCGCGTTGACCAGCTCGGTGGCTGGCGGTCGACCTTCAACGTCAACCGTCCGGTCTGGCAGGACAAGCTCGCCATCCGGATCGCGGCGGTGGACATGGAGAACAAGTACCGGCAGAAGCCCTCGTACGACAATGTGAAGCGGCTCTACGGCGCGCTCACCTTCAAGCCGTGGGCGAACACCACGATCCGCGGCAAGGCGGAAGTCTACCACGAGAACCGGCAGACCCCGAACGCCCTGACCCCGCGCGATGGCATCTCGGAGTGGATCGCCGCGGGCGAGCCGACGTTCGACCCGCTGAACTGGACCGCCACCGTCAACGGCCAGTCGGTCGTGCTGCCGGTGACGCTCGACAACAAGGCGACCTTTCCGATGGGGCTCTACGCGAACACCAACACCTACACGCGGCCGAGCATGTTCATCGATGGCGGCCAGGTGCAGCTCTGGGAGGTGAACCGGATCGGAACGTCCTCGATCCCCAGCTCGAATCTGACGAGCAACGTCCGCCGGCTGTCCTCCGGTTCCGCGTATATGCGCGGCACGGTGAACGCAGGCACCCTTTATCAGGTCCCCGGCATCAGCAACAAGGCGCTGTACGACTGGACCTCCATGAACGCCGTTCCGCAGAACTGGGTCTATGACCATGCCGTCATGTACACCGCGGAGATCGAACAGAAGATCATCCACAACCTCTATTTCCGTGGCGCGTGGCATCTCGAGGATTCCGTGGATTACAGCCGCAACATCACGAATCCCCCGACGCTCGTCATGGACGTGAATCAGTACCTGCTGGACGGTCGCCCGAACCCGTACTTCAAGCGTCCCTATATCTCGGCCTTTGAACCGAGCATCTTCCGTTCGCCGGAATACAACGATGACGTCCAGGCTTCGCTGACCTACAGCCTGAACCTCGAGCGCCGCTCGGGTTGGATCAAGTGGCTCGGCAACCACCAGTTCGGCCTCAACTACGAAAAGCACCTCGTGACCGACGGGACGTTCCGGTATCGTGAGGCGGTCATCGATCCGAATCACGTGTGGCTCACGCCCGGCGCGCTGAACTACACGAACGGCAACGCGACCGGACGCCCGAATTATCAATACTACGTCGGGCCGACGGGCGCGCTCGGCTACACGCCCGGTTACGTTCCGCCGAAGTCGGGCGTTTCCGGCAAATTCAACCTGAATTATTACAACGGCGCCACCGGCACGTGGATCAGCGATCCGGCCACCTTTGGCACCGCGCCATACATCAGCGGCTTGAGCCGGGCGGAAACGACGACGCGGTCCGGCACCTGGCAGGGGCATTTCATCAAGGACCATCTCGTGGTCACCGGCGGTATCCGCAAGGACTTCTACCGCACGCGTACCTCGGCGGGCGCCGGCGTCAATCCGAACACCGGCTATTACTACTACGACACGATGAACACGTGGAACGCCTGGACCCAGGCGAGCGGCTTCACGCGGATGATCAGCGCCGTGCTGTATCCCTTCAAGAGCAAGTGGTTCAGCCTGACCTACAGCCGGTCGAGTTCCTTCCAGCCCCAGCCGCAGGCGGTCGACCTGTTCGATAACGCGCTGCCGAACACGTATGGCCACGGCCAGGACGTCGGGTTCCAGCTGAACCTGCTCAACAACAAACTCGTGATCTCGCTGAAGCAGTACAAGGTCACGGTGGTGAACGACCGCACGTCGAACTCGACGCTCGGGTCACGCATCGCCCGCATCGAGGCCGGCACCTATCTGGTCGGCACCAGCTCCGACAAGATGAGCCTTTACTATTGGGCCCAGCAGCAGGCGATCGCCAGCCTGGGCGCGTCGGCGACCCAGGACCAGATCGACGCCGCCGCGGCCAAGATCACGCAATTCCCCACTGGTTTTCAGAACGCGGTCAATGCGTACAACACCGGTTCCCAGCTGCGCGGCGTCGCGGACAGCGAGGGCAAGGGCGATGAACTCCAGGTGGATTTCAATCCGAACTACAACTGGAACTTCCGGCTGAACGCGACGAAGACCGAAGCGATCCAGACCACGATCGAGAACAATCTCGAGGACTACATCAACCTGCGCATGCCGTACTGGCTCAGCGTCAAGGACCCGCAGGGGAATCCGTGGTGGACGAGCACGCAGTATGCGAAGCAGTCGGCCTACGCGTTCTACACGTCGGCGGTCGTGGTGCCGCTGAAGATCGACCAGGCGCTGCTCGGAAAGTCGAACCCGCAGGTCAAGAAGTATGCCGTCAAGTCGCTGGCGACGTACCGGTTCACCGATGGAATGTTCAAGAACAGCTTCGTCGGCGGCTCGCTGCGGTGGGATGACAAGAGCGTCATCGGCTATCTCGGCGGCACGCCGGACGCGGACGGGATCGTGCGTACGCTGGACGTGAACAAGCCGATTTATGACCCGGCCCGGTACGCCGGTGACTTCTGGATCGGTTATTCCTGCAAGCTGTTCCACGATCGCGTGCGGGCGAAGTTCCAGTTCAATCTGAACAATGCGTTCGAAAGCGGCGGCCTCCGGATCACGGCGGTCAATCCCGACGGCACGCCCTATAACTTCCGCATCATCAATCCGCGTCAGTGGGTGCTGACGAGTTCGTTCGACTTCTAAGTCGAGACGGCTTGATCCGCGGATGATCTCACGCCCTCCGGTTTCCGCCGGAGGGCGTTTTGCCCATTCGCTCGCGAATGGGCAACCCACCGTAGCGCAAAGCGCGAAGGTGGGTCACGTGTTCGTGTGGACTCGGCAGGTCGGGTTATCAACCCCCACGTAGGCAAGTCGGAGTGCCTCCCCGTTCGCTCGCGAATGGGCAACCCACCGTAGCGCAAAGCGCGAAGGTGGGTCAGAAGTCCGCTGCGCGGGCAGGGTCGGACTGTCATCATCGGCCCCGACGCCGTCCGTTCTGACGAGTCTGGATTCCTCCCATTCGCTAGCGAATCGGTGCCCGCAGCGCACCACGCGCCCGTTCCGCACTCCGCACTCTGCCATCCGCAGTCCGCAAGCGCAGCGCAGGGCGCTTCGTCAGACTGTCCGATGCAGGTCGTCATTGTGTGTTCGGCGGCGGAAACGTGGATTCACGTCCGCGGGTCGGACTTCTTCCAGCCGTCCGATTCGCTCGTGCCCTCATACCCGTCGCGGCCTCTCCCGGGCCGCGAAAGCCAGCCAACCCAAGGACACGAACATGACCTCCTGCACCCGTGACACGGTGTTTCCCCTTCGCCGCAGCTGCACATTTGTGTTGTTGCTGACGGCTTCGACGCTCGTCGCCCAGACCGCGCCAACTCCACTTCCGGACCTCGATTCGGCGACCGTGGAGCGATACGACAAGAACGCCAACGGCCGACTTGATCCCGATGAGTCGGCGGCAATGCAGGCCGATCAGGCGCGCAACGCGAGCGCCACCGTGACGGCCACTGCAGCCGCTTCGGGCGATGTGGTGCAAATGTCGCCGTTCGAGGTGAGCGGGGCGGGCGATAAGGGGTATTATGCCTCGAACACGCTCTCCGGCACGCGATTGAATACCAAGCTCGAGGACGTCGGTGCTTCGATCACGGTCGTGACGAAGCAGCAGATGGAGGATTTTGCGCTCGTTGATGTGAACGACATCTTCATGTACGAGGCGAACACCGAAGGAACGGCCACGTACACCGACTTCACCGTCGATCGTAACGGCAACGTCATCGACAACGTCGCCGGCAACCCGAACAACGCCAACCGGGTGCGCGGTATCGCCGCGGCGAACCAGTCGCGCGGCAACTATTGGGTCAGCGGCCGCGTGCCGCTGGACTCGTTCTTCGTCGACTCGATCGAGATCTCCCGGGGGCCGAACTCCTCGATCTTCGGCCTCGGGAATGCGTCGGGAACGGTCAACGCGATCCCGGTCACAGCCAACCTCCAGCGGGAGCGGAGTCGCGTCGAGCTGCGGACGGACCAGGTGGGCAGCTTCCGGAGCGGCATCGACCTGAACCGTCCCCTCATCAAGGACAAGCTGGCCGTGCGCGGCGTGGGAGTATTCCAGGAGGATCAATACAAGTTGAAGCCGTCGATCTCCCGAACGAAACACGTGGCCGGCCTGGTGACGTACCGGCCATTCAAGAACACGACAATTCGCGCGGGGGTCGATTATTACGAGAACTACGCGCGGCGTCCCAACACCGTCCTGCCGCGCGACGCGATCACCTATTGGGAACAGCAGGGGAAACCAACCTGGGATCCGACGACGTGGACGGTCACGCGCAATGGCGTGAACACGGTGGTGCCGTACGTCAGTAATCAGGGGACGGAAACCACGAACCTCGGCGCCGGCCTCGAATCGGGCGGCACGGGGTTGTATGCGCGCCCCAGCCTCTTCATCAATCCGGATGGCAGCATTCCCATCTATATGGTCGGCCGTCAGAGCGGACTCGACACGACGGGCCTGGCGACGCCGAATGCCCAGGCGGGAAACGTGCGGCTGGTGGAAAGCGCGCCGGCGCCCAAGCCCGGCCCGCTCGCCGCGTCTTACCTGAGCCTGACGAACAAGGCGTATTACGACTGGCAGAGGATCAACATGGCCGCTCCGAATTGGAGCCAGGTCCGCGATCGCACCTACACGATCGAACTCGATCAGTTCCTGCTGCAGACCCCGCGCCATCTCGTGGCGGCACAGCTCGGTTGGTTCCGCGAAGAAGCGTTGACCTACAGCCGGACCTTCATCGGCCAGGGGTCGGACAGCCCGATGATCACCTATATCGACGTGAACACGAAACTCACGGACGGACGGGTGAATCCATTCTTCGGCCGCCCGTACATCAATGCCCTCGAGCCGACCGCGACGCGGACCCCTTTCTTCCGCGATCAATTCCGCGCCCAGCTCGCGTATAAGCTGACGCTCTCCCGTGAAACGAATTGGCTGAGATGGCTCGGCGACCATCAGTTTTCGGGCTACGGCGAGTACAAGAACACGATCACCCAGACGTTGCGCTTCCGCGACGCGGTGATCGACAACCACGCCTGGCTGCTCGCCGGTGCCAACCGCGCGAACGGAGCCGCCGCGGCGCGCGGCTACTACCGGTATTATCTCGGTGACACCACCGGTGATAACATCGACTCGGCGCCGCCGGCCTGGCGCGACGCCAACCATACGTACCCGCTGCGCTGGTACAACGCCTCGACCCAGCAGTGGGTCGACGAGCCGGTCACCTTCGGCGAAGCCTTCTACACGGGCGGCAGCAGCGCCCAGACGCGCAACATCATCAAGACCATCGGCGGCGCGATGCAGAACCATTTCATCGAGGATCGTATCGTGACGACCTTCGGGATTCGCCAGGACATCAACTTGAACCGAGACTCGGCCAACGCCGGCCTGGCGCCCGACGGCATCCATCTCGACGTCGGCCCGGATCGCACCTGGCCGAAGAACTGGTTGGAGCGCATCGGTCACACCACGACCTCTGGAGTCGTGGTCAAGCCGCTCCGCCACATCAAGCTCCTCGACCAGGCGGCGGAACGCGGCGGAGTGGTCGGCTTCCTGGCCGACTTCGCGCGCTCGATCGACTTCTACTACAACAAGTCGGACAGCTTCCTCCCGCAGACCATCGCGCAGAACCTGGTCGGTGAAATGCTGCCCGATTCTCAGGGCAAGGGTAAGGACTACGGCATCTCGTTCAATGTTCTGGGCGACAACCGCCTCGTGGTCCGCATCAACCAGTATGAGGCGACGCAGAAGGCTTCACGGCAGGGCGACAGTGGAACCATCGCCACCCGGGCGGCGCGGCTCGACTACAGCAACATGACCGGCGGCACCGACCCGTTTAACCTCGTCCGAAACGCGACCGAGTGGGTTACCGCTTTGAATCCGACCTGGTCGACCGACCAGATCAACACCGAGGTGGCGAAGGAAATGGGCATGCCGCTCGAAACGCTCACCCGCATGAATTCCTACCCGATCAGCGACACGTCGGACGTGACCTCGAAAGGCAAGGAGATCGAGGTGAACTACAATCCGAGCAATCTCTGGACCATGCGGATGACGATCGGCGAGATGAAGACGATCGACAACAACCTGTCGCCCGCGATCGGTGAATACATCGCCCAACGCTGGTCGATCTGGCAGACGATCGTCGATCCGCGCACCAATACGCTCTGGTGGACGACCAAGTACCGGAGCACGTCTCCGCAGGACTTCTACGTCGGATCGGTTCTGGCTCCGTACAAGCTCGCGACGGCGAACGAGGGCAAGCCGAAGTCGCAGATTCGCGAATGGAAAGTGAACCTCTATAGCACGCTGCAGCTGGCGGCGATTTCCGACAACCCGATCGTCAAGCGCTTTGCCGTGAGCGGCGCGATTCGCTGGGAGGACAAGGGTTCGATTGGCTTCTATGGCGATCCGAACGATGTGAATGCGTACGACCCCAACCGTCCGATCTTCGACAAGGCTCACACCTACATCGACGCCGGTGTGAGCTACACGCAGAAGATCTACTCGAACAAGATCCGGATGCGTTTGCAGCTGAATGCGCGAAACCTCATGGAAGGCGGCCGGCTGCAACCGATCGGTTCCCTGCCGGACGGCCGGATCTACAATTACCGCATCGTCGACCCGCGGCAGTTCCTGTTCAGCGCTTCGTTCGATCTTTGAGTCGCTATTTCTGCACTGACGCAAGGCCGGCCCCACGGGCCGGCCTTTTTTCATGCCGGGCTACGGCTCGACGCGCCGCCCCAGGATGATCAGGTCGCGTTCGATTCCGTCGAGGGTCGCGACCCGAGGGAAATGTCCCCATTGCGTGAATCCGTGGGTTTCGAATAGGCGCAGGCTGGGAGGGTTGTGCGCCCAGATGAAGCCGAGCAGTGTCCGGACTTCGCATGCCGGCGCCCGCTCGATGATCTTCTCCAGCAATCCGCCGCCGAGCCCGCGTCGTCGGTGCGTTTCCGCCACGTAGATGCTCACCTCTGCGGTCGGATTGTACGCGGGGCGGCCATAGAACGAATTCAGGCTCAGCCACGCGCAGACTTCGCCGCCATCCAGCACCACCCAGAGCGGCCGCGTCTTCGGATTGTGCGCGTGAAACCACGGGACCCGGCTCGCGACCGTCACCGGCTCAGTGTCGGCCGTGACCATCCGGCCGGGAATGGTGGCGTTGTAGATCGCGACAATCGCCGGTAGATCGGCTTCCGTGGCGTCGCGAACGGTGTAATCGGAAAGCGGCATGGACGAGCACCGAGCTTCGCGAACGCCCGGCCACGAATCAAGTGCCCCATTAGTCGCGGGGATTCGAAGGGCGGAGCGGCCTCGCCGAAGTTGTAGTCGGAGCGCGTTCGCCGAAGTTGTAGGGCGGGGTCGCCTGACCCCGCCTCCAGACTGGGTTGAGCCGAGGCTTCTCCCTGAGCCGGGCAGGCGGGGTCAGGCGACCCCGCCCCACATCAAGCCAATGCTGCGCTCACCAGGCCCGTGCTGTTTGCATGGTCACGCTCGCGGCTAAGAGTGGCTAATGTCCGGCACCCTCAAAATTGAACCCAATGTTCCCAACCGGCGTTTTACCCTCCCACCGGAGCATCTTTCCGGTCGCATCATCGAACGTGACGTTCAGGTCGAACACGGCGGCACGTGCGAGCCGGCGTGAACCGGCCGGCACATAACGATAGCGCCGGATCGTCTGCCCAGGCTTCGACGACTCCGCCGTTGGCCGTCCCAGCAGCTTCTCGATCCCGGGAAGATCAGGTCGAGCGCCGGCCAACTGGGCCTCGACGCTGCGGTTCTCCTTGTTGACGCGGGCCCCGCCGAGGCTGCGCAGCAGATCGAGGAGGAATTTCTTCGGCATCAGCGCGAAATATCGCTGTGGAATGGAGACGCGCGTCAGTTTGTCGTCGGCGAACACGAACCGCACGACGATGTCGTAGGCGCCGGCTTCGTGCACGGACGGCGGCAGTTGTTTCACCCAGCGAACCTCCCATTCTTCCGCGTGGCCGATCCGGCGGATCTTTTCCGGAGTCACCCCGAGCCACCTGACATCACCGGTCAGAAGCAGCGGATGCTGGCACGTGATTCGGACGCCGTCTGACGTGTCGACCGTGAAGTTGTGATCAAAGTCCGCCAGCTGATGTTTCAGTTGGATCAACCGGAGGTAAACACAGCCTGCGAGGAGGAGGCCGGCGACCGTGATTGCGCCCGCCGCACCCAGTCGTCGCCGCGTGCCCGTTCCCGTCATCTCGTGCGGGTCGGGGCAGAGAGAGGGGAGGGAACGGAGGGGCCGCTGTCCGACTTGGTGCTGACTTTCAGGAAGTCCATTTTGTCGAGAACATCGCTCAGCTTCTGGTCAAGGATGGCATCTTCCTCCTTGGGCGTCTTCTTGTACGCGCTGCCCTCAATCACCCGCTCGGCGAGTTCCGTGCTGATGACGAAGATGTAGCCGTTCTTCACGAAAAGCATGTTTCCCCTCTTTGCCACCGGAACCGCGCCATTCGTCACCGGCGGCATGTGATCGGTGAACATCGATCCGCCCGGAATGAGGATGTACGTGATCAGCGCACCACCCATGGTGTCGGGGCGGAACTTGCTGTCCTCGACGGTCACCCCGCGGAAGCTCCGCTTGAAGTCGGACAGGACGAAGTTCGCGAAGAAGTAGTCCAGGTAGTCCTTCTTTCCGCGGGTTGCCATCTCCCAGCGCTGCGTTGCGTCCTGGGGAAACGCCGCGATGCTCACGTGGACGTTGAAACTGTCCTGGAAAGTCACGACGTTCGGCGTATCCGTGACCGCTCCGCCAAGTTCCGGCAGCACGGGGATCGTCACCTTGAACACACCGGTCGGGGACACATACGTCCGACCATTCACCCGGCCGATCAGCGCGGGCGCGTCTTGTGCGCGAAGTGCCAGGACGCTGGAAAGTAACGCGAACGCGAGCAGGTAGCGTGACATGACGAAAAGTGTACTGAGTACCGGGACGGAAATGCCTTTCAAGCCAAGGCTCGAAAACTGCGGGAAAACCGCACCCACCAGCCTGCTGGAATAGCCTCGGGGCGCGACTGTTCTGAGAGTCCGGCCTCGGTCAGAAGTTCCCGCCATTGCGGGGCCGATTCTGCGGGCAATCGGGCGCGGAGCAAGGCACCGATTTGTTTCCGCCGCTGTTGGAAGCACGATCGGATCAACGCCTTGATCGGGTCGGGAAAAACAAAAGGCGCCTCTTTGCGCACCAGATTGAGGAGGTGTGATTCGATGTCGGGCCGCGGGAAGAAGCAGGAGGCGGCGACCTTGTGCCCGGGCGCGACATCGTACGCCGATTGGAGGAAGACGGAGATCGCGCCGAAGGACTTGCTCCCCGGCTGGGCCGCATAGCGCTGGGCCGCTTCCTGCTGGAGCATCAGGACCATCCGCCGCGGCAGCGGACCGGCGAGCACGGCGTCGAGCCAGGGCGTCGCGATCGCGTAGGGCAGGTTGGCGACAATCTTGAATCCGGCCTCGGCGCGGGCCGCCGGCATGTCCGCCAGCGGGTGTTCGACGGCATCGGCTTCGATCAGATGAAACGTGGCTTCGAACCGGGGCCGCAGGGTGGCGACGAGATGCGCATGCAGCGTCCGGTCCTTCTCCACGGCCCAGACCTCGGCGGACGTTTCGAGCAACGCCGATGTCAGCGTGCCGAGTCCGGGGCCCACTTCGACGACGGCGTCGCCGGGACGAATCTCCGCCAGCTCCAGGGACTTTCGGACGATGTTGCCGTCGACGAGGAAATTCTGACCGAGGAACCGCTTCGGCTGGTGTCCGAGCTGCGCAAGGAGTTCGCGGGTGGCGGTCGGCGATAGTGGCATGCGTCAGTCCCGGTTGGCGCCCTCGAGGTGGAATCGGTGCATGAGCCGGTGGACGATCGGGGCGAAGATCACCGCTGTCGTGGAAATCAGCGCGATCCCGGAATAAATCGCGTAGCACCCCGCAAAGATCTTCGCGCTGCGAGTCGGCAGTTCCGCGATCGGTCCCATGCCCGACAGGATCATCGCCGCGTTTACGAACGCGTCCGTCCATCCCAGATGGCAGAAGGCATGGTAGCCGGCCACGCCGACGGCCAGCGAAACGGAGATCAAGGCCAGCCCCCAGCCGACGCTTCGCGCCAGCCGGCTATAGAATTTCCGGGCCGGGAGCAGCGGTTCCGTCCGACGCTCGTAGAATTCAAACATGGAGTTCGGCCATGAGGGCCGCAGGGTCCGCGGCCTTCATGAGCGCCTCACCGACCAGGACGGCGTGTGCCCCCGCTGCGCGCACGCGGGCGGCGTCCGTTCCGGAGAAGATTCCGCTCTCGCTGACGGCGACGACATCGCGCGGGAATCGCGGGATCAGGCGTTCGCTCAGCGCCAGGTCGGTCTTGAAGACGGCCAGGTCGCGATTGTTCACGCCGATGACCCGCGCACCGTGGCCGACCGCCCGGTCGAGCTCCGCTTCATTGTGGATTTCGAACAGGGCGTCGAGCCCGGCCGCGGCGGCGGCCGAAAAGAGTGTTTTGATCTCCTCGTCTGAAAGCGCGCGGACGATGATCAGGATGGCGCTCGCTCCCGACTCCCGGGCTTCGAGCACCTGGAGCGGATGAACCATGAAATCCTTGCGCAGGCACGGGCGCGCCGGCGCCACGGCCGCAAAATGCGCCGTCACGCTGGCGAGGTCGTCGAGCCTCCCGCCGAAATATTTCCCATCCGTGAGGACCGACAGCGCGTCGGCGCCCGCGGCCTGGTACCGCTTCGCCTGGTCGACCGCCGGGATGCCGGCGCGGATCTCGCCCGCGGAGGGCGAGCGACGTTTGATTTCCGCGATCACCGCCAGCCGTCCGTCCGTCCGCCGGAGCGCCGCGGCAAAACCCGGTGGCCGCGATCCCGCGGCGTTGGCGCGGGCCAGCTCGGCATCGGTCACCGCGCGAAGGCGCGGCGCGATCTCCTGGCGCTTCCAAGTCATGATCTCGGTCAGTTTGTCGGCCATGCGAAAGCTTCGATAGCCGCAAAGACGCGGGCGCGGGGCAAGAAACAACCGGCAGGCGGTTTGGAGTTTCCCTTTTTCCTGATTTGCGCCTTCTTGCGGCCATCACATGAGCGCGATCGAGGATCTGAGGGCGACGATGGCCAGGTTGCGGGCGCCGGATGGCTGCCCCTGGGATCGGGAACAGACGCACGCGACGCTCGTGCGCTGTCTGATCGATGAGGTCAGTGAGCTCATCGATACGATCGACCGGGGCGACTATCCGCATATGCGGGAGGAACTCGGCGACGTCCTCATCCAAGTCGTTTTCCACGCCCAGATCGCCGCCGAACAGGGTGAATTCACGTTCGATGACGTCGCCCGTGAGATCAACGACAAGCTCGTGCGCCGGCATCCGCACGTGTTCGGCACCGGGAAGCTCGACACCTCGGAGCAGGTGATCGCCAAGTGGGAGGAGATCAAGGCGACCGAAAAGAAGAACGGACCGGTTCAGCACGCCGATGCGGTCTTCAAGCATCTGCCGCCGCGACTGCCGGCGTTGATGTTCGCGGAAGCGGTGTGGAAGCAGATTGAGAAGAAGCAGCTTCCCGTCGACGGGACGGTCGACGCTGCGCAAGTGAAGGCGCTCGGGCGCCAGTTGGACGGGGAGACCCTTGGCCGCATGCTGTTCGAGCTGACCGCAGCGGCTCGCGAAAAGGGCCTCGATCCCGAAGGCGCCCTTCGTCTCCACGCCGAAAAAGTCATGCGCGCGGTCGAAGACACAGTCGCAAAGTCCCCCGCGAAACGGTGACACGGGAGTGAAAGTGAGAGTGAGGGTGAGGGTGAAAGTGAGGACACGACTTGGCGGAAGTTCGCCAAGTTCGAGGCGGCCAAGGGACTGGCCGCCCTACCACCCATGTTCGCTTTTAACAAGGTAGGGCGCGGAGTCCCTTCCGCGCCTCACGACAGCGGAGGATCCTCTGCTTCAGGTCCCAGTTCGTGCTCATTCGTGGTTCAACCACATGGGGTCAACGAAGCTGGACCGGTTGAGTTGAACCACCGATCAACACATGTGAACACAGATGAGGAGGCATCCGAATCGTAGGCCGCCCGCTTGCGGGCGCTGACTTCGTGCGCGCGTGTTCATGTCGCCCGAATCCGTGCTCAAGAGAACGATCGATCAGGCACGCCTTTGGTCCTCTGAATTTGTGTCAATTTGCGTCCATCTGTGGTTTCTCCACTGCGTTGTTCCGGCTAAGCTCTCAAGCGCCACCTGACTTTCCCTTCACTCCCTCCACCCCCTCACTCTCACCCTCACTTTCCCTTTCCCTTTCCCTTTTCCTTTCACTCTCACTCTCGCCCATGCCACCATCCCCTCCACCAACCGACCGGCCGTCCGTGCCTGACGCCGTGCTGGCCGAGTGGTGGGCTCCGTTCGAGGAGTACCTGTCGCACGAGCGCCGGTATTCAGCCTACACGGTCCGCAATTACCGGCAGGCATTCGAGGACTTCTACCGCTGGCTCGAAAACTCGGGAATGTGGGCGCGTGGGTTGGGCGCCCTCGGCGCGCGAGAGATGCGCGACTTCGTCATCGAGGGGCAGCGGCGGTTTGACCGGCGCACGCTGCACAACCACGTCTCGGGACTGCGCACGTTCTTCAAATACTGGATGCGCCAGGGACGTCTTGCGCGCAATCCGTTCGCCGGCGTCCCGCTGCCGAAGCTCGAAAAACGGCTGCCGAAGTTCCTCACCGAGGACCAGATGAAGCTGCTGCTGGCCGGACCGCAGCGGCTGCTGGCCAACGAGGCGATCGATGCCCACACGTGCTGGCGCGATCGGCTGGTCATGGAGCTGCTCTACGGCGGCGGACTGCGGGTAAGCGAGGCGGTGGACCTGACGTATGGGGCCGTCGATTTCGATTCCGGTGTCGCGCGGGTGATCGGCAAGGGGCGGAAGGAGCGTCTCTGCCCGTTGGGCCGGCTGGCGCTGGCCGTGCTGACCCGGTTCCGGGATGACTTCGCGCCGCGCGCGGCTCCGTCCTCGCCGATCCTCGTCAACCGCGACGGCTCGCGGATGACGGTCCGGGCGGTGCAGCAGATGCTCAAGCGCTACCTCGCCCTCGCCGGGCTGCCGCTCGACATCACGCCCCACAAACTTCGCCATAGTTACGCGACGCACCTGCTCAACGCCGGCGCCGATCTTCGCCTCGTCCAGGAACTGCTCGGCCATTCGCAGCTCGCGACCACCCAGGTGTACACCCACGTCAGCGTCGCCCGGCTGAAGGAAATCTACGCGAAAGCCCACCCGCGCGCGTAGCGGGCTGGATTGATGTAGGACGGGGTCGCCTGACCCCGCCTGCGCGATTAAGGTACGGTTCGCTGTAGGCGCGCTGCCCCCACCGCGCGAGGCGCATTTCCGTCTTCCCACGTTTCCCGCTGTTCCGCTTTCCCGTTTCTCCAATTTTTGCCTTCGCCTACCACGTCAGCCGTCGTGTGGCCCCGTTTCCGGCGGCGTCGTAAAGTGTGACTTCGACCGAGGTGGCGTTGGAAACGCGTGCCAGCGGCACCTCCAGCTCGAACGTCTCCTCGCGGCCGTCGCGGATTCCATCCACTGGCTGCTCGACCGTTTCGTGGACGTTGTTGTTGAAGGTCACATCCATGTTGTCCAGGAGCGAGAGGGCGTCCCGGCCATGCATCGTGACCACCACGGAGTCGCCGACCCGGCGCGCCGTCGCATCGAGGATCGCCGGAGGCGTGTGATCGATCACGAGATCGTCGGTTTCAAAGGTCTGCGACAGTCGTTCCGCCGCCGGCCGTGGCGCCGTTTCCTTCGCGACGAGCCGGGTGAAATACACCCCGTCCGGCAGGTACGTGGTGTCGAATTGGACGTATTGGTCGTGCGTGTTGGCCACCACGTCCGTCCAAACCTTGTCGCCGTCGCGACGGATCGAAAAGGTGGTCGTGAAGTTGTCGCCGTCGGGATCAACCATGGTCCAAAGCACGACCTGGGCGCCGGGCTGGGGAATGACCTGGCTGCTCATGAACGCGTTCTTGTGCTTGTCGTCATCGTGCGAACTGGGTTGGAGCAACTGGTTCAGGGTCACGATCGGCGAGGGCGTCTGGTCGGGAACGACAACCAGGCCAAAGCCGGGCGAGAGCACGCGGAAATCCTGGAGCTGGGGACGCCGATCCTGCGGCAGCGAAAAGAGCGCCGCGCGGTCCAGTTCCGCCCCGGCCTGCCCGGACTGCCCGGCAACCGAAATTCGAATCCGGGCGTAACGTCCGCGCAGGTTGGCCGCCCGCCAGCCACCGTCCGGGTCGAGCTTCAAGGGCGTCCATGGTCCCCAGCCCTCCACTTCGTCGCTGCCATTGCTGACGCGCGCTTCGAGCGAAAGCTGGGACCCGGTCAGGTTGCGCAGCCGGTTGAATCGGACCGCTCCCAGGAGCGACGGCAGACCGAGATCAATTCGCCGCGTCACCGCCTCGCGCGGGCCGGCGGCATTGAAGTCGAGCAACGCCAGTCCGGGCACGTTGTTCCGCAGGACGACGAACCGCCCGGGGCTGCCCGTCAGCGGTGCGATCCCGTTGAGTTGCGCGGACGTGCTGCCCGCATAGGTCAGCGAGAATCGCGCCTTCAGGTCGAAGCCCAGCAGGTCGCCGGTGTCGCCCCCCGCGATCACCAGGGTGTTGTCATGACGCAGCAGCCTATAGAAGGCGACCCCGCCGCGGGACGTGAGGGTCTCGGGATAGCCGTTGGCCGGAAACCAGACGACCGTGCTCCGTCCGGCAAATCGATCCGCGGGAACCGGGGCGGTGGCGCTGCCCGCATCTTCATGCGTTTTGGCCGGCGGGTTCGAATCGGTGCCGTGCGGCGCCACGCGGGATTCTCCGCTCGACGTGGAAAACACGATGCTCGCGTACAGGTCACCGTTGGGCTGGGGCAGGAGATCCGTCACCTCGGCCTCGTGATTTTCCTGCAGGATGAACGGCGCGCCCCCGGCGGCCGGAAACGTGTAGATGTTTCCCCGGGGTGACGAGCCTGCGACGATGCGGCCATCCGGAAACGCGGCGAGCCGCCGCACATTCCGGTCGCGAATTTCTCCGAACAGCGTGATGCCGCGGTCCGCCAGTTCCTTGGGGTCGCTGATTTTCGCCGGGCTTATGCCGGCCGATGCGAACTTGCGCACGTCGATGCGGTAGATCCGGCCGGGATTTCCCGTGGCGGCGAGCACCGTGTGGTCGTCGATCGCCAGCAGGTCGAAGATCGAGTCCACCGGCAGCAGCACGCGGGAAACGGTCTTGCCGTCGCGGATCAGGTAAAGCGCGCCCTTGGGGGATGTTCCCGCGAGCACGGAGCCGTCGGCGAGCGCTTTGACCGCGAACACCTGGGGATCGTCCAGCTTGGCGAGGTCGCGGGCCGTGTACGCGGAATCGGTGGCATTGAACGTCACCTCCACCACGCGGCCTTCAGGGCCCGTTCCCAGGAGAAACTTGTGCGGATCGCTGGTCGGATCGAGACACCAGAGCAACTCGGCGGGAGCCGGCGCCGCGATCTCGGTGAGCGTGGGACCCGAAACGAGCCGGCCGTCCGACCGGGTCGCGAGGCCCTTCAGATTCCGGCTCGGCACGTCGCGGAAGAAATCGATGTCCGTCCGCTTCGAGAGCGGATCGGCCGACGCCTCGGCTGCCACGGCGAACACAAGCAGCGGGATCAGCAGGCGTTTCGGAGCAGCTCCGTTGACGCGAAACCCGAGCTTTCGCAGGAAGGACACGACCGAATTTTGCATGTCTGGAAAGTTTTTCGCCGAGCGAACCGTTTAATGTTTTCAGAACGTCGCGTTTGTCGATTGCCATCCTCATCGCACCCGAGTCCAGAGCTGTGCTGAAGGAACCACGAAGCGGCACGAATTGACCTAGATCGGCTCCGTCGCAACCAAAGCAAAGAGCTGAGAGCCCAGAGCTGAAAGCAATGTAGGCGCGGTGACCTGATATCGGTTCCGGTGTTGTTCATCATCTCGCCGGGCGGAGCCCCGATGCGAAGCACGGCGAGATTGTGAACAACCCGGCCGGCGGTCATGCTGGAGATGCCCGCCACCTAGCCTCAGCACGA
>DASZYH010000203.1:0-6137 GCA_035545515.1 Opitutaceae bacterium
GGCCTCCGCAGGATCACCCGACGCAAACGCGTCAGCGCGAGGCGCGAAGGCCAACCATCGCGGGCGGGAGGAAGGATACAATCTCCGGCATAAGCATCAGGGTTGGCGTTTCGACTCAGCCTCTCGCGAGGCGAATGGCGGGAGTCAACCGGACCGGTCGGGATACGTCAATGCCGCGGCCAAATTGACCTGACTCCGTCACCTATGGGGGATGGCGCGGAAGGGACTCCGCGCCCGATCCTCGATCGGCGGATCAGTCGACCGGTCGATCCGTCGAACGGCCGAACCGTCGAGCCGTTGAACGGTGGAACGGCTCCTACCGGAGCATCTACTCCGCGCGCAGCACGTCGACGGGGTTGAGTCGGGCGGCGCGATGGGAGGGGAGGTAGGACGCAAGGAGCGCGGCGAGGGTGAGAATGCCGCCGATCCCAAGGAGAGCGGGCCACCCGAGCGACGGCAGCCCGGGCATCGTATGGCGCAGGAGCATACGGATCCCGAGGGAGCCACCGAGGCCGACGACGACCGCAACCCCCACCATGCGTCCGCTCTGGCCGAGCATCAGCGTGATGATCCGACGGTAATCCGCGCCGAGCGCGAGCCGGACGCCGATCTCGCGGCGTCTCTGCTGCATCAGCTGACTCATCAGGCCGTACAGCCCGATCGTCGCGATCAGGAGCCCGGCGACGGCGAACGCGAACAGGACGGGAATCACCGGCGAGCTGTTCGCGAGGTTTTCCAGCACCTGGGGCACGTCCCCGAGCTGCGACACCACGATGTCCGGATCGATCGCGCCGACGACGGCGCGGATCTGCCGCTCGAGCGTCGTCGCCGGCAGCCGCGTCCGCAGGACGAAATTGTACATCGGCCCGAACGGCTCCTCGATCGGTCGATAAACCTGCAAGCCGGCGACCGGCGTGGCGAAGCCGACCGCCATGCTCACGTCGCCAACCACCCCGATGATCTCGTGCCATGTCGGGTCCGGCGCAAATCGGATCCACTGCCCGAGGGCGCTGCCGTCGGGAAAGAGCCGGCGGGCGGTCGAGGCGCTGACGATCGCGACCGGCGGATCGGTCCGACGCCACTCCGGCGCGAATAGCCGGCCGGCGACGAGCCGGATCCCCAGCGTCTGGAAATACCCCGCGTTGACTCCCGTGATGAAGGCGATCGGCTCGTGTCCCGGAGCGGTATCGGCGCCCTCGACGACGACCGGACCGGGATGTTGATAGCCATACAGCGGCACGGTCGAGGCGACCGCTACCGATTCCACGCCCGGAATCCGGCCGAGATCGACCGTCAGCCGGCGCGGAAGCACGGGGTCTTTCCGTTCGGCGCCGATGAGCTGCCCGGGAATCGTGAGCGCGCCGGCGACGAGACCGGCCGGTTGCCAGCCCCGATCCCGCTGCAGGAAGGCGCGCACCCCGAGCACGAATGAAGCCGCGGCGCTGACGAGCACGAGCGCCAGCGCGAGCTGGCCGATGACGAGCAGGCGCTTGAACCGTTGGTGCGGACCGCCGGGCGTCGCGCCGCGGCCGGAGTCCTTCATCGCCTCCGCCATTGCACCGCGCGTTCCGAGCCAGGCCGGAATCAATCCAAAGGTGCCGACCGCCAGCCCGCCGGCAACCACGACAAAGGTCAGGACGCGACCGTCGATTGGGACGTCGGCGCCGCCCATGGCATGGCTGATCAGGGACCGGATTGAATACGTCAGGGCCAGCCCGAGCGCGGTGCCCAGCGCGGCGATGACGATGCTTTCGGCCGCCAGGGTCGTGAGCAGATCACGCGGCGTGGCGCCGAGCGCGGTCCGGACCGCGAGTTCGCCGCGCCGACCGAGCGCGCGCGCCAGTTGCACGCCGCCGAGGTTGGCGCAGGCGATGAGCAGGACCGCAACCGAAAGCGCGACGACGAGCCAGTACTGGGCGTGGACCGAGTCGGTGGCGAACGACGGGCCGAGGGCAGTGACGCGGAGACCGGTCGCGCCCATCTCGATCGGATAATCGCGCGCCAGCCGGGCGGAGAGCGCGTCGAGCCGCGTCTGCACCTCGGCGAAACCAACGCCCGGATCGAGCCGGCCCACGATGTGGATCCAGCGGGTCAAACGCTGCGTCGTCCAATCCGACCCCACGATCAACGGCGTGACATAGCCGCAGCCGGACCAGACCAGCGGTTCATCGAAAGTTGGCGGCAGGACGCCGATGATCGTGTGGTCGACGCCCTCGATCCGCAGCGGCTGACCGAGCACGGCGGGATCGGCACCGAAGCGCTCGCGCCAGAATCGGTTCGTCAACAGGACGACGGCGGGTTGGCCGCGGCGGTCGTCGTCGGGAAGGAAATCGCGGCCGAGCGCCGGTTGAATCCGGAGGAGACGCAGGAAATCTGAAGTGACGGACAAACCCGACTGCAGTTCGGGCGGTTGTCCCGGCCGCGCGACGGCCTGCTGTTCGAAGGAGAAGAGTGCGAAGGCACCGACGGGCGTGAGGGTGTCGCGGACGTCCACGGCGTTGGCCGGCGCGAGCGGCCAGTTGGCGGAACGCGGAGAGGTGGTGAAGACGCGGACGAGCCGGTCCGGCCCCGGAAACGGCAGCGGCCGGAGGAGCGCGCTGCTGGCGACGCTGAACGCCGACGTGCTCATCGCGATGCCGAGGGCGAGCATCACGACGGCGACGATCGTGGATCCGGGGGCGTTCGCCAGCCGGCGGACGGCATATTTCAGCACGAAGGGCATGGGCGGGGTGCGGCAGGTGTGACGAAAATGCGAGATGGCGTCAAAGGAGACATGCCGGTCGCGCTCCTTCGCGACATCGAGGTCGAGTAATTGGTAATCTGTAATTCGTCGTTGGTGTCCGATCTCGTGGCTGCGACGGTGTCCGCCAAAGCGCTCGGGCGATGGAGGAGCGAGGGCAAGCCGGTCTTCCCAATTTCTTATTCGTTGGCGCGGCTACGGAGGACATGGTCGTTGCTGCATATCGGAGGGCCGCTCGCTGGCGCTCGCAGCTACGGGGATCGCCGAACGCCGCCATCTTGCTGAGCGCCCTTTGAATCCTTCGCGCCCTTCGCGAGACACTGGCTTTGGTTTTGGCTCCGTGTTCTCTGCGGTCTCCTGTGCGAAACCGACTACACGATCGGCGAATCTCAAACGGATAGTGTCTCGCGAAGGATGGGAAGGTGGCGAAGGGGAACCGCCTGGGACGTAATGTGACGACAAAACACCAAGGCAGGGAGAACCACGAAGGGACACGAATGCACACGAATGGGTGGAACGCGATGTCCTCATCGCGTTGGATTGATTGATGTAGGCGCGGTGCCCTCACCGCGCGAGGCGTAGCGGACGCATCATCCCGCGCGGTGAGGGGACCGCGCTCACAACAAAGCATTACCCTCAGCTCCCCTTTCCCTTCTCGCCGTCTTCCTTCGCCGTCCTTTGCGCCTTGGCGTCCTTGCGCTTAATCCCTTTCACCATTGCGGTTCCGCCGCTCTGGGTTCTCTGCGACCTCCTGTGCGAAACGGATTGGACGGTCGGGAGATCCTAACGGGTAGTGTCTCGCGAAGGATGAGAAGGAGGTGAAGGGTGGCTGACTAGACGGCGGGCGGACCGGCCGCCCTACCGAGTCCACAACCAACCAACAACCAACAACCAATCACATCGAATCGCGCTCACGCGTTCGTCATTCATGTTCGCGGGGTGGTCGCGGGCGATCCGGCGGCGGGTCCGCCGCCGAGCATGGTCGTGGCGATGTAGATGCGTTGGCCGTTCGAGCGAAATACGCCGACGCGGCGCAGTTCCATGAGCCGCTTGATCCACCGGTCAACGCTGCGGAGGTCGGGTGCTGGATCGAAGGAATGCGCGATCTCTTCCTGCGTCATTCCAGAGGGGTTTCGCATCAGGACCCGCTCAATGATATCGAGCGTTTCAGGCGGAATCGTTCTTGCCATAAAGGGACCGGCGCGCGCGGGGCATTAGCGTTTCACCGGATGGTTTGAATCTGTATAACTTTGTGTTCGCCGTTCACAGCGTGAACTTGAGTCATTGACGACAATGATGTTTCATCATGACTCCCGTGGACGCGCTTATACGCACTCGCGGGAATTGCAGAGCCCCTGGCGCAC
Organism: Opitutaceae bacterium; assembly: GCA_035545515.1. GTDB lineage: Bacteria > Verrucomicrobiota > Verrucomicrobiia > Opitutales > Opitutaceae > ER46. Next base: position 4,105 of record DASZYH010000203.1, read on the forward strand.
CGTTCACGCGAATTGCGCCGCAACCCCGATCCTTTTCACGCCCGCGCCGCCGTCTGTTTCATCGCCTGGTGTTCTCTGCCCCGTGCCTTTCTCGCGTTTTCTCCGCCATGACGACATTCCCCGAAACGAAGGAACAACTCGATGCCGTGTTCGCGACGATGTTCGCGAATACCACTCCCGCCGACCAGTTGCGGCCGACTGTGACCCAGCTTCTGGAGAAGTGCCGTTCACAGCTCGAGCAGAAGCGCGCCGAGGGTTTTTCGCTGCGGCAGATCTGCGACGCGATCAAGGCCGAGCCGCTTTCGATCAAGGCTTCGCCGGCGACGTTGCAGCGGTTTCTCGGAGGAAAGGATAAGAAACGTCGCGCGAAGAAATTCACGCTGCGCCCTATCGTTCCGCTCGATCCTCCGGCGCCACGCCCAGCCGCACCCGCGCGGTAGACGCCCGTGTTTCACATCCCTTTCGTTGGCCGATCGCCTGCGTCTCGCGGCGTTTTCGCCGCGTTATCGCCGAGGAAAAGAAGCCGGGCGAATGTCCAACCGAAAGAAGGTCGGAAGACATAATGTCCGAATCGGCTTTTAATGTCCGAATGCCGCGGAATGCGGCGTCATTCGGACATTATCGGCATTTGTGGCCGTCCGAGGGGGCATTATTCCGCGGAATGCCGGTTTTATTTGGCCGGATTCCCGGCTTTAATGTCCGAATGAGGGTGTCCGATGTCCGACTTATTTTGGCACCCTCGTTTTCCCGGGGTTTTGGCCAGGTCGACGTTGGCCACGAACACCCCGAACACCGCGATAATGTCCGAATAGGTCGTGCATCGCTGCGCAACGGCAGGAAACAGCGATTATAGTTGCCGGATACGGCGTGGACGGCGTGGAACGCGGCCGATAATGGCACGAACGGCGTGATAATGGCCGGACACGTGAGACGGGTGAGAAAGGGAGGAGAAGGAGCCAGGAGACAGGAGACAAATGCAGAATGCGGAATGTGGAATGCGGAATGGAGAAGTTGGAATCCAGGATGCTGAAACCGAGCATGGTGGAGACCGATGTCCACATCGGGCTTCATCGGTGTGAGCGCGGTCGAGCTGGTACGACCCCTTCACCGCGCGAGGCATGACGCCTTTTTGTAGGCCGCGAGCTTGCTCGTGCCGTCCATCGCCATTGCATGCATCGGCTTTCAGTTTTTCAGCGTTTCAGCTTTTCGGACGGTCGGCTCGCTCACGCTCCGCCTTCGCCCGAGCGCGGATGGTGTCTCGCGAAGGATGGGAAGGGAGCGAAGGGTGAGTGAAAAGCGAGGGTGAATGACCTTCGAACCCTTCGCGGCCCTCGCGAGACAAAGGGTTTGGGCTTTGTCGGATGAGCTTCTCGCCGGAATGGATTGATGTCGGCGCGGTGATCTCACCGCGCGAGGCGGAACGGACGCATCATCCCGCGCGGTGAGGTCACCGCGGCCTACGGGTGGAATCGACGCGCCGTGACGTGGTTTCGTGCGTAGGCTGCGAGCGTGCTCGCGCGGATTGGGACTTCAGGTACATGGCGGCCGCAAGTGGGCGGCCCACAGGAATGAGAGCATCGGCTCGCTCTCGCTCCGCCTTCGCCCGAGCGCTACGGCGGACACAGTCGCAGCCACGGGATCGGATCCGCTCGCTGGCGCTCGCAGCTACGAAGTTGGAAGATCGAATATTGGGAGCGCCACTCGCTCACGTTCGCAGCTACGGGGTCAGCACCAACCACTCAGTGCATTGCGCGCAAGCTGTGGTTACTGGATCGGAAACTTGACCACAAAGTGCACGGAACGGGGCGGGCGAGGAGAACCACGAAGGGACACGAATGCACACGAATGGGTGGAACGCGATGTCCTCATCGCGTTGCGGTGGCTGATAACTGATGTAGGCGCGGTGACCTGATATCGGTTCCGGTGTTGTTCATCATCTCGCCGGGCGGAGCCCCGATGCGAAGCACGGCGAGATTGTGAACAACCCGGCCGGCGGTCATGCTGGAGATGCCCGCCACCTAGCCTCAGCACGA
>DASZYH010000204.1:0-2268 GCA_035545515.1 Opitutaceae bacterium
CGGCCACCTTCCGTTCCGTGATGTCGCGGCCGATCCCGACGAGGTTCGTCACCTGGCCGGTGCTGTCGCGCAGCGGCATCTTCGACGTCAGGAGGATGCGGGACCCGCCACCCGGCAACGGGACGCGTTCCTCGCGATTCACGTGCGGCTCGCCCGCCAGCACCCGTTCCTCGTCCGCGCGGAACGACCGGGCAAGTTCGCGGGGGATGAAGTCGGCATCGGTCCGCCCGAGCAGGGCCGCCGGCGTCGCGACCCCGTACATTCGCGCGACCGCGGCGTTCGCAAGGACGAACCGGCTGTCACGATCCTTCACGTAGATCGGGTCCGGGCTCTGGTCGATGAGCGTGCGCATGAGCTCGCGCTCGCGCAGCAGCGTCTGCTGGAGGCGCCGCGACTCGATCGCACTCGCAACGGCCGCACCCAGCCGGCCGAGGCGGTCCTTCAGCACGTAATCGTTGGCGCCTTCCCGAATGCACTCCGCCGCGCTTTCGTCGCCGATCGAGCCGGAGACCATGATGAAGGGCATCTCGCGATCGCGTGCGCGCAGGAGCCGCAGCGCGCGCAACCCGCTGAACGCCGGCAGACGATAATCCGCCAGCACCAGATCCGCTCCGAGCTCCAGTTGCTCGAGAAAGGCTGGCTCCGTGTCGACCCGGCGCCAGCTGACCTCGAAGCCGGCGGCGCGCAACTGGGTCAGCAGCAGCTCGGCGTCGAGCGGATCGTCCTCGACGAAAAGGACGGACAACCTGGCCGGAACCTTTTCGGCCGGCGTCACGCTGCGCCCCTCCCCGCTGAACCGTCGAAAGGCAATGCATCGCGGCCCCGCGGCCCCGCGAAGCACGCGGGAGCGGAAAGATGAGTCGGCGGCTGGGTGGAAGTGGGAACGGACAAAAGGCTAGGCGGATCGACGCCGACCATGTCCATCGGCCGTAACGCGCTTTCTTAAAGGCTGATCTGTGTCACCAGCCTTGCTGCGGTGAGACGAAGCCGGCGGATGGAGGGCTGATATCTGCTCGACCGACTGAAAAAACTCGGAAAGCGGAACGCCGATCGCCCCGACCACCCGCGCAATGCTCGACAACGAGAGATTCCTCACGCCGCGCTCCACGTCGGCCAGGTACGTCCGATGCATGTCGGCCCGCCACGCAAACTCCTCCTGCGAGATTCCCAGCCGCCGTCGATAACCGCGCACCGCGACCCCAAAACTCCGTTTGAGGGCAGCATCATGCGCTGAAATGGGTGTTCTTTTTGGCACGTAAACGAGGGCCGATATTAGCAACGCAAACAATAGACTTTAAGTGACATTGGGCCGAATGCGGGCCGGCGACGCCCCTCGGTCTCGTCGCCGACTAAACGCTACGTATCGATAGTGAGTAGCACAAGTGCGGCCGTGCAATTTTGGGCGGCGGCGTGCGGGTCGAGCGGAAATTCGCAGGGGGAATTCCCGGTGGATTCTCGGCCGTCCACCCACGGTCGCCCCTGCCAAATCACGTCTTGCTAAGCCTCATGCCCCCCTCTGTGCTCTCGCTTTCTTCGCCACGACATGACCTCAGCCGAGATTCGCCAGTCGTTCCTCGATTTTTTCGCCCGCCACGGCCACACGATCGTCCCCTCGTCCTCGCTGCTGCCGGACTCACCAGGACTGCTGTTCACGAACGCCGGCATGAACCAGTTTGTCCCGATCTTCCTGGGCGAACACGCGGCGGATGTCTCGAAGTGGGCGGGGGTGCGGCCGGCCAAGGACTCGCGGGCGGCGGACACGCAGAAATGCATCCGCGCAGGCGGCAAGCACAACGATCTCGAGGACGTGGGGTTCGATACCTACCACCACACGATGTTCGAGATGCTGGGGAACTGGTCCTTCGGCGACTATTTCAAGCGGGAGTCGCTCGAGTGGGGCTGGGAACTGATCACCAAGGTCTGGGGCATCCCTCCAAAGCGGCTGTTCGCGACCGTGTACTCGCCGGACAAGAGCAAGGGTGATCCGTCGGATTTTGACCAGGAAGCCTACGATATCTGGGCGGGAATCTTCACCCGCGGGGGTCTCGATCCCAAGGTCCACATCGTTTACGGCAACAAGAAGGACAATTTCTGGATGATGGGCGACACCGGGCCCTGCGGGCCGTGCTCGGAGATCCATTTTAATCTCCTGGCGGACGACGACGAGGCGGCCGGCCGAAAGCTGGTGAACGCGGGCTCCCCCCGCTGCATCGAGATCTGGAACCACGTTTTCATCCAGTTCAACGCGAACGCCGACGGCACGTTCTC
>DASZYH010000205.1:0-39934 GCA_035545515.1 Opitutaceae bacterium
AAGACCAGTTGTGCTCCGGGCTTTGCTCAATCTGTGCCGTCGGCCTGCAGTCCGCTTTGGACTGCGCCGGGACCCCCGTGGTCGTTTTCGCGACCCGCGGTTCGTGAGCTTTCTGACCCAGAGCAACCGGAAGACCCTCGACACGGACCTGCATGATGCGGTGCTGCGCGGCCGGAAGCTGATTCGCTATGCGTTTCAGATCGCGATTGCGGGCGGCTGCGCGTGGGTCGTGCTGGAGAGCGCCAAGGCGCTCTCGGTGTTCTGAGCGCGTCGCCCGGTCAGCGTCGACCCGCAGCGGATCTCCGCTGGCGAAGCGCGAGAGAACACAACGCGCGTGCCGCGTGATTCCTCCTCCGCAAACAGGCTGACGAACGGATCCCAGGTGAGGCGAACCGTCGCCGGTGAGCCGCAGGTCGGCGAGGCGCCTCCCCTGCCGTCAGCCGATTACACGAGTCTCCGTAAATAAAAACCCCCGCGGCCACCCGGACCGCGGGGGATGGAACGACGGCGGCACCCCTTTAGGCCGCCAGCCGAAGGTTTTCGCGCGACCGGCCGGCAGCACAGGGCGCCAGGGCGTACCGTGGCATGCGGTGCTGCCGGCGGTAATCGGCCACCGCGATCGCGGCGAGGCCGGTGACAAACATGGCCGAGATCATCGTGGTGAAATCAACGGGAAGGGCGAAGAACGCGGCGAGCGCGGCGATGAAGAAAAGTGGTGTTTTCATTGCAGTGGGTTTGACGAGATGCCGTGAAAACACAGCCCACCGCGGAAAGTTACAGACCCCGCCGCGATTTTCCGCCTATTCCACGAACGTCACCCTGACCCGCCGCGAGTTGTACAAATACGGGACCCACACCGCGGCCATGATCCAGACGCCAACGACCGTCCTCAGATCGGACGTCGCGGACGCCATTTTCGGAACGTTGCGGTTGACGTACGCCATCGCGATTTGGTGCACCGTGAGCCAGGCGACGAGCGTGAGAAGATACGCCGCGAGCGTGCGCGGAAAACTGGATCGCTTCCGGTAGAACTGGACCACCAGCACGCAGGACCAGACCAGGAGCAGCGCATTGAAAAACGCCTCGCCGCACACCAAGGGTGCGAACCCCGCCAGGTAATGCGTGCTTTCAGAATCGGTCAGCGCCACCCAACCGGGATGATTCACCGCGAGACGGAACGAAGGTCCCAACGCCATCAGCAGATAAAGCGGGCGGACCGTCACTCCGATTCCCACCAGGATGAGCCAGCCGCCCAGCCCGCGCAGCGGTTCGGCGGCGGAAAGCGGCGGCGGTTCGCCCGCGTCGACCACCGGCACGCGACGCTTTGCCAGCACCCGGGTGATCACGAGGCCGGCGCCCAGCCCAAGGACGAGTGCCGCCACGAGCGGCCAGACCCAGCCTGTCGCCTTCATCGCCGCCGCGAGGCGAATATTCTGGGTGAGTTGATAACCGAACGTCGCGCGCACATCAGCCATCCGCTTCGTCCACGCCGGGACCTCGCTGGCCGCGACCTGATCGCGCGTGGTCTGCCACACATACCGGAGCACGACGACCGAGCCTCCCGTCGCCTCGAACGTGAAGTTGAAGGTATGGTCGCCAATTTCCTTGTGCTGCGCGGCGATCGGCCACCCCTTCGGCGGCGAAATCACGATCTCGTGGCTGATCGTCATCGGGTACGGCAGCGCATACGGAACCGTTCGCTGGATCGTTTCCGGGCGCGGCAGGCGTTCGACGAGCTCCCAGGCGTCCGTCGTCGCGATGCGTTGCCTGCCACCCGCGTCGGTCCTCCAGAAATCCGGCACCTCGAAATTCGAGGTCGCGGTCAGTTCATCGGCGGCCCGGTTGTCCTTCCAGGCGATCGTGCCGCGGGAGGTGATCTTCGGGTAGAATTTCGCGAGCACGCCGGTGAGCTGCTGCGTCTGGCGCGCCGGGTCGGAATAGCGGCGATAATAGCGGTAAAGGTCGGCGAGTTCTCCCCGATAGGTGGTCACGACCTGCAGTTTCGCCGGGTGCTCGTAATCGGGGGTGACATAGGTCTCGCGCACCCACACCCCGTTCTTGACCGACACGGGCGGCACGGCCTGCAGCTCCGTCGTGCGCGAGGTGAGCACCAGGGCCACGCCGAAATTGTCGCGAAATCGCCCATCGAACGGCCCGCCCTGGAGGGAGCGCGTCGGATCGAGCCAGAGGACCTTTTCGGTCGGCAGGTCCGCCAGCGGGTTGGCGTCGCCCGGCGGGGCCGCCGGCTCGGGGAAAAGCCGCGCCCTCGCCAGCGCCTGCGTCGATTGCAGGAGTCCCGTGCCCACGGGCTGGAAAATCGTCGGTTTCGTCGGAACCGGCAGGACGACGCGGACGATCACGTGATCGAAATCAAGCGGCGACGGCAGCAATCCCTCGACCGTCTCGTGCCACGTCGAGTTCACGAGGGCGACATCAGCCTGGAGCCCCAGGCGGCGCAGCATCGTGACCAGCAAAAGCGACTTGTCCTTGCAGTCGCCGAAACGCTGCTGGAGCACCTCGGCCGGCGGCGACGGGCGATGCGAGCTCTCGCCCAGCTCGATCCCCAGGTAGCGAATCTCATCCTGGACGAATTGGAGGAGGACGTTCGCCTTTTCCGCGGTCGTGGTGCAACCGCGCGTGATCTCCTCAATCTGGCGGTCGAGATCCGCGGTGGAAGCGGGATGCACATCGAACAACCGGCAGCCCCAGGCCGCGATGTCCCGCCAGTCGTTGAATTCGGAGACGCTGACAAACGGATACTGCAGGGTGCTTCCGGGCGCGTCGCGGAGCGGCCGGACCGCCGGCAGACTGGCGCCGGTCCACCGGTACTCGGTCGTGCCGCCGTCGGTTTGTTCGTGAAGGGCGGCGCCGGGATTCCCGGTGAGACGAACGTGCAGGGGCCGGTTGGCGGGGCAGAGAATGCGATAGGAGAGCCGGTCGACGGGCACGCTGAAGCCGGCCGGCAGCATCACGCTGAACTTCCCGTCGAACACCGGATTATCGCCGGTGACCGTATATGCGTACTCGATGATATCACCGACGCGCACATCGTGCAGGATCACGACGGGGGACAACCAGCCGTGGTAAACGAAGCGCTCGGCGTCCTGCTCCTGACGCAGCACCTGAAGCGAGTCCGGGGTGAGCATCTCCCGCGCGCGGCCGTTCCGCCAGATCCGCAGGTAGTGCCAATGAAACTGCTGGTACAGCGACGCGTAGGTGAGCGCGACCTGCCCCATCTCCTGCAATCCCGCCTCCGACTCGATCCGCACCGCGACGTGGTGGAATGCCTCGGCCGTCGCGACATTGATCTGCCGCTCGACCACGAGCATGCGGACGGCGGACGACGTGGCCGGCGGCGGGGGTGGCGGCAGCGGCAGCGGCGCCCGGATCCAGCCGGGGAGCTGGGGCGCGATCAGCGATTTCGGATCAACGTCGGTCTGGACCGCCGCATGCGCGAGGATTCCGACCAGACCAAGAACGACGCAGGCAAGTTTTCGAAACGAGGCGGGCACGGGGAACGCGCGATGCGCCCCGCAAGCGATCCGGTCCCGCGCCGATGGCGCAATAAAATAATCGAAAGGAAATCAGCCTGCCCCACCCGCGACGGACGCGGGCTGGGGACGGAACTTGGTCCGCCACTTCGCGCGCAGGTAGTCGCGGTTCATCCGGGCGATGAAGTCGTGCGAGATCAGCTTCGGGCACGCGGCGCTGCACTCGTAGTAATTCGTGCAGTTGCCGAACCCGGCGGCGTCCATCGTCTCGACCATCGCGATCACGCGGCGGTCGCGCTCCGCCTGGCCCTGCGGGAGCAGGCCGAGGTGCGACACCTTGGCGGCGACGAAGAGCATCGCGCTCGCGTTCTTGCAGGCCGCGACACACGCGCCGCAGCCGATGCACGTGGCGGCGTCCATCGCGAGATCGGCGTCGCCCTTCGGAACCGGGATCGCATTGGCGTCCGGCGCCGAGCCGGCCCGCGCGGTGATGAAGCCGCCGGCCTGCTGGATCTGGTCGAACGCGCTGCGGTCGACGATCAGATCCTTGATGACGGGAAACGCCTTGGCGCGGAACGGCTCGACGGTGACCACATCGCCGTCGCGGAACGCCCGCATGTAGAGCTGGCAGGTGGCGATGCCCTGGCCCGGCCCGTGCGGCTTGCCGTTGATGGTGCAGCTGCAGGTGCCGCAGATGCCCTCGCGGCAGTCGTGCGCGAACGCGATCGGCTCCTCGCCCTTCAGCGTCAGCTCGTCGTTGACCACGTCGAGCATCTCGAGGAACGACATGTTCGGGTTGAGGTTCTTCGACTGGTATTCGACGAACCGGCCCGGCTCGTTCGGGCCGGCCTGGCGCCAGACGCGCAGGGTGATGGAGATCGGCTGGGTGGATTTTTCGGCGACCATGGCGAGGCGATTACTTGTACGAGCGAACGCTCGGCTTCACGAATTCGAAGTTCAGCGGCTCGACGTTGCGCACGGGGGCCTTGCCGGCGCCCTGATATTCCCAGGCGGCGACATGCGCGAAGTTGACGTCGTCGCGCTTGCACTCGCCGTCCGGATGCTGGTGTTCCTCGCGGAAGTGGCAGCCGCAGCTCTCGTCGCGCGTGAGGGCGTCGAGGCAGAGCAGTTCGCCCAGTTCGAGAAAATCGGCCACGCGGCCGGCCTGCTCGAGCGACTGATTGACGGTCTCGGCGGAGCCGGGCACGCGGACGTTGGCCCAGAACTCCTCGCGGAGCGCGGGGATGAGCCGCAGCGCCTCCTCGAGGCTGGCCCGGTTGCGCGCCATGCCGCAGTGCTCCCACAGGATCTTGCCGAGGCGCTTGTGGAAATGGCTGACGGGCTCCTTGCCCTTGTTCTCGATCAGATGCTTCGTGATCGCGCGGACGTTGTCCTCCGCCTCCTTGAACTCGGCGCGGTCGGCGGCGGGGCGCGAACCGGGCTTCTGCGTCGCGAGGTAGTCGCCGATCGTGTAGGGGATGACGAAATAGCCGTCGGCCAGGCCCTGCATCAGCGCGCTCGCGCCGAGACGGTTGGCGCCGTGGTCGGAGAAGTTGGCCTCGCCGAGGACGAACAGCCCCGGGACGTTCGACATCAGGTTGTAATCGACCCACAGCCCGCCCATCGCGTAGTGCACCGCCGGGAAGATCCGCATCGGCGTGTGATAGGCGTTCTCGGCGGTGATCTCGTGATAGATGTCGAAGAGGTTGCCGTAGCGCTCGCGGACGCCCGCCTCGCCCAGGCGCCGGATGGCGTCGGAGAAATCCAGATACACGCCGAGGCCGCTCTCGCCCACCCCGCGGCCCTCGTCGCACACGCGCTTGGCGGCGCGGGAGGCGATGTCACGCGGGCAGAGGTTGCCGAACGCCGGGTACATCCGCTCGAGGTAGTAGTCGCGATCCTCCTCGGCGATGGTGGTCGGATCCTTCAGCCGGTCCTCCTTCTTCTTCGGGACCCAGATCCGGCCGTCGTTGCGCAGCGACTCCGACATCAGCGTCAGCTTCGACTGGTAGTCGCCGCTGACCGGAATGCACGTCGGATGGATCTGCGTGTAGCACGGATTGGCGAAGCAGGCGCCGCGCTTGTACGCGCGCCAGATCGCCGTCGCGTTGGAGCCGCGCGCGTAGGTCGAAAGGTTGAAGACGTTGCCGTAGCCGCCGGTCGCGAGGACGACGGCGTCGGCCGCGTGCCGCTCGATCGCGCCGGTGAGGAGGTTGCGGACGATGATGCCCTTGGCGTGGCCGCCGACGACCACGAGGTCGAGCATCTCGCTGTGCGCGTGGAGCTCGACGAGCCCCGCCCCGACGGTGCGCATCAGCGCAGAGTACGCGCCGAGCAGCAGTTGCTGGCCCGTCTGGCCACGGGCGTAGAAGGTGCGGCTCACCTGGGCGCCGCCGAACGAGCGGTTGGCGAGCAGTCCGCCGTACTCCCGGGCGAACGGCACGCCCTGCGCCGCGCACTGGTCGATGATGTTGACGGACACCTCGGCGAGCCGGTGGACATTGGCCTCGCGCGAGCGGTAGTCGCCACCCTTGATCGTGTCGTAGAACAACCGATACACGCTGTCGCCGTCGTTCTGGTAATTCTTGGCGGCATTGATGCCGCCCTGCGCGGCGATCGAGTGCGCCCGGCGCGGGCTGTCGTGGAAGACGAAGTTCTTCACCCGGTAGCCGAGGTCCGCCAGCGTCGACGCGGCGGAGGCGCCGGCGAGGCCGGCCCCGACGACAATCACGTCGTACTTCCGCTTGTTCGCCGGATTGACCAGCTTGATGTTCGCCTTGTGGTTGCGCCACTTGTCGGCGAGCGGCCCGGGAGGAATCTTGGAGTCGAGAGTGGCCATGGCGCTGCGCGCGGTTGTTCGTTGAGAAGATTCGTTTAGCGATTCGCCGCCGACGGGGTCGCGGCCGCGATGGGCGCTTCATAGGGCTTGAGCCGGTGCAGCAGCACCGCACCGGGGATCGCCAGGTTGCCGAGGAAGTACCCCAGGCAGAAGAGGATCGTGACCACGCGCAGGCCGCGGGCCCACCGCGTCGAACGCAGCCCGAGCGTCTGGAACATGCTGTCGAACCCGTGCAGGAGGTGGAAGCTCAGCAGCCCGATCGCGACGATGTAGAACAGCGCGATGAGTGGCTGGCTGAACCCGAGCACGACCATGTTGTAGACGTTCTCGACGTCGGTCCCCTGGTGGACGGCGACCAGACCCGCGACGCGGTAGTCGGCCTGCATCTGATAGTGGTGCAGGTTTTCCTTGAACGTGTCGGGCTGGACCCAGCCCCAGGTAAACTGGGCGAGATGATAGAGCACGAAGGCGAGCACGACATAGCCCGTGATGCGCATGGTGCGCGACGCGAGCGTCGCCCGGATCGTGTGCTTCACCGTGTACGGCTCGGCGCCGCGGGCCGCCCGGTTCTCGAGCGTCAGCGCCGTCGCCGCCCAGATGTGGATGACCACGGAGGCGAGGATCACGATCCGCGCGATCCACAGCGTCGGCCCCATCTGCCGCAGGAAGACCGCGTATCCGTTAAGATGGTCGGGCCCCTGGAAGATCTGGAGATTGCCGACGAGGTGCCCGATGATGAAGGCGATCAGGATGATCCCGCTGACGGCCATCAGGATCTTGCGTCCGATCGAGGAACAAAAAAAGGAGCCTCCGGATTTCATCGCAGGTTCGTGGTATGGGGGTAGAAAAACTCGCGGGAAAATCGGCGACGGAAACGGCGAAGTAAAGGAACACGCGTTTTCAATGACACGCTTATTAGGTTGACTAACCCGCAGGAGAAGCCTGCCCGAAGGTAGTATACGGTAAGCTTGGAACGGGACTCACAAGGGCAATATATGCGCAGAACCGTCCTCCGTTCAAGCCGCCCAACCGGGCGCGTGGGCGAATTCCCGATGTCGCATTGCCGCCGAAGCTAGTGCCGCCCGGCGCGAAGCACGTTCCAGTGCGGCTCGAACAGGAGCAGGGCGTTCATGACCATGCTGTGGGTGATGCCGCCCGTCCGGGCCAGCTGGTACACCTCGTCGACAGGCTTCGTGAGGACGTGCATTTCCTCGTCGGGATCCCAGGCGAGTTCGTGCAATTTCCGGACCTGCTCCACCAGAACGAGGTGGCACCGGTTCGACTGGATCGCGGGGTTCGGATGCACGCTCCCGAGGAATCGGGCGTTCGTGCCCGCGTAGCCGGTTTCCTCCTGCAGTTCACGCAGGCCCGCGACCAGCGGGTCCTCGCCCGCCTCGATCACGCCGCCCGGGACTTCGAGCGAAAATTCGTCGATGCCAAACCGGAATTGCCGGACCAGGACCAGATGGTGATCGGGCGTGAGCGCGACCACGTTCACCCAGTCGGGCGCGTTGATCACGACGAAGTCGCGCGACGTGCCGCGGGGGCCGTGCCGGTAATGCACATCGGCCACGTCGAACACGCGGGTCTGCAATCGCGTGACGGAACCGAGTTTCTCCCAACGGGCGGGATCGCAGGGCGAGGACGTCATGCCGGAAAACAAAAATGCCTCCCGCGCGGACGCGAGAGGCATTTCGAAAGAGATTCCGGCGCGGTTATTTCTTGGCCGGCAATTTGATCTTCTCGCCGATCTTCAGCTTGTTCCAGTTCACACCGGGGTTGACCTGCTGCAGCTCGCTCAAGCTGACGCCATGCGCGCGGGCGATCTTCGCGCCGCTGTCGCCACCCTTGACCACGTATTCGTCCGGACCCGCGACCACCGGACCCTTGCTGCCCTTCTTGCCTGCGACGGCCGCCGGCTTCTTGGCCGCATCCTCGAGCTTGGTGACCGACGTGCGAAGTTCGCCAAGGACGCCACCCACCTGATTGAAGGCCGCCTGCGTCTGGTCCTGCAGGGTCTTGATGTCCTTCTTGTTCTGGTCCGACGCGGCGGAGGCGTTGTTGGCCGCCTGCTCAATCGTGTCGATCTTGTCGATCTTGGTCTGCTGATCGGCGAGGGCCTTGTTGGCCTTCGACGCCTGCAGGAGAGCAAAGCCGCCGAGCAGCAGGGCAACGACGCCCACAATGATACTGCCTACCGGAAGCATGCTGGTGTTCTCGCGAGAAATGGTGTCCATGGAAGGTAGAGAGGGGCCTAGGAGTAAGCGATTCGCAGGGCGACGCAAGAAGAGAGTGAACGCGTAAGTCAATGGGAGACGGCCGGAAAACAGATCTACTAGCCGCCCCCATCCCCGTGCCAGGCAAACGGATACCCACCCGCTCGGGCAAACTCTGATGCCGGCAGATACACCGTATCCGGACCAGGATACACCGAATGCGCGGTGGTTTCGCCGGCCGCACGTGCGGCGACGCGCGCGAAAATGGTCGGGGCGGAGAGATTCGAACTCTCGACCTCCTGCTCCCAAAGCAGGCGCTCTACCAGGCTAAGCTACACCCCGAGGAACGAACGAAGCTCTGCGGTTCCACCGCCGTGTCAACGCCGGTCTGAGCGCGATACCGGGCGGCCCGCAGCGGGTCCAAGCGGGCGGCCCGCAGCTTGCCAGCCGTGGCGCCGAGGCGGCAGTGTGGCGTGATGCGTGTCCTGCTCGCGTTCGACAAGTTCAAGGACTCGATGACCGCGGAGGCGGCCTGCGAGGCCGCCGCGACGGCAATTCACTCCGCCGACGCCGCCACCGTGCTGGATGCGTGTCCGCTGGCCGACGGCGGCGAGGGGTTCGCAACGATTCTCACGCAGGCGGCGGGCGGCGAACTGCGGCGGCTGAGTGTCACCGGGCCGGTTGAGCGGAAGGTCGCCGCGGCCTACGGACTCGTCGCGGGCGGCCACGTGCCGGTCGCCGCGCGGGCGCAACTGTTCGCCGACGCCGCGGCCACGGCCGGACCCATCGCGGTCATCGAAATGGCGGCGGCCTCGGGCCTCGCGCTCCTCGCACCGGGTGAACGCGACGTCTGGCGTACAACGACAGTGGGCACCGGCGAGCTGATCCGGGCGGCGGCCGACGCGGGCGCGGAGGCGATCGTCCTCGGCGTCGGCGGAAGCGCGACGAACGATCTCGGGGTCGGCGCGCTGTCCGCGCTCGGGCTCCAATTTCTTTCCGCGGCGGGGACGCCGGTGATGCCGCCGGTACCGGCATCCTGGGGACAAATCGCGCGGTGCGCGGGGGCGTTGCGTTCGCTGCCGCCGATTTTCATCGCCTGCGACGTGAGCAATCCCCTGCTCGGCCCCAACGGGGCGGCGGCCGTCTACGGTCCCCAGAAAGGGCTGCAACCGGAGGACGGCGCGCGCATGGATCACGCGGGCGCCCGGATGGCGCTGCTGCTGTGCGCGCAGTGCGGGCAGCCGGATACGCTGATGGACGTGGCCGGTGCGGGGGCGGCCGGCGGGATTGCGTTCGGATTGATGGTGGCGGCCGGCGCGCGATTGCTGCCGGGTTTCGACTTCGTATCGCGCTGGCTCGACCTGGACGCGAAGATCGCCGCAGCCGATCTCGTGATCACAGGCGAAGGCCGGTTCGACGACAGTTCCCTCAGCGGCAAGGGCCCCGGGGCGGTCGCCGCCCGCGCCCTTGCGCTTGGCAAGCCCGTGCACGTCTTCGCCGGGGCGGTCGCCGCGACGCACGTCCCTGCCGGGCTGACGCTGCACGCGATCACGCCGCCCGGCCTGCCGCTGGCGGAGGCGCTCCGGGAGGCGCCCGCGAACCTCGGTGCGGCCGTCCGGAGGTTGTTCCAGCGATAGCGGTGCCGGCGGGTTGTTCGTTCGCGCCCAAGCCGGGTTTCGCGGCGCAACCAAGCGTGGCGCGAAGCGGCGCCGTTCCGGCGGTCGCAAAGTCGCACCACGCCGCCGACGCCGGCCGGTGCCGCGAATGATCCTTGCCCACCCGCGATCGATACTTCTCGCTCGGACCGATGCCTGGCGCGGACCACCTGATTTCGCTGAAACGCCTCGTTTCACTCATCGTCCCACTGCTGGCGCTGGTCGGATGCAGCGCCAGCCAGCCGCCCCGGCCAACGCGACCGGCCGCCGCCGCCGCGCCGCTTTTCACCCTGCCGCCGGATTTCGGCCGCGCGCCACGACTCGCACCGGTCATGCTGGGAATCGACGTGCTCGAGGCCGAGGACTTCGCCCCGCTGCGCGGGAAACGCATCGGGCTGCTCACGCACCCGGCCGGTGTCGACCGGCGCGGCGTCAGCACCGTCGACGTGCTGCGCCATGCGCCCGGGGTGAAGCTCGTCGCGCTGTTCGGCCCGGAACATGGCATCTATGGCGATGCTCCCGCGGCGGTGCCGGTCGGAAACACGATCGACCGTCGCACCGGGCTGCGCGTCTATTCGCTCTATGGCGCCACGCGGCGCCCGACCCGCGCGATGCTGAAGGGCATCGACGCGCTGGTGATCGACCTGCAGGACATCGGCACGCGCAGCTACACCTTCATCAACACGATGAAATGGGCGATGGAAGGCTGCTTCGAGCACGGCGTGGAGGTCGTCGTGCTGGACCGGCCCAATCCGCTCGGCGGATTGAAGGTCGACGGTCCGCTGCTCGACAGCCGGCTCGCCGACTCGCGCCGGTCGCCGAACGGGGTCGGCGCATTCTGCGTTCCTTACGTTCACGGTCTGACGATCGGCGAACTGGCGCGCATGGCGAAGGACCTGCGGCCGCCGACCGGACTGGACATCCCCGACGCGGCGCGCCTCCGCGGCAAACTGGTCGTGATTCCGATGCGCGGCTGGAAACGGTCGATGCGTTGGCCGGAGACCGGGCTGCGCTGGATTCCCACGTCGCCCTACATCACGGATTTTGCCGCGATCGAGGGTTATCCCATGGTCGGTCTCGGGACCTTCAACGATCCGAAGTCCAATTTTGAGATCGGGTTCTTCCACGGCATCGGCAAGGCGTACGCGTTTCGCGGGATTTCCCACAAGACGGCAAAGATCGACGTGCTTGAACGCGAGCTGCGGGCATTGCACCTGCCGGGGCTGGCCTTCCGGCGCGTGAGCGGGATCGACTCCGCCGGCCGGCCGGCGGTCGGGTTGTACGTCGAGATCACCGATTACGACGCGTGGCAGCCAACCGAGCTCAATTTCTACCTCATGAAACTGGCGTGCCGGCTGGATGGACGGAACCCGTTCCTGCCCGCGCCACACCGGGACTTCACCGGGTTCCTGCATCACATGGGCTCGGAGGAATTTTTGCGCGCGTTGCAGCGCGAAGGCGCCCGCATCGATGTCGCCGCCTGGATCCGGCGGTGGCACGAGCAGGACCTGATTTACCAGCGCCAAAGCGAGAAGTACTGGCTCTACCGCTAGGCGGCGCCCGCCGGAAAATTGAAGGGCTTTTTGCGGGGGCGGGGTTATGGTCGGACCGTGCGCCAAACGCACGCCCCTCCCCATGTCCTCCCGGGATCCCCTTGATGACCTGCTGGACCGGTGGAAACCGCCGGCCGAAACCCCTGATTGGCGCGGCGCGATCCGTCGCGAGATCGCCGCACGCTCGCTGACCGAGCGAACCTCGTGGGTGGCGCGCCTTGACGCCGTATTCGCGCGCCCTTCGTTCGCCGTCACGTTCGTTGCCGCCTGCATCCTCCTCGGGCTGTTCCTGGCGGAGGCGCGCGTGTCCCGGATGCACGCGGAATACGGCGCGGAGATCGCGCGGAGTTACGTGCAACTGATCGACCCGCTGATCGATGCCACGACTCCGTTGCCGGCGGGAAAGGTGGCGCGATGAAACGCATCATCGCCGTCCTCACCTCCGGACTCGTCGCGGGAGTCATCGCCCATGTGGCGTGGTTCGACGCGCACCGACCTTGCACGGGCGACCGGCTGAATTGCCAGCTCGCGTGGATTCGGACGGAGCTGAACCTGACGGACCAGCAGTTCGCCCGGGTCCGGGCGATCCACGAGGCGTCGAGCCCGCGCCTGCTCGCACTGGCCGCCCAGGTGGCGCAGATGCGCGACGAGTACGCCGCCTTTGAGCGCGGCCGGGTGACCGTCGGCCAGGTTGATTTCATCGAGTTTGCACGGTTCGTCGAGCAGCGCCGCGCCATTGACCGCGAATGCCAGGCGCTGACCCGCCAGCTCGTCGCCGCCACCAGCAGCACTATGACCCCGGTGCAGCGGGAACGTTATCTCGAGCTCCTGGGGCCGACGCTCACCGATGTCGGCCATCCCCTGCACGACTAGCCCGACTCTGCCGGTGAACGCAGAACCCCTCGTCGACGCCGCCCGACTCGCGGCGATCCAGGCGGGAGACGAGGTCGCGTTCGATGGACTGGTCGCGGAGGTGCAGCGCCCGCTCTTCGCCTTTGCCTGGCGCTACCTGAGAAACAATGCCGACGCGGAGGAACTCGTGATCGAGACCTTCGTGCGCCTGCACCGCGCCCGCACGCGCCTGCGGCCGGACACGAATCTTTCGGCCTGGCTGTTCACCACGCTCGCGAATCTCTGTCACAACCGGCATCGCTGGCGGACCCGCCACAAGGAATGCAGCCTGGATGCGCCCGCGACCGGAGCCGAGCGGGCATCGGCCGCGGTGGAACCGAACGACGCGCTCGAACGGGACGAGGCGGCGGCGGCATTACGCAGCGCGATCGACCGCCTGCCGCACGACCAGCGCGCGGTGGTGTTGCTGCATCACTACGAGCACCTGAGCTATCGCGACATCGGCCGGATCGTCGGTTGCAGCGAGCGGGGCGTGGAAACCCGGCTGTACCGGGCCCGCCAGCAGCTGCGGATCGAGCTTGGCCCGTACCTGCGGGAAATGTAAGCGATCGCCGGCGACGCCGCGGACGGTAGTCCCCGCGTGATGTCCGCCGACGGGGACCGACAGAGCGTGCGTTGCTTCGCACGGGAACACAGGCCGCCCGATACTCCGAGGCCCTGGCGTGCCCATCCCGCACCCGGGCCTCCATTGAAACCGGCGGCAAAAAAAGAGCGGGCGCCGGCAGGGATGGCCGGCGCCCGGGGTGGATTTGCCGATGGAACGCGGGGCTACTGCGTTCCGGCCGCGACCGCCGTTTTCGGCGCGGGGTGGAAGTTGAACAATTGCGAGGCCCGCACCAGCACCGGGCGGCCCTTGCAGGTCGGCGGTTCGAACTTCCAGTTCCGAATTGCGTTGATCGCGATCGCGCCAAGCTCGGGATCATCGTTCACGTCGACGCTGGGCAGGCGAACGGCGCCCGTCTCGTCGATATAGAAGCCAACCGTGACCTGCCGGACGCCATTCCGGTGGGCAAGATTGGCCGGAAAAACGGGGGTCTGCGCGGCGATCGGCACCGGGATGTGATCGAGCTCCTTGAGCGTGCAGGGCCGCAGGCCGTCGTGATCGTCCAGCATCGAGAAGATCCGGGCGCTGATCGTCTCCGAGGGCGTCATCGAAACCACGACGGTGCCCTGGATCTCGAACTTGATCGTCACCTCCGACGCCGCGGCAATCGGCTCGCCGCGGAACCGCGCGGGTTCGAAGCGCCAGCGCTTCAGCGCCGCCAGGCTGACCTCGGCGAATTCGCGGCGGGTGTAGAGGACCGCCAGACAGTCGTCGATCCGACCGTTCGTATCGACGCTGAACGCGACCCGCACCTCACCCTCGCGGACACCGAGCTGCATGAGCTCGTGCGGAAAAACAGGCAGATCGCTCTCGATCACGCGCAGCGGCTGCAGGCCCGATGCGGCGTTCGGCATTTGGGCCGAAGCGGGGAGGACCAGGAGCGCGAAGGCCAGCAGGGAAATGGAGGGTTTCATGGTCGTTTCGAAGTTCGCGCCACATAACCCCAGGCTGTCCGCCATCCCTTCAGCGGCGCGCACTCCGCCGGCCCGCGCTCATTGGACGGGCTCGACCCAGATGGCCTGCGGCGAATCGATCGTCTGGAGCGTGATCACCTGCGATTCGAGCGTGCGGAAACGGACGCGGCCGCTCCACGAAATGCGCGCTTCAATGTTCAGCCCGCGGCGAAGCAGCGCGTCGTTCGCCCGAAATTCGATCCGGAAAGGAACCGGGACGCCGGACGGCGCGCGGATGACCTGCTCGGCGACCACGCGTTCGGCCCGCGTCCGGGTGCCCTGCTCACCGATCACCAGATCATGGCTCGGCGCCGCCGTCGCGACCGTCGTGTCGGACGGCTCGACGAGACGGACGACGACCTGCGAATCGGGCGGCGGCAGGAGGTTCATCCGCACGTTGACGGTACCGGTGACCACACGGTTCGGATTGCCCTCCGGCGTGAGGTCGACATGGCCGCACCCGGAGGCAAGCCCGAGGAGGGCGAACGCGACAAGCAGAAGCGGGAGACGTTTCATGGAGAAAGCTGGCGGGCCGCGCTGCGGCGCAGGTTTTCGACCCGGAGATTGAAATCGGACAGCAGGTCCGTGTGCTCGCGGGCCTCCGCGCCGTTGGGGTGCACGAGCCCGCGGGCGAACGGCGGCTGTTCGGCCGGCTCGTCGAGCCATTGCCGCCACGCGTAGCCGACGACGGCAGGATGCCGGGCCAGGCGCTGGAGCAGCGTGCGGCCGCGCCGCAGCATCCGCTCGACGGACGTCAGCCGCAGGCGTCGCGAGCGCGCACCGGCCGCCGCCGCTCCCGCCGCGTCGGCGGGCCCGGCAAACGCCTCGCCGGCCCAGGCGACGTCATCAGCGAGTATCGGTCCGGTCGGCGCGCCGGCCGGGGGCAGGCTGTTCCACGGGATCAGCACGACATCGACCGATGGATACGCGGCGGCTTCGAACACCGCGGGACTGGCGAGGGGGCGAAACCGGCAGCCGAGGCAGAGATGGTTCGGATCGGCCGCGCGGATCGCGGCGGACGTCGTGCTGAAATAGCGCCGCGCAAACTCGGCGGACCAACGCGCGTCGTCGCGCACGTATCCGCGCGTCGTGATTCCGGCATCGCCGCGGGTCATTTCCCGCAGGGTCTCCTTGTTCGGCAGCAGCACGCCCCAGGCGCGCGCCAGCGACGCCAGGGCCCCGCCATGCAGGGCGAGCGCAAATTCCCAGGCGGCGTGGTAGGCGGCGAACGCCGGTTCGAGGCTGAGGCAAATCTGGAGCAGGCCCGGACGGTCCGCGGCGGGTGGAGAGCCCCACGTCACGTCCTCATCCGCGACCCATCCGATCAGCTCCCGGTGCGCGGCGCACGGGCCGCACACCGCCGCAGCGTGAGTCGCGGCCTGCTGCGGCCAGTCGGGCGCGAAGACGTCGGGCAGGCGGACGCCGGAAACGTGAATCGCACCTCCGAGCCGGACGAACCCGACGGCCTCGATCGACGCCAGTCCGTCCTCGCGGCCGGCCCCGTCGCCATCCAGGCCGACGGCATTGAATCCCCACTCCCGCAGGCGGACGGCGGGATCCCGCGCGAACGGCGTGTCCGGGGCGGGTGTCGACACCCCGTGGACGATCCGCGCGAAACAACGCCGTCCCTCCGGATCAAGGAGCCACCACTGGCCGCCGGGCGTTTGGGCAACCTGATAAAAACCGGCAGCGCCGCGGATCGAGCCGGGGCGCCACTCCCCGTATCCGCCCGCCGCACTCTCCGGTCCGTGCGCCATGCGCGCCTACTTGTCCTTGCCGCCGGCGCCGCGCTTGCCGCCCTTGCCCCCTCCGACGGTGAGGATCGTGCCGGCCAGCAGGCCGACCGCGAACATCCCGAAAAAGATCAGGGCGGCCGAGGCATGGATCGGCTTTTGCGGCGTGGTCCCGCCGACCGGAAAATTGAAGTCGATCGGGTGGATGTTGTTCATGCCCACGTAGAGCATGACGAAAAGAATGCACAACAGCGCGACGGTTTTGACGACAGCTTTGAACATGGCGTGTGAGGCTGATGTGCGAGGAGGCCTAGTGGTCGCCGATTCGGACCGCAAATGGAAATGCGCCCGACCCGCGCCAAGTCAGCCGAGGCCAGCCAACAACCACCGGAAAGCGCGGCGCGATTTCACGCCCGCCGGGCCCGGACAGCTCAGCCACGCGTCGCCGTGAGCTCGTCGTAGGCGGCGGCCAGGTTGTCGGCGAGACGGTTGGGGGGCGACGTGTGGAAATCGGGGAACCCGTCGAGATTGCCGAGCCCCGCGATCTCCGCCCGCGAACGGCCGGCCGCGATCTCCTTTTCCACCCGGGCAAGCACCGCGGACCAGTAGTCGCGCATCACAACCAGATCGGCATGCGAGCCGACGATGCCGAATTTCGAGCTGCCATGCCCGAACACGTACGTCGCGTCCTGGGGATAGGCCCGCGCGACCTCCTCCAGAACCTTGATCCATCCCTTGACGCTGCCGCCCGCGACGCGGTCGATCACCGGATAGAGGCGGTTGAAGACCAGGTCCCCGACATGAACGACGTTGGCACGTTCAAACATGACCACGGCGTCGCCGCCGGTGTGCGCCGGCCCGAAATACTGTGCGGTCACCACCTCGTCGCCGAGTTCGTGACGCCAGACCTCCGCGAACGTGGTGTCCGCGTACACCTGCTGATCGAGCCGAAGCGGGAGGCCGGGCTTGCCGCTGGCCTCGGCCCGGCGGGCGGCCTCGAACTGCAGGCGCGGAACGTTCGCCTGGGCGACGATCGTGCGGGCGACCGGGCGAAACGTCGGATTGCCGCTGGTGTGATCCGCGTGATGGTGCGTGTTCAGCACCACATCGACCGTCCGTCCCGCGCGGCCGGGAATGCCGGCCAGGCACATGGCGGCGGTATCAGGAAACTGGGTATCGACGACGGCCAGCGCCCCGTTCGAGGCCAGCCAGGCGATCGTGCCACCCCGCCCCACGAACACGCCCACGTCGCGTCGCAGCGGCCGAAATTCACCAAAATTCGCCCCCACCTGTCCCGGCGGGCGGCCGGCGGGAGTCGGGGCGGTGGCGGCGGCGAGCAGGCGGGAACGGGCGAACAGCCCGGACGCGGCGACAATCGAGCTCCGGCGGAGGAATTCGCGACGGTTCATGGCGCCGAAACGTAAGTATCCGCACGCAAAGGTCGACCGTCGAATGCGCCGCCCGCGGCCTGGTTTTCAATGTAACCTTTGACCGCCGGGATGGTTTCCCCCGCCGAACACCCATGACCCGCACCCGCCGTGATCGAAACGCTCGCAGCACCGCCTCCCGCCGTGACCGCCGTTGATCGTCACCGCGATCCGGCGAATCGCCTCGCTCCCGGCAGCCCGCCGGGCGTAAATGCCGCGCGAGTCGCATCACGTGTGGAACCCCCTTCCCAGCAACGTTCCGACCATGGGTTGATGCTCGCCGTCCGCGACGGCGAACTCGACGCACTCGGCGAACTGTTCGAACGCCACCATGGCCCGCTGTTTGGTTTCCTGGTCAAGCTGACCGGCGACCGCACGGCCGCCGAGGACCTGACGCAGACGGTTTTCCAGCGGATGCTGAAATACCGCCATACCTACCGGGACGATGGAAGCTTCACGGCGTGGATGTATCACCTCGCGCGGCGGTGCGCGGCGGACCACTTCCGGCGGACAAATGCCGCGCCGCATCCGACCGATCCCGCCGCGCTGAGCGAACGGGCCGACGAGGCCCCGCACGCCGCCACGCAAGCGACCGTCCACGACGACCATGCCCTGCTGCAAACCGCGCTCGCGCGACTCGATCACGGTGACCGCGAAATCCTGCTGCTTTCACGCTTTCAGGAGCTCTCGTTCGCCGAGATCGCCGTGATTCTCGACTGCTCCGTCGGCGCCGCAAAGGTCCGCGCCCATCGCGCCGTGCGCGAACTCCGCGACCTCTATTTCCAACTGCAAAAGCAAACGCCGGCCTGAACCCGGCGCACCTGCCATGAATTCCCTGTCCTGCGAAAGAGTCCGCGAAAGCTTCCCCGAACTGCTCGACCCGCGCACGCCGGCCGCCGCGCTGGGCGAGGTGCGCGAGCACCTCGCCAACTGTCCGGCCTGCCAGCGCGAATTCGCGATGCTCCATCGAACGCTGGAAACGCTGGACGGGCTGCCCATCGGCGCCCCTTCACCGGCCCTCCGCCGCGATTTTTATGCGATGCTCGAGGAGGAGAAACATTCCGCCACCAGCGCCCGGGCGAACGCCGAACGCGACTTTCGGAACCGCAGCCGCCGCATCTGGCGCTGGGTCCTGGCGCCCGCGGCGGCCGCGGCACTCCTGCTCGGCGGCTTCCTCGCCGGCACCCGCTACTCCCCGGCGCCCGCGCCCGCCCCCATCGCGTCGGATGAGACGGCGCGCGAGCTGCGACAGCTCAAGAACAAGGTCGACCGGCTCGATGCGATGAACCAGCTCGTGGCGTCGGCGTTGCGCGACGAGCAGACCCAGCCGGCCAGCGAACGACTCGCGGGCGTGATGACCTCCGCATCGGTCGCAAACCCAGGCAACCGGGTCGTCGACGAACTGATCACCTCGCTGGCGCTCGACCCGAGCGCGAACGTGCGGCTGCGCGCCCTCGAGGCGCTCTACCCGCTGGCCGGCCGCGATGCGGTTCGCGCCGGCGTGCTGGCCTCCCTGCCTCGCGAAACCAACCCGCTCGTCCAGGTCGCAATGATCGACTTCCTCGCCGCCGCCCGCGACCGCGAGGCGAAGCCGGCGCTCGAACGGATGTCGGTCAACGCGCTGGCCGACCAGGACGTCCGCGCCGCGGCGAAGCGCGCCCTCGCCCAACTCTGACCTTTACCACCCGGACGGAGGCGCAAACCGCCGCTGTCACCCCGCACGGCTCAACCTTCAACCAACGATTCCTCATGAAAATCCTCCCTCTCCTCCTCGCCGCGCTGGCGTTGCTGGGCACCGCCCGCGCCGCCGACGAAAATACCACGACGATCAAGTTCTCCGATCCCGGCAAGACGGGGACCGTCAAGATCGCCGTCGCCCGTGGCGACATCACCATCCGCGGCGCTGATGTGCCGGACGTGCGCGTGAAGACGGAAGCCGTGCCGCAGCAACCCGCGGTGCGGAAGGACGGGCTGCGCGTCCTCACGGTCACCTCGAGCTACTCGCTGACCGAAAAGGACAACGTGGTGACCCTTGACGCGCTCGCCGACGGCTGGATGGGCGGGGAGCCGTCGAACTTCGACGTGACCGTGCCGAAGAACGCCAACGTCGTTGTGACGAACGCGTTTGGCGGTGACGTGCGCTGCGGCGGCATCACCGGCGACATCAACGTGAAGAGTCTGAACGGTGAGGTGCGGATCAACGACCTTGTCGGGGGGGCGTCCGTCGAAACGACGAACGGCGAGATTCACGCCACCGTCCGCGACCTCCACGAGAACAAGCCGGTATCCTTCACCTCGATGAACGGCGCGGTGGTGCTGAAGGTGCGCGCCGATGCGAAGGCCAACGTGCGGCTGCGGACCCAAAACGGGACGATCCTGACCGATTTCGATGAATCGGCGCTCGCGACGAAGGTGGAGTCCCTGCCCGGCGGCAACAGCCGCGACCGCCGCGTGCTGACGGCCGAAATGCGCCGGGCATTCCAGGAGGCGGGGCGTGCGAGCGCGGAGGCCGCCAAGAGGGCCGCGGAGGCGATCCACGAGGCTGCCGAAGCCGCCCGGCAGGGCGTCGAAGGCGCAACAGAGGATGGCGACGCCACCGCCCGCCCGATGCCTCGCGCTCATCCCATTCCGGCCATGCCGCCGATGCCACCCATTCCCGCGATCCCGGCCATGACGGGCGGCAAGCTCGTGAGTGGCACGCTCAACGGAGGTGGACCCGAGATCAACGTCGCGACCATGAACGGGGATATCACGCTCAGGAAGCTCTAGTTCAACCGGTTGTGAAACGACCCGCGCTCGAGGCGACTCGGCGGCGGGTCAAATTTCGTTCTGGCAGAGACATGCGCCAGCGGCGGTGGAGGCCCGGCGCGTAGGGATTCCGGTAAAATCTTTATGGCCGCCCTCGTTTCACAACTGCCTCATTTGCAATGGCAACGTGGAGGAGAGGTCGGTTTCAACTATAAGTGAAAAGCAGGTGGGCGCCTGCGGGACTTTTAAGACGCCCGCGGAGTATTCCCTTTTGGCGGAAACATTCTACGTTCGGCTGTTTCCCAGTTTTGACCACACCAAGCCATGCTAGCCGCCGTAATCGTACTCATTCTTCTAACTGCACTTGTTGCGACCGAACCGTCGTCCCCGGGCGGAGGGGACTCGTCGTAGCAACCCATTGATCCGACGATAAAATACAGGGGCGCCCCCGCTTTCGGAGGCGCCCCTGGTTGTTTTCTTAGTTCGAAGCGACGACCGAGCCATCGAACGCCGGCTCAACGATCCTCACCGGGAGCACGACTTTCGTCGCGATCGGCGCACCGTTGTGCATGGCAGGCTTGAATCGCCACTGTTTGACTGCATCGAGCACCAGCGAACCCAGCGCGTCGTCCGCGGCGGACTTGACGCTGAGATCGGCCGGCATGCCGGCCTGATCGACGACGAACGCGATCTCCACGGTCGATCCCGCATACTCGGGTCCCACGGTGGGTGTCACCACCGCAACGGGCACCGGCGTATTCGAATCTTTCCGGTAGCTATCGATGTACGTCTGCTCGGGCGTCGACGCATTGGCGACCACGCAACCGAGCGCGCTCAGGCTGAGCAGGAGGACGAGTTTACTGACTGCTTTCATCGGATAAACTCCGCGGCAAAGCGGAGAGTTTGGTTTTCTCACTTCGGGTTTGGAAACGCCCCCGCTGTCACGTCTGAGGTGCCAGCGCTGGCGGATTGACCAACCGGGCCGGTAAACCGGCTCCGGACGATCAAAGTGCAGGTTTTGGGGCCCGTCTGTGCCGGCTCGTCTGCTCGCCCTCGTCGCAACGCCGGCCCTTTCCAATGTGCTCGCGATGCAAAGAACATTTTGAGACTCCGCGAAAGCGCCTGCACTGAGCAAACCTCGTGCCGAATGGTCAATGCGAAGCCGGGGCCGTCACCTGAATGTTTCCTAGGTACTTAGGGAAGTTCCCCGCCCCGTCCCGCAGAACACTCGGGCTCGCGGGGCGCCGGGAGGGGCAGCCGGGGCCGCGGCCATCGGCGAGGGCGCGCCACCCGGGCCGGACCGGCCGCCGCGGATCGCGTCAAGGGTGGAAACGCGTTCGCGTTTTCCTGCAAAGCCGGCTTGCGCGTCGTTCAGGCTCCGGGTTCGCTGGTCGACTTCATTGTGATGCCCACGCCCTCTGGTTCGAATTCCCGCTCTGCCTTTCGCCGCGCCTTGTCCGCCTTCGTCCAGTGGATCGACGCAGATTATGCCCCGGAAGGGGCCGACGCGCTCCGCGCGGAACCGGACCGGGTCGATTGGATGCGGTGCATTCCGTTCATCATCCTGCACGCCGGATGTCTCGCCGTGTGGCTCGTCGGCTGGAGTCCGTTCGCCGTCTGGACCGCCGTCGCCCTCTACTTCGTCCGGATGTTCGCCGTGACCGGGATCTACCACCGGTATTTCTCGCACAAGACCTACAGCACGTCGCGGGGCGGCCAGTTTCTGCTCGCGCTCTGGGGCGGCACCACCGTCCAGCGCGGGCCGCTCTGGTGGGCCTTCCATCACCGCCATCATCACCAGCATTCCGATGAGGCCGAGGACGCGCACTCGCCGCACGTGCACGGATTCTGGTGGTCGCACATCGGCTGGATCACGAGCCGCCGCAATTTTCCCACCGACTACTCCAAGGTGAAGGACCTCGCGAAATACCCGGAGCTCGTCTGGTTGAACCGATTCGACACGGTGGTGCCGTTCCTCTTCGCCGTCGCGGTCTGGGCCGCCGGCTGGTGGCTGGAAATTCACGCGCCGGCCCTCGGGACGAACCGCTGGCAGCTTCTGGTCTGGGGATTCTTCATCAGCACGACGGCACTGTTCCATGGCACGTCCTGCATCAATTCGATGGCCCACCTGATGGGACGCCGCCGCTTCGACACGGGCGATGACTCCCGGAACAGCTGGATCCTGGCGTTCGTCACGCTGGGAGAAGGCTGGCACAACAACCACCACCGCTATCAGTCCGCGACGCGGAACGGCTTCTACTGGTGGGAAGTGGACATCACGTATTACCTGCTGAAGGCGCTCTCGTGGACCCGGCTGATCTGGGGGCTGAAGCCCGTGCCGGCGTCGATCATGGAGGAGGCCGCGCGCGTCGATCATCGGGCGAGCATCGCGGCGGCCCAGCGGGCCGGCCACGTGCACGGCGAATACTCCGCCCTGAAGAAGGTCGTTCCCGCGGCGGCCGCCATCGCCGTCGCGACCGCCACGGCCGCGCAGGTCAATCCGCCGCAACGCACGGCGCGTCCCGCGCTGCATCGCGACGAAACCGAACAGGCGCACCATCTCCGGCCGGACGTTCCGACCGAGTAACGGCGGGCGGTCCCCGGCGAAGGGATCGGATTGCGGGCAGGGTTAACCGGGCGTACCATCGGGTCGCCCATGAAAACCCCCGTCCTCCTGCTGATGCTGGTCGCAATGGCGACCGCGCCGGCGGCGTTCGCGGTGGAAGCCGCGTCCGCTGCCAGGGCTGATTACGTGCCCTGCAAGATCCATCAAACCACGCATGCGACGTTTCCACTCCGGCTGCTCCGCCGCGGGGTGACGCAAGGCCAGGCGACGCTCGTGCTCGAACTCGACCCGACCGGACGCATTGCGGACAAACTCGTCATCCAGTACACCCACCGCGAACTCGCGGATGAAGCGGAGCGCACGGTCGAAACCTGGACCTTCGAACCCGGCCGCGTGAAAGGCGAGCCGGCCGTTTCAATCGTCAGCATCACGTTCGATTTCACCGTGGAAGGAATCGTGGTCTACGAAAAGCACCCCGATTCCGCGCTGGAAGAGGCGTTCGCCGCGCAGTTGCCGTATTTTGCCCATGGTGCGGACACGCTCGACCAGCGCCTGACGGCGGTCGAGACCCCTTCGCCGATCTATCCGCAAACGTGGATCGAAGCCGGCCGGGCGGGCTCGGTCACGATCCGCTTCTTCATCGACGAGTCCGGGCGGGCGCGTCTGCCGGCGGTCATCCACTCGGGTGACATGTGGCTGGCCAGCGCCGCCCGCGCGGCCGTCAAGCAGTGGCGGTTCGCGCCGCCGCGGCACCACGGCCAGCCGGTGCTCGCCCAGGCGGAACAGGTGTTCGTCTTTGCGCCGGCGGCCAAGGTCGAAACGAAGTCGTAGCCGCGCGGCCTCGCCCGCACCGGCGTTTCGCGGGGCTTGAACCGCCTCCGCGGCAGCTCCTTGCCGTCGCCGGCCCCCAGCGGCAGCGGCGCTCGATCCGGCGGGCGCTCGTTCGTTCGCGGGGCCCGGGAAATTTTCCCGAACGCGGCTTCCCATCGGGCGATTCTCTGCTATCGGTCCTCCGCTGTGTCCGTGAATGATCCGGTCATCGCTTCCAGCTCAGCGACGGCGCCACGCAACGTGTGGCAACGGCGGATCGTGGATCCCGTCGTCGCGCAGCTGACCCAGGGCCTGATTCCCCACAAGATCGCGCTGACCATCGCGATCGGCAGCGCGATCGCGATGTTTCCGATTCTCGGGACGACGACGCTGTTCTGCCTCCTGATCGGGATCGTGATGAAGCTCAACCAGCCGATCATCCAGGGGGTGAACTACGTCTGCACGCCCCTGCACCTGACGTTCATCTTTTACGCGTTTCGCTGGGGCGAAAGCGTGTTCGGACACGAGCACACCCGGCTCCAGTTCCGCAGCATGATGCGGCTGCTGCACCAGCATCCGATCGATTTCGTGGCGACGTACAGCCTGACCGCCTTCCATGCGATCCTGATCTGGGCGATCCTCGTGCCGTTCTGGGCGACCGCCGTGTACTACGTCACCCTGCCGATCATCCGCGGCATCGACCGGGTCCGCCTCGAAGCCGCCGCGAAAGCCGCCGCCGAGAAGGCGAGAAACCATCCCGTCCCGTGACGGGTCCGCCCGGTCCGACCAAGGTCATTCCGAGCGCGGGGAAGGCACCTGCTCGTTCCAGCTTCGAGTCTATGCCTTCTCCACGCGCCCGGAATGACAAGTCGGAGGGTCAGCCCGGCGCGGCGGGAGGCGTTGCGCCGGGTTCCAGAGTGAAGAAAAACGTCGCGCCGTGATCGACCACGGACTCCGCCCAGACCGAGCCGCCGTGGCGTTGGACGATCTTCTGGACGATCGCGAGGCCGATGCCCGTACCGTCGAACTCCTCGCGGCGGTGCAGGCGCTCAAACACGCCGAACAGCCGGTTGTAGTACTTCATGTTGAAGCCGACGCCGTTGTCCTTGACGTAGTACACGGGCGGCACGCGCTCGGACTGGCAGCCGACCTCGATGGCGGCCTGCGGTTGCTTGGCGGTGAACTTCACCGCGTTCGAGATCAGGTTGACGAACACCTGGAGCACCATGGCCGGGTCGCCCTTCGCCGCCGGGAGGGATCCCACGTGAAACTCGATCGCCCGGCCCCCGTCGATGCCGACCGTCGCGATGGCCTCGCGCGCCACCGCCGTCATCGCAATGGTCTCCTGCTTCACGTCCTTCCGCGCCACGCGGAAAAAGGCGAGGAAATCGTCCATCAGCTGGGTCATTCGCCCGCTGTTCCGATTGATGGTCCGGACCATCCGGATCACTTCATCGGTCAGCTCGCCAGCCTCCCCCGCCGCCAGCATCTCGGAATAGGCGCTGATCGAGCGGAGCGGTGTCCGGAGGTCGTGGGCGAGTGAATACGAGAACGACTCCAGTTCCTGGTTCAGCATCTGGAGACTCAGTGTGCGCTGCTCGAGATCGGAGTTGAGCCGCTGGATCTCGGTCTCCCGCTGGCGCCGCTCCGTCATGTCGCGGGCGAAGATGTACAGCAGTCCCTCCGCCGCGAACGGCGCGATCGTCCAGCCGATCCAGCGATAGCTGCCGTCGCGGGCGCGAAAGCGGTTCTCGAAATAAAGGGAGGTGTCCGCCTGGAGGATGTTTCCGACGATGTCCTTCGTGGCGGCCAGATCGTCCGGATGGATGAATTCGTTCAGCGCGTGCCCGTGCAGTTCGTCCTGGGTGTAGCCCAGCGTCTTTTCCCAGGTGGGATTGGTCTGCGTGAACACGCCGTCGTACGTCGCGATCGCGAGGAGTTCGATCGAGAGGCGGAAGAAATGGTTGCGGCGCGTCTCCCACTCGATCCGCGCATTCGCCGCGTCGAGCTGCCGCTGCATGCGCTCCTCCTCCACGTGCCGCAGGGCGGCGGCCTGGCGCTGGATCTCGCGGTTCTTTTTCGCGAGTTCCACGAAGACCGTGACCTTGGACCGCAGCACCTCCGGCGTCACCGGGGTGAAGAGATAGTCCACCGCGCCGAGCGAGTAGCCGCGGTACACCTCGATGTCGCCCGTGCTGAAGGACGTGACGAAGATGATCGGCGTGTGCGCGCTCGACTTGCGCTGCCGGATCAGCGACGCGGTTTCGAAGCCGTCCATCCCCGGCATGTTGATGTCGAGGAGGATGACGGCGAATTCGCGCCGGAGGACCAGGCGGAGCGCTTCGCTGCCCGACTCCGCCTTGACGATCGTCTGCCCGAGGTCGCTCAGGGCCGCCTCCAGGGCAAGCAGCTTGTCCGGCGCGTCATCGACGAGCAGGATTTCGATCGGTTCGTCGATTTGCGGTACCGTCGGCACGACGTCGGGAACAGGGGCGGGGGGAACGGCCACAGACGGCTCCACCCCGTTGGCGGTTCCATTGCGGCGCGCCGAAGCCCGGCTCGTGCGCGCCGGCTGCGCCAGCGTGATCACGCGGGTGGTTTCGGCTCCGTTCGCCGGTTTGGCCGGCTTCGCGCTCATCCGCGGGCGGGTTGGCGAGTTCACGTCAGCGGTACAGCCAGATCCGGAGCAGCGCCAGCAACTGTTCGGTGTCGACCGGTTTCGCGATGTAATCGGACGCGCCCGCGTCGAGGCACTTTTCCTTGTCACCCTTCATCGCCTTCGCGGTGAGGGCGAGGATCGGCAGGTCCTGGTAACGCGGCATCGCCCGGATGCGCCGCATCGTCTCATAGCCGTCGAGGTCGGGCATCATGATGTCCATCAGGATCACGTCGAAGAGTTCGTTCTGCTCGAGGACCGAGAGCGCATCGCGCCCGTTTTCGGCCGGGGTCACGACCATCTCGTACCGCTCGAGGAAGCTCGTCATCGCGAAAATGTTGCGCATGTCGTCGTCCACGATCAGCGCCCGCTTGCCGGCGAAAATTTCGCCGTCGCGGTGGAGGCTCTCGACCAGCCGCCGTTTTTCCGGCGGCAGCTTGCCGACGTTCCGGTGCAGGAACAGCGCCGTCTCGTCGAAGAGCCGCTCGGGCGACTGCACGTCCTTCAGGATGACGGTCCGCGCCAGCCGCTTCATCTCCTCGACCTCCTCCTTCGGCAGTTCGCGTCCGGTATGGACGACGATTGGCAGCGTCTCGAAACCGGCCGCCTTGACCTGCTCGATGAATTTCGTTCCAGGCATGTCGGGCAGCCCCAGGTCGAGCACGACGCAGTCAAACGGCCGCTCCTGGAGGGCGGCGAGCCCCTCCTCGCCCGTGGCGACGGCGTAGGTGTGAACGTCGGAGTTGCCGATCAGTTCGATCGTGCTGTTGCGCTGGACCTCGTTGTCCTCGACCAGCAGCAGGTTCTTCACCGGCCGCTCGACGAACTGTTTCAGCGAGGCGAACGCCTCGTTCAGGCGATCCTGCGGGATCGGTTTCGCCAGATGCGCCAGCGCGCCGTGCTTCAGCCCGGCGTCGTCCTGATCGGTCCCCGAGACGATCATCACCGGAATGTGCCGGGTCGCCGGGTCCTCCTTCAGGCGGGTGAGCACGCGGCGTCCGTCGATGTCGGGGAGCATGATGTCGAGCGTGATGGCGGTGAATGCAATCTTCTGCGCGAGTTGCAGCGCGTCGCTGCCGCGGGCGGCGACCACGGCCTTGAACCCGTGATTGTGCGCCACCTCGAGGACCTGGCCGGCGAAGACGGAATCGTCCTCGACGATCAGGACCGCGTTGTCCTTCGGGCCGATCTGGTCGCGGTCGTCGACGATGAGGGGGGCGCTTACCGCCGTCGGCACGATCGACCGCGGCACGCGGACGTAGCCGCCCGACGGCTGGACGACGGAGCCCGTCTCGATCCGTTCGGACGCGCCGATGGTCGCCGGCAGGTACAGCGTGAAGGTGCTGCCCTCGCCCACGATGCTGACGAGTTGGATTTCGCCGCCAAGCAATCGCGCGATTTCGCGGCTGATTGAAAGGCCCAGGCCCGTGCCGCCGTACTTGCGGTTGGTCGAACCGTCGGCCTGCTGGAACGCCTCGAAGATGATCTGCTGCTTGTCCGTCGGGATGCCGATGCCGGTGTCGCTGACCCGGAACGCGACGACCTCGGGCGCGGTGCTGAGGGTCGGATGATCCGACGTCCACCCGGACGTCGCCGGCTCGATCTCCAGCATGACGCGTCCCTTTTCGGTGAACTTGAAGGCGTTCGAGAGGAGATTCTTGAGGATCTGCTGCAGCCGTTTCGCGTCGGTGCGCACCGTGCGCGGCAGCTTCGGATTGAGCACGACGTCGTACTCGAGCTTCTTGTGGTCCGCGATCGGCTCGAACGTGCGCTCGACGTAGTCCTTGAGGTCCTGCAGCCGCAGGTCGCTGACTTCGACCGAGACCGTGCCCGACTCGATCTTCGCGAGGTCGAGGATGTCGTTGATCAGGCGGAGGAGATCCTGGCCGGAGGAATGGATCGTCTTGGCGAATTCGACCTGCTTCGGGATCAGGTTGCCCTCCTTGTTGCCGCACAGTTGATCCGAAAGGATCAGCAGCGAGTTGAGCGGCGTGCGCAGCTCGTGCGACATGTTGGCGAGGAACTCGGACTTGTACTTCGAGGTAAGCGCGAGCTGGGCGGCCTTTTCCTCGAGGGCCTGGCGCGCCTGCTCGACTTCCATGTTCTTCTTTTCGACCTCGACGTTCTGCTCGGCCAGCAGCTTGGCCTTGTCCTCGAGCTCGAGGTTGGTCTTCTGCAGTTCCTCCTGCTGCGCCTGGAGTTCGCGGGCGAGCGACTGCGACTGCTTGAGGAGATCCTCCGTGCGCATGTTCGCCTCGATCGTGTTCAGCACGATGCCGATCGATTCGGTGAGCTGGTCGAGGAAGATGAGGTGCGTCGGCGAGAAGCTCTCGAACGAGGCGAGCTCGATGACGGCCTTGACCTGGCCTTCGAAGAGCACCGGGAGGACGATCAGGTTGAGCGGCGTGGCTTCGCCGAGTCCCGAACTGATCTGGACGTATTCGCTCGGCACCTTCGTGAGCAGGATGCGCTCCTTTTCCAGCGCGGCCTGGCCGACGAGGGTCTCGCCGAGCTTGAGGTCGTGCGTGGCGTGCTTGCGCGCGCGGAAGGCGTAGCTGGCGAGCAGGTGCAGCCGCGGCTCCTCGCCCGAGTTGATCATGGTGTAGAACACGCCGTGCTGCGCGCCGACGACGGGGGCGAGTTCGGAGAGGATCAGCTTGCCGACCGTGAGGAGGTCCTTCTGGCCCTGGAGCATCCGGGAGAACTTCGCCAGGTTGGTCTTCAGCCAGTCCTGCTCGTTGTTCTTGATCGTGGTGTCCTTCAGGTTGCGGATCATCTCGTTGATCGTGTCCTTGAGGGCGGCGACTTCGCCGGACGCCTCGACCTTGATCGAACGAGTGAGGTCACCCTTCGTGACGGCCGTCGCGACCTCGGCGATCGCGCGGACCTGGGTGGTGAGATTGGCCGCGAGCTGATTGACGTTGTCGGTGAGGTCCTTCCAGGTGCCGGAGGCGCCGGGCACCTTGGCCTGGCCGCCCAGCTTGCCGTCGACCCCGACCTCGCGGGCCACCGTGGTCACCTGCTCGGCGAACGTGGCGAGCGTGTCGATCATGTTGTTGATCGTGTCGGCGAGCTCGGCGATTTCGCCCTTGGCCTCGAACGACAACTTGCGCTTGAGGTCGCCGTTCGCGACCGCGGTCACGACCTTCGCGATGCCGCGCACCTGCGAGGTGAGGTTCGACGCCATCGAATTGACGTTATCGGTGAGGTCCTTCCAGGTGCCGGAAACGCCGCGCACGACGGCCTGGCCCCCGAGCTTGCCCTCCGTGCCAACCTCGCGCGCCACGCGCGTCACCTCCGACGCGAACGAGTTCAGCTGGTCGACCATCGTGTTGATGGTGTTCTTCAGCTCAAGGATCTCGCCCTTCACGTCGACCGTGATCTTCTTCGAGAGGTCGCCGTTCGCCACCGCCGTCGTGACCGCGGCGATGTTGCGCACCTGGTTCGTCAGGTTCGCCGCCATGAAATTCACGTTGTCGGTCAGGTCCTTCCAGTCGCCCGAGACGCCGCGCACGTCGGCCTGGCCGCCCAGCTTGCCCTCCGTGCCGACCTCGCGCGCCACGCGTGTCACCTCCGAGGCGAACGAGTTCAGCTGCACGACCATCGTGTTGATCGTGTCCTTCAGCTCGAGGATCTCGCCGCGGACGTCGACCGTGATCTTCTTCGAAAGGTCGCCATTCGCCACTGCCGTCGTGACCGCCGCGATGTTGCGGACCTGCGCCGTGAGGTTGCCGGCCATCGAGTTCACCGAGTCGGTGAGGTCCTTCCAGGTGCCGGCGACGCCCTTCACGACCGCCTGGCCGCCGAGCTTGCCTTCGGTGCCGACCTCGCGCGCCACGCGCGTCACCTCGGCCGCGAAGGACGAGAGCTGATCGACCATCGTGTTGATCGTGTTCTTCAGCTCGAGGAGTTCGCCGCGGACATCGACCGTGATCTTCTTGGTCAGGTCGCCGTTCGCCACCGCCGTGGTGACGGCGGCGATGTTGCGGACCTGCGCGGTGAGATTGCCCGCCATCGAATTCACCGAGTCGGTGAGATCCTTCCACGTGCCGGAGACACCGCGCACGTCGGCCTGGCCGCCGAGCTTGCCTTCCGTGCCGACCTCGCGCGCGACACGCGTCACCTCCGACGCGAACGAGTTCAACTGGTCCACCATCGTGTTGACGGTGTTCTTCAGCTCGAGGATCTCGCCCTTCACGTCGACCGTGATCTTCTTCGAGAGGTCGCCTGCCGCAACGGCCTTGGTCACGTCGGCGATGTTGCGGACCTGGTTCGTCAGGTTGGCCGCCATGAAATTCACATTGTCGGTCAGGTCCTTCCAGACACCCGACACCCCGCGCACATCGGCCTGGCCGCCCAGCTTGCCCTCGGTGCCGACCTCGCGCGCCACGCGCGTCACCTCGGCGGCGAAGGACGAGAGCTGGTCGACCATGATATTGACCGTGTTCTTCAGCTCGAGGATCTCGCCCTTGACGTCGACCGTGATCTTCTTCGAGAGGTCGCCGTTCGCGACCGCGGTCGTGACCGCGGCGATGTTACGCACCTGGCCGGTGAGATTGCCGGCCATGAAATTCACATTGTCAGTGAGGTCCTTCCACGTGCCGGCGACGCCACGCACGTCGGCCTGGCCGCCGAGCTTGCCTTCCGTGCCGACCTCGCGCGCCACGCGCGTCACCTCGGAAGCGAACGAGTTCAGCTGGTCGACCATCGTGTTGATGGTGTTCTTCAGCTCGAGGATTTCGCCGCGCACCTCGACCGTGATTTTCTTCGTCAGGTCGCCATTCGCGACCGCCGTCGTAACCGCGGCGATGTTACGGACCTGGGCCGTGAGATTGCCGGCCATCGAGTTCACCGAGTCGGTGAGGTCCTTCCACGTGCCGGCGACGCCGGGCACCTGCGCCTGGCCGCCGAGCTTGCCCTCGGTGCCGACCTCGCGGGCGACGCGCGTGACCTCCGACGCGAAGGAGGAAAGCTGGTCCACCATGGTGTTCACGGTGCGGGCGATCCGGAGGAACTCACCCTCGAGCGGCCGGCCCTGGATTTCGAGCGCGACGCTCTGCGAAAGGTCGCCCTTGGCGACCGCGCCGATGACGCGGGCCATTTCCGAGGTGGGATGCACCAGGTCGTTGATCAGCGAATTTACCGAGGTGATCGCATCCTGCCACGCGCCGGTGACCTTCCCGATGCTGGCGCGCTGGGAAATCTGGCCCTGCTTGCCGACCGCCTGGCTGATGCGCTCCAGCTCTTCGGCCATCCGCTGGTTGATTTCGACCAGCTCGTTGAATTCATCGGCGATCTGGCCGTCGAGCCCGGCCATCCCGCTTGGCATCCGGACGGAGAAATCGCCTTTGCGCAGACTGGAAAGTGCGTTCGCGAGCTGGCGTTTGTCGAGACGGGTCGGCAGAGCGATCAAGGAGACCATACAGAAACGATTTTTGGGCGCTGGGAGTTGGGGCCGACTGAAACCAAGACGGGAATCAATCGGCCCACGGGAACACGGGCGGCCGTTTACAGGCTGGATCATCCCAAACCCTAGGCCGGGATCCGGGAAGGCATTTGTGTTCGGAAAAGCACCGGAGAATCCCCCGGAGCTTTCCGGTCGCAGCATCGGGAAAACCCCGATGCCGATTGGGGTGGCGCCGGACCTGAGTCAGTCGACGGCCGCGCTGGACCGCCAAGGGTTCCCCGTAGACCGACCGTGAGCGAGTGGGTGTTGCTCCGTAGCCGCGAGCGTGAAGATCGCCGGAGCGCTTAACATCAAAATCGGCGACCTGATGTCGAGGGCTGATATCTGAGACAAGGCTGTGGCAGCTTAGAAGCGTGTGGAGTGATCCACGCGTGTTCAGTCTGTGCCGTGCGCAGCCCCACGACGACCATGTAGGCGCCGCCAATGGTCTTGATCTTCTCCGTCTGCCAGGCGACGGCCAGCTCGTCGAACGCCGTGAGAACACCGCCAACCATCGCGACAATTTGCCGCGGCGGCTGCCGGTTCGCGATCGGCGCGAAGCCGACGAGATCGGCGAAGATTAACGTGGCGTTGAGCGGACCTTCGGCGATGAGTGCTTCTGCGGCCGCGCTTGTGCGGGACCAGGTTATCTATCACCATGATGTCATCGGGGCGCAGGCTGGGCACGAAGATCTCGCGCACGTAGGCGTAAAAGACCGCCGTGTCGGTCGCCCTTCGATCATCAGGCAGGCCGTGGGGCCGTCACACCGCGCCCGCTTTTTATTCAGATCGTCACGTCGTTTACCGTCGTAAGGGAACATTATCAAATGTCATGTGATGATTGCGCATTTCTTGCTTTTTGAGAGGACAAGAAATGAGGATTGCGGCTCTCGAAGGGACGAGCCAACTAGGGCTCCGTGCCGAAACGCGCCCAACTCATCGTTGTACTCTTTTCGTGGTTTCTTGCCACGGGCGCCCAATGGGACTTGGTGCAGGCATTTGGCTGGGGAAAAATGTTCATCACCGATGCGGAAACGATGTCGTTTGGCGCCGCCGCCAAGCGCACGTTCGATGGTGAGATGTGCTCCATCTGCCGCGCGGTGAATCAGGCCAAGCGCCAAGAGAATAAGTCCCTCCCACCAGAAGTGAAAAAGGGCGAGAGACTCTTGTTTGTGATCCAGCCCGCAGGGCAATTCTTCGTCTCTGTGCCCGAAAGCGCTTCTTGGAGACCGGCCGATTTTGACGTGAGCGGGATGTTGCGCGCCTCGCCGCCCACGCCGCCGCCGCGCGTTTAACGCGCTTTTGCCGCTCCGCGCCTAGCGGAGTCTCACCGGACCCAAATCGGGCCGGTTTTCCCTCGACACCTACTTGGGTCGCGCTTGCACGCGCGCGTCGTTCGCGTGCTCACCCATATTTCTCACCATGTCCCTTTCTTTTCGTCTTTCATCGACGGCCGTTCTCGCCGTTGCCTTGTCCACCTTCGCGTTCGCCGCGGAGACCGACCCCAGCGACGCACCGCCGGTGCGTCTTGACGACTACATCGTCGAAACCAATCCAGCTACATTCGACCAGAAGGCGCCGGCTGTTACGCAACAAGCGTTGGCCATCGACTTCCAAGGCCTAAATCTCGCAACCACGGCCGAAACGCTAAGAAACTTCCCGAACCTGTTCATTCGCGAACGATTCATTGGCGACAAAAACGCACCGGTCGGCATCCGCGGCACATCCAATCGCCAGACGGGCCGCACGCTCGTGCTTGCCGACGGCGTGCCGCTGTCGAATTTTCTTGGCACCGGTTTCGGCAATTCTCCCCGCTGGTTCCTGCTCGCTCCGGAGGAGATCGAAAAGGTCGCCGTAATTTACGGCCCATTCTCCGCCCTCTATGCCGGCAATTCGATTGGTGGCACGGTGCTCTTTACCACGTCGATGCCAACCCGCCTGATGGCGGAGGCCAAAGGCCAGTATTTCTATCATGAGTTCCGCGAGTTCGGGACCGATGAGAACCTGCATGGAAAGACGGCGTTCGTCTCGGTCGGCAACAAGATTGGCAAATTCAGCTACTATACCTTCTACAGCCGGCTCGACAACGAGAGCGCCTCGACCCAGTTCTGGACCATCAACAACTCGGCTACCAGCGCGCCGGGGAGCGGTGGCACGGTGGTGACGGGTGCAAAGACCGATACAGATTTCTCCGGCAATCCACGCATCATCTATGGCGCTGAAGGTCCGACGGAAGCGATTCACAACCTGTTCAAGGCAAAGCTCGGCTACGATCTCTCGCCCGACCTTCATCTTCGCTACGTGCTGGCATATTGGGACAACGAGGAAAATCGCAACGCCCCCGAAACCTATCTGCGGAATGCCGCCGGCAATCCGGTCTGGGTGGGCAAAGTAGAAGCCGCCAACCGCACGTTTACGATCTCTCCCGCGCAGTTCGGTTTGAGCGAGCGCAACCAGGCCGATCTGGTCAATGCGCTAACACTGGACTTTCAGCCGGAGACCGGATTTCAGATCGTGGTCGTCGGCAGTCGCTACGACGCATTAAAGGATCGCCAATACACCTCGACCGGCGCGCTACCGGCCGCTCGCGAAAGCGGGCCGGGGCAGGCGACAATCGCCAGCGATACCGGCTGGCAAACGCTGGAGGTGAAACTCGGCTATCGGGCCGATCACCACTGGCTCGCCGCCCATGCCCCGGCCTTTGGCTATCATTTCGACAACTACTATACGATTTCCAATCAATACAACCTTTCGGACTGGCGGAACCCGGCTTCCATCACGTCGTTGAACAGTGGCAATGGCGGCGAGACACGAACGCAGGCGCTTTATGCTCAGGACGTCTGGAGCTTTGCGCCAGACTGGACCCTGACTCCGGGAATTCGTTGGGAGGATTGGACGGCCTGCGATGGATACCGAGAAAAAGACTTTGCCGGTTCTCGCGTGCACACCGGTTATGCCGATCGCAGCAGCGCGGCGCTTTCGCCCAAGCTTGCCCTCGCTTGGAAACCGGCTCCCGGATGGAATGCGCGGCTTTCATTCGGCGAAGCGTATCGCTTTCCCACCGTGGGCGAACTCTTTCAGGGTAGCGTCAGCGCGAACGGCTCCGTCACCAACAACGATCCGAACCTTCGCGCTGAACACGCCCTCGACGAGGATCTCACCGTCGAGCGCTCCTTGGACCGAGACAGTTTCGTTCGGTTGAGTCTCTTTCAAGAGGACGTCCGCCATGCGCTGATCAGCCAATCGGCGATATTGCCCGACGGCACGTCGTTCACGGGCACGCAGAACATCGGGCGTATTCGCACGCGCGGCGCGGAACTTACGTTTGAGCGCAAGCGCTTCCTCGCCGACTCCGTCGATGTAACGGTCGCGATAAGCTACACCGATGCGCGGATTCTTGAAAATGCCGACTTGCCCGCCAGCGTGGGCAAGCAGGTTCCTCGCATCCCATACTGGCAGACCCGCACCGCACTCACCTGGCGGCCTTGGCGGCGACTGGCAATTTCCGGCCAGCTTCGCACCTCGAGTCATCAGTTCAACACTCTCGACAATTCCGATCCTTACGGTGGCTACGGTGGCGCGGACAGCTACACCGTCCTCGACTTGAAAGCCACGGCTCTTCTGCCGCATCATCTCACCGCCTCGTTGGGCTGTGACAATGTGACCGACGATCGCTATCATGTCTATCATCCCATCGAGGAGCGGACTTGGTTCGGCGAAATGACCTGGAGGTATTGACGTGAATGCCACTCCATCCACCGCCGACATGGTTTCATCACCATCGTCCACGCCTCTCTATCGGGCCGTCTGGCGCTGGCATTTCTTCGCCGGTCTCTTCGTTGCCCCGTTTGTCGTATTTCTCGCCCTCACCGGCGCACTCTATCTTTGGAAGCCACAGTTCGAGGCATGGAAATATCACGACCTGTTCAATGTTGACGTGCCCGCCGGCGCGAAGCCGCTCACTGCAGACAAGCAGTTTGCGGCGGCGCGCGCCGCCTTTCCCCAATTCAACCCGGTCCAGTTCGTGCCCGCGCCGCATCCCGGACGCAGCACCGAGATACAGTTCGGCGCCGCGAGCGGCCCGGAACAAATCAGCGTCTTCGTGAACCCCTACAACGGAGCGATCCTTGGTCGGATCGACGGCGCTACGCGTCCAATGCGCATCATTCACGACCTTCATGGCACACTTCTCGCCGGCACCGCCGGCTCGGTTGTCATCGAACTCGCGGCGAGTTGGGCGTTCGTTCTCTTGGTCACCGGCTTGTATCTCTGGTGGCCTCGACCGTTTACCGTTCGCGGATTTCTCCTCCCGCGCTTTGGGAAGGGACGCCGCGCGCTCCTGCGTGATCTCCATGCCGTTCCGGCCGTATGGCTTTCGGTTCTCACTCTCTTCCTACTCGTTACCGGCATTCAATGGACACCCATCGGCGGCAAATGGTCCAGCACGCTGGCTCAACTCACGGGTGAGTGGCAACCGCGTGAAACCGCGGCCAGCGCTCATCGTTCCGAACTCCTCGGCGGTTGGTCGCCTTACCTCAACTCGAAGGCCAAGGCTGAGCAAGCCGCCGCCGTCGCTTCCACTCCTCCGACCGCCGACCCGCACGCCCACCATCGTATGAATCAGGGCCGGTTCAATGACTCGCCCGACCGGATCTCACTGGAGCGTGTGGTCGTAATTGCCCGCGAGCGACACGTCACGGACGACTATGCCATCGCGCTTCCGCAGGGACCGACTGGCGTTTATTCGATCCTGAGTAATCGCGATCGCGCCTTCAGCCGCGCGTATATTCATCTCGATCAGTATTCGGGCAAGGTGCTTGCCGACATCCGTTACAAGGATTTCGGGCTCATCGCCAAGTTCTACACCTTCGGCATCATCGCGCACGAGGGACACCTCTTCGGCCTCGCCAATCAAATCATCGGTTTGATCACCGCCCTCGGAGTGATCCTTCTTGCCGTCACCGGTGTGGTGATGTGGTGGTCGCGCCGACCGCGCGGCCAACTCGCCGCGCCGGCTTCGACCGCGCGGCTTTTCCGGCTCTCACGCGGTGCCGTCGCGATCGCCGTCGGACTCTCGCTGCTGCTCCCGCTTATGGCCGCGAGCCTGGTCACGCTGCTCCTTCTCGACCGTGCCTTTGGTTGCCGGGTGCTCGGCGGGGAAATGAAAGTCGCCGAGCCGTGAGGTGCCGAAAAACCGGCTGCCGGCTGACGGACATGTCCGGCTAAAACTTTCTCACCAGGGTGAGCCGGGCCGTGCGGGGCTCGGCTGGATGGAAATGAATATCACCGACCGGCGCTGCTTCTCCCGGCAAACGCGACTCGTAGTAGTAGGCGATGTCGTAGTTGGCGCGATTGAAAATGTTCAGCACGTCGAATGCGACCGTCCAGGGACCGTGGTTCCACCCGACGCGTCCGTTGAAAGTTACCGACGATGGTCCGGCAGTGGAGTCGTCTTCAATCAATGGCTGCGGGCCGAAATAACGCAGACGCAAACTGCCGATCCAGCCCGATGGCAACGCGACAGCGGCACCCGCGGTGATAACCGTGGCGATGGAGTTGGGCAGATAGGAGCCTTGATGAGGAAGGTCGCCTTCGAGGTCGCGGTAGCGTGCATGGGTCAGGGAAGCATCTGCATCCAAGGTAAGCCAGGAAGTGGCCCGGTAGTAGTTCGCCATCTCCACACCGTAGCGCCGCGTCGGACCAGAAACCTCAGTGCCGCCGGAGTCGCCGGAGAAAACCAACTCGGAATCCAGATCAAGCGCCCACACCGAGAAGGTGCTGACAAGACCGGGCAACGCCGAGGTGCGCACACCCAATTCAGCGCCCGCAGCGCGCACGAGTGGCTTCGCCGGGTCGGTCGACAAGCCGGATGCGGGATCGACGGTGGTAAGCACGCCACGAGCGTCGTTGCTGTGGAAACCAAGGCCGCCGTTCAGGTAGAATTCGGTCTTGGCCCATGGTCCAAAAATGAGATTGAGCTTTGGGCTGGCGATAGCTGCGGACCGCGTGCCGCTATTGCCGGCAAGATCGCTCGCGACATGGAACCGGTAGGCGTCGCCACGCAGGCCGCTTTCGATCCGGAACCAGTCATTGAGCGCGAGGGTGTTTTTGAGATAGAGCGCCGCACTTCCCTCGTTGACGCGATCGTCACGCACCGTGGAAAGATAGCGGCGGCGGGTCGTGTCAAACAGCCCGACGGCGATGACATCGTCGCGAAACTGCAGGCCCAGCGTCGTCGTTGATTTGCGGCGGCCGGGTAAAGCGTTCCAGGTTGTCTCGACAGAACCACCGAAGAGTCCGCGGACTTCGCGCTGATTGAACTGATCGCCATTGACGGGATCGTCGAGAAAGTAGGTGAAGTCCGAGAAGAGACTGAGGTGATAGTAGATCGCGTAAAGGTTGAGCACGGTGGTCGCATCGGGTCCACGATGCCTCCACTCGAAGGAAAGGCTGTCGCGGTCGCTCAACCCGCCGTCGGTCGGATCAATCGCCCCGAAACGGTCGAGCTGACCGGCCATGACGGCCCGCAGCGGAATCTGGTCTGTCGAGTTCCAGTCGCCGTGATACGCCAGCGCGGTGAGCATGAATTCATCGTCCGGGCGGCCCCAGACGTGGCGGAGGAGGCCATTGTAACGGCGGGCGTTTTCGGCATTTTGCCACGGACCATTGTTGTAGGCCGCCTCGAATCCAGCAGTGGTCGCAGCCCGGGAGGGAGACGTGATCGTGGCACCGGCAACAAGGCGCATGAAGTCGTCACCACCCGCCTCGACGCTGACGAAATCCTTTGGCAGCGAGGTCACGAGATGAAACTGCGCGGCTCCGGCGGTCGAAAAGTCTCCATTGGCAGCAAATGACAGGCCCTTTTCGTAGGTGATGCCGGCAAGGAATTCGGGGATCACGAAATTAAGGTCGGAATAGCCTTGGCCGTGGGCATTGGTGCGCATGTTGACCGGCAGACCATCCACCGTAGTCGCGAAATCAGTGCCGTGATCGAGGTCGAAGCCCCGCAGGAAATACTGATTGGCCTTGCCGTCTCCAGAGTGCTGCGTGATGACGACGCCCGGAATCGTCTCCAGCAACTCTCCGCGGCGGAGGAATGGCCGGGCGGCAAGTTCTGAAGCGCCGATCTCGCCAACGGATGCCGAGGCCGCCTCGCCGATCAAGTTGACCGAACGGCC
Organism: Opitutaceae bacterium; assembly: GCA_035545515.1. Taxonomy (GTDB): domain Bacteria; phylum Verrucomicrobiota; class Verrucomicrobiia; order Opitutales; family Opitutaceae; genus ER46. Next base: position 38,788 of record DASZYH010000205.1, read on the forward strand.
ATACACTACAAAATCAGGCAATGATGTCGTGGGTTCGTTTGCCGGGGCGTCAGCCAAGACGGACAACGGAACGAGAGCGAGAAGTGCGAGAACCGCCGTGCAACGCACTTTCATTGTAGAATAAGCTAAATGGGACATGGGAATTGATACAGGAGGACATTGCGGCGCCTACAGGCGGCCGGGTGAAAAACAGCGACAAGGCCAGGGATTCATCTACCGACCCGAACACATCTCTTGAATGCAGGCACCGATGGCCCGCATCTGGCATCTCAGCTCCGTAGTTTCGGAGGTGGCAGGAGCGGTTGCTCCGTGCGTGAATTGCCGCTTACGAGGCCATCCTGAAATGGAGGCTCGACCAAGGCCAATTGCAGGGCGGGTTCCTCCTCATACACACGCGCTGTCGTAAGGTCGCGTGCAAAAATTAATTCCAGTTTTCGTTTGGAAGCAGGGTGTAGTTCCAATCCGGAAGGACGGCATGCTTATAGAGGCTGATGCGGGCTTTCTGCTCTGGGGAGAGCTTGATCCCCTTGGGATAGCTGCGGGGGTCGAGGGAGCAGCAGACCGAGAGGCCGGTTTCGGTGTGAGTCTGGCGGATGAGGCGAACGACGGTTGTATGGTCGACGAGCGGCACGCCGGCCCACTGCTTGCTGATCTCGGAGAAGAGGCGGTGTTCGACGGGATTCCATTTGGAGGACACCGAAGTCATTCCCGAAGGGGTCATGACTGTACTCTTGACAGAACCTGCTGAAACTCGCGCGAGCGGTCGCCGCCCGCCAGCCGAAACCGGCGCACGTACTGGCTGACGCTCGCCGCCAGCCCCATCTGGAGGCGTTCCCCCAGCCAACCGTTTGACACCGAGGTCGCCCGTTTCATTGCCGCGGCGAGTTTCACCTTCTCCGCGGCGGAGCGCTGCGCCGGCAGCGTCGCCAACCCGATTTTCCACCCCGCTGCCAGTGCTTGCAGGGTGTCTTCCCATCGCAAGGCACGGATCTCCCGGTGGGCCGACCGATCCCCTCCCGCCAGCGCGAGATCACGCTCCTGTTTCGCCAACACCCCATATTCCTGGCGCAACTTGTCCCGGAACTCCTCCGATCCGATGCACCAGCCGCGGCTCAGGCGACCGAAACGCTCGTCCCGTCGACGCTGG
>DASZYH010000206.1:0-51130 GCA_035545515.1 Opitutaceae bacterium
CAGCAACCGGGCGGCCGAGGCAATCTGGTCCAGGGTCCCCTGGGCCTGCCGGAGCCGCGCGGACACCGCGGCGTTTTCCTGCTGGAGCTGGGTAATCCGGGTGGTGCGGTCGCGGTCCAGCGCCTGCACGGTGTCGTTCAACCGCGCGATCTCGGCGCGGGCGTTCGCGAGGTCCCGCTGCGTCGACACCAGCTGCGTGGCCGCCGTGGCCAGGCTCGCCGCGCGCTGCTCGGCCGCCTGACGCGCCTGGTCGCTTTGCGCCAGCCGGGCGTTCTCCGTCTGGAGCGACGCCACCTGGGCCTGAAGCTTCTTGAGGTCGTTCGTGAGCTTGTCGTTCGCGCCGGTGATGTCCGCCACGGTGGAGGCCTGCTGGTCCGCCGCCTTCTGCGAATCCGCCAGCTTCGCCTTCATGTCGGCCAGCTCCTGCTGCGTCGCCGTCGCCGCATCGACGGACGAGTTCAGCCGCGCGTTGTCGGCCTTCAGCGAGGCGAGCTGGGAGTTCAGGTCTTTCACCTGCGCCTGCAATTTGTCGTTCGAGGCGGTCAGGTCGTTGACGGACGAGATCTGATCCTGCGCCGTCTTTTCGCTGGCGGTGGCGCGGGTCTGGAGGTCGGCGACCTGCGCATGCGCGAGATCCACCGACTGCTGCAATTGCGCGACCTGCTTCTGGAGCGCCGCCTTGTCGTTGGTGAGCTTGTCGTTCAGTCCGGTCAGCTCCGCGACCGTCGCGCCCTGCTGATCGGCCGCCTTCGAGGCGTCCTTGTATTTGGCCTGCTCGGACGCGAGCGCAGCCTGGGCCTTGGCGGCGTCCGCCTTCGCCGCGGCGACCTGCTGCTGGTACTGGGCCGCCTTGGCCTGGGCGTCGTTCAACTGCGAGGAAACCTGGTCGAGCTGGGTCTTCAGGCTGTCGCGCTCCTGGGCCACGCCCTGCGCATTCTGGGCGGCGGCCTGCGCGGCCTGGAGGTCGCGGTTCTTCGCATCGAGGTCGCTGAGGGTGCTGGCCTGCGCGTCGCGGACCTTCGCCAGATCGGCCTGCGAGGCCGCCAACTGCGCCTTCAGGTCGTCGATCGTCGCCTTGACGCTGGCATCGTCCGATCCCTTCACCTGCATGAGCGCGCGATTCGCGTCGGACAACGCGCGGTTCGCATCGCGGGCGCTCTGCACCTGGCCGGCGAGGTTCGAAAGTTCCTGCGCGGACGATTTCCGCTCGGTATCGAGCTGGCTCTCCAGGTTGCGGACATGCTCGCGCAGCGTGTTCAACTCGAGCCGCATCGCATCGGTCGGAGCCGCACGGGCCGCCTCGGCCTGCGCCGCCAGCGCCGCCGCCGCACTCTGTTTCGCGACTTCGAGATCCTTCTGGAGACTGTCGATCTTCGCGTTGAGATCGGAGATGGTGTGGTTGGCGTCGTCGAGCTGGCCATTCAGCTTGGTGACGGCGTCGTGATCGGCCGTCCCGTCCTTCTGCGCCGCCGCGAGCTTGTCGCGATCGGCGGTGACGGCGGCCAGCTTCGTCGTGAGATCTCCGACAGTTTGCTGGAGCTTCTGGGCGAGTTGCTGCTGCTCCTGGAGCTTGTCGCTGACGGCGCCGAGCTGCTGCTGGAGCGCGGCCTGGTCCGACTCGGCCGCCTGGCGGGCAGCGGTCGCCTTTGCCAGGGCCTGCTGCGCCTGCGCGGCATCGGTCTGGAGCGATGCCAGTTGTTTGGCGCCCTCGGTCAGTTTGTCGCGCTCGGCGGTGACCGCGGCCAACTGGGCGGTGAGATCGGCGAGCTTCTTATCCCCTCCCTTGGCCGCACCCTGCTGATCCGCGAGCTGCTTGGTCAGATCGGCCACCTTCTGCTGGAGGGCGGTGTTCTGGCCGGCGAGGGCGGCGCGGGCCTTGGTCACGTCGTCCAACGACTGCTGAATCTGCACCGCCTTGGCCTGGGCCGACATGCTCTGCTGATTCGCGGCGCCGAGCTTGTCGCGGTCGACCTTGGATTGCGCGAGTTCACTGCGGAGCTGGGCGTTGGATTGCCCGAGATCCTGAACCAGGGTGCGCTGCTGGATCAGCCGCTGGTTCAGATCGGCGACGCGCTTGTCCAAGGCGGCCTTTTCACCCGCGAGCGCATCCCGCTCCTTGGCAGTGGCGGCCGCGAGCTGCTGCGCCTTGGTCACGTCCGCCTGCGTCGCCGCGCTCTTCTTCACCTGGTCGGAAAGCTGGTCGCGCTCCGTTCGCGAGGCCGTGAGCTCGTCGTTCAGCCGCGCGTTGCTTTGTTCGAGGCTCTGTCCGTACGCCCGCTGATCGGCCAGCTTCTGGGTGAGGTCCGCGAGCTGGCGGGCCAGGGCGGCTTTGTCCGCGACGGCGGCATCGCGCTGCTTCGTCAAATCCGCGGCCGCCTGTTTGGATTGCGAGGCGTCATCCTGTTTCGCCGCCGCCGCCTTCGCCGCCTGCGCGAGACGATCGCGGTCGGCGGTGAGCGTGGCGATCTGGTCGCTGAGGGTGTGATTCGACTGTTCGAGCTTCTGGACGTAGCCGCCCCGGTCGCTGAGCTTCTTCGTCAGGTCGGCGATCTGCTGCACCGTCTCGGGACGGGGAGCCGGTGCGGTCTTGGCCGCCTGCCGGGCTTCGGCAAGTTGCTGCGCGAGCTGGTCGCGATCGGCGCGGGTCTTGGCGGCGTCCTGCTGCGCGGCGGTGAGCTCCTGCTGGAGTTGCGCGAGAGCGGCGGCGTTTTTCTGGTCGGCCTCGGCGGGTGCCGGCGCGGCTTTCGCGGCCGCCAGCGCCTGGTTCGCGGTCGCGAGCTGCGTCCGGAGTTCGTCCGCGGCGCGCCGTGATTTGCCGAGCTCGTCGGCCGTTTCCCCCAACTGCTGCCGCATCTGCTGGAGGTCATCGACGTCGGACGCCGACTTGGCCGTGAGCTCCGTCACCTTCTGCTGGAGCGCCAACTTGTCGCCGGCCGCGGCGTCACGCTGCTTGGTGGCGGCGGCGAGCTCCTGCTGGAGCTGCGTCACCTGGTTTTGGAGCGCCGGTGCCGCAGCGGCCGCTGCCTTCAATTGCGCGTTTTCCTTCTGGAGGCGGTCGAGATCGGCCGCGCTGCCGGCGGAGGCTTTCAGCCGTTTGTTGTCCTCGGTGAGCTGCTGGTTGGCGGTCTGGAGATCGCTGATCTGCCGGTTGAGCACGCCGATGCGGGCGTCGTCCGCCTGCGCGGCCGGAGTCGCGGCGCCGTGGTCGGCGGCCGAGCGGAGCTGGCGATTGACCCGGGCCAGCTCGATCGTCGAACGCCGGACCTCGTCGTCGAGGTGCGAGTTTTCGGAAATGAGGTTGGCGATCCGGGGATCGACCTTCGCGAGCTGGTCGAGGGAGAGACCGGAAAGGTTTGGTCCGGCGGACGCGTTCGTCGCGGCGGCGGCGGGTGCGCCGGCGGATTTCAGTTGGGCGGCCAGGTCGTCGGCGCGTTGCTCGGCGGCCTGCTTGTCCTTCGTGAGTTGGGCGACCTGCGTCTGGAGCACCGCGAGGGCGTTCGACTCGGCCGGAGTGGGATGGTCGACGGCGATGTGCAGCCGGTTGTTTTCGTCGGACAACTGCGCCGCGTTGGCGCGGGAATCGGCGAGCTGCTTCCGGGTGGCCGCGAGATCGGCGGCGAGTTTTTCGCGCGCCGCCGCGTCGGCCTGCCCGGCCTTCGCGGCGGACGATGCGGCCGCGAGTTGTTGCTCGAGCGCGGCCTTCTGCCGGTTCAGGTCCTGCGCGCTGGTCTTAAGCTGGGCGTTTTCGTCGCGCAGCTTCTGGAGTTCCGACCGGAGCGAGGCGAGCTGGGCGTTGATGCCGGCGGTGTCGGGCGCCGGCGCGGGGGCGACGGTCGGGGCGGACGGCGTAGCGGGGGCGGCGGACGCGGCCACCTGCGTGCGGGCAGGCGTGGCGGCTCCGGCGAGTTGCGTGCGCAACTTTGCGAGGACGGCGGCGGCCTCGCTCGACTGGGCCGGAGACATCTGCTGCGCGACGATATCGCGGCCGGTGGGCTTGGCGCCGTTTTCGACCGCCAGAGACAGCCAGGCGAACGCCTCGGGAATGCTTTGCGGGACACCGCGGCCCTCGGCGAGCAGGATGCCGAGATTGTTCTGGGCGGGCGCAAAATTCTGCACGGCCGCCGCGCGGTACAGCTCGGCTGCCGCGGTGGGATCGGCCGGCGAACCGCGCCCCTCCTCCAGCATCAACGCCAGGTTGTAGCGGGCGCGCGCATAGCCCTGGGCGGCGGCGTCGCGATACCACTTCTGCGCGGCGGCCTCGTCCTTTGCCAACCCGCGTCCGAGCTCATAGGCCAGGGCCAGGTTGTACTGCGCCTCCGGGATCCCGCGGTCGGCCGCCTGCCGGAACCAGAGTGCCGCCTCGAAGTAGTCCTGTTTAACGCCCGTGCCGTTGGCATACATGTTGCCAACATTGAACTGGGCGGGCGCGAAGCCCTGCTCGGCGGCCTTGGAGTAGTACTTGAATGCCGCGACGGCATCGGCGGGAACGCCGCGGCCCAACTCGTTGAGCATGCCGAGATTGAAGTTCGCCGCGGCGAGCCCACGGTCCGCCGCCTGCTGATAGTAGCGGATCGCCTGCCGGTAATCCTGGGGGACGCCCTGCCCGCTGGAATAGGCGTTGCCGAGCGCGTTCAGCGCCTCCGCGTCCCCGCGCTCCGCGCGAGCCCGGACCGCATCGAGATCAGCCGGCGCCGAACGGCCGGGGGGCGCCCCGAATCCGAGCAGCAAGGCGCACAGGATCAGGCGCTGTTTCCAAATCGGAAATTTCCGGTAGCCCGCGTCAGGTTTAGCCACGGGCCTCGTTTAAGGCCAAAACCCTACTGGGAAGCAAGGCGGCGTCTTGCATGCCGTGGATGATTTTCTTGTCGGGCGGACAGAACGTCGCAAGGGCGCCCGAAAGGCGCGCGCGCTCCTCGACGACGAAATAATACGGACACAACCGGAGTCGTCCGGGCTTCGCGACCGCCTCCACGGGCGCCGCCGCCGCCGCCTCAGGGGGAACGTAGAGCCGGTGCGAGAGGCGCCGTGGCTTCCGGTAGACCTGGAGGACGTGCAGGTTGGCCGGGGCGAGCGCGATCGCGCGCTCGACGCCTTCCTGCCACTCCTCCCGGGAGCAATCACTCCCGAGGACGACGCTCCGCGCGCCCCAGGCAGTCTCATGATAACCGCTGATCTTGATGATCAGATCCCGTTCCTTCTGCGACGCGTTGATCAGATCGCGCCAGTCGTTCATCGGCCGGCCGCCAACCCGCGGGCCGTCGAGCACGGCGCCGGGAGGCAGGGGCGCAGGGTCCATGATCCACGACGGCGGAATCAGTGAGCGCAGGAGTTTGAGGGCGCGCCCGCTCAGCGCCTCGGCCCAGTAGTCCTGGAGGAGGTGGTGGTGAAACAGCGCGAGCGAGAGTTTCTCCTCCTGGAAGTGCCGCATCGGCGGCGCGATCTTCACCTCACCGGCCGCCCAGGCATCGAAGAAGAACCGCTGCGTCCGGATGTTCTCCAGGTCGAACAGCTCGAAAAAGCGGTAGATGATGTCGATCTTCTCCGGGTTGCCCTCGACGTCGAAGAACAGCGCGTTCTCCAGCGGGAAAACGTCCTCGGGGCGGAGGCAGAACACCCGCCGGCCCTGCAACTGGAGCTCGTGCGCGAGCCACTCCATTTCCGGACGGTACGTCGCCGCCTCGTCACTCACGACCAGCGCGATGAGCGGATTGCGGGCCTCGGGTCGGAGGGCGGCGAGCGACGCGTAGAAGTTCCGGATCATCGCATCGCCCGCGCCGAGGATGCCGGGACCTGGCGTCTCGGTTTTGGCCTCGACGGGCTCGGGCGACGGACTCGACCCGGCGGAGCCGGACTCCGACGAGGGGGCGCCGGCGTACGCAGGATCCGCATACAACCGGTTGAGAAAGGCCGTCAGGCCGATGCCGCCGGGAACGGAATCGAGTTCCGTCAGCACGAATCCCTCGTCCGTCAGCAGCAGGTCCGGACGCAGGACCGTCGGGAGGGCGCCGCGGTTGGCGGGGTTCCGGGCATGTGCCACCAAGGCGGCCGGCTTGCCGCGGTCGAGGTAATCCGCGACCCAGGGCGCGAGCAGCGGCTTGTTGCGAAGGAGGTTCTTGCCGGCGACCGAGCGAAGGTAGAGGGACTCGAGGGCCTGGTGAAATTCCAGGCACGCGGCGCCGATCGCCTCGAGTTCCCGCACCTGGTCGGGTGTCAGCGCCCACGCATCGGGGGAAAGCTGCCAGGATTTGGCCTCGAACAACGGCTGCGCGGACAACGCGTCGTGGATCGTGTCAAACGCGAGTCCGGTACTCATGGGTTGGCCAAATCGTGGAACATCAAGGCTCCAACATTAAACATCGAAGTACGAACGCAACTCCGAGGTTTGGGGCGGAAAAGATGAAACGGCAGAAACGTTCGAAACGGCAGAAACGCGCCTCCTTTGCGCCTTGGCGTCTTTGCGCTTAATTCCCTTTCACTCGAGTTCCGCTTCAGCGCGAAGACGCAAAGTGGCGAAGGGCCGCGAAGAAGACCGAGGAAGGGGACGGGGGATCCCAGCGCGCGAGGCGCAACGTCCGTCTCCTCCCGCGCGGTGGGGTCACCGCGCCTACATCCGCGTGATGCGCCAGGTCGCTGTTCCCTCGGTCCCTTACTCCCTTTCACTCTCACTTCGGTTGCGGCGAAGTCGCCCAGGGACTCTGAGGTTCAATTAAGACTCAGCGGTTCGCACTTTTCCACTTTCGAACGTTTCGCCATTTTCTGTCCGCTATTCCTCCATCTGGATTTCCTTGTTCCGGTGGCGCGGGCAGCCGGCGCGGAGCCAGGCATTGACGAAGCGATCGAGGTCACCGTCGAGCACGCCCTGCGTGTCGCTGGTGCTGATACCGGTGCGAAGGTCCTTCACCATCTGGTACGGCTGGAGCACGTAGCTGCGGATCTGGCTGCCCCACCCGATTTCGCCCTTTTCGCCGTAGAACTTGTCCATTTCGGCACGCTGTTCGTCCTGTCGTTTTTCATACAGTCGGGCCTTGAGGACGTTCATGGCGCTGGCGCGATTCTTGATCTGCGAGCGTTCGTTCTGGCAAACCACGACGATGCCGGTCGGCAGGTGGGTGATGCGCACGGCGGAGTCGGTCGTGTTGACGCCCTGGCCGCCCTTGCCGGAGGACCGATAGACGTCGACCCGAATTTCGCTCTCGGGGACCTCGATGGCGATCTCCTCGTTGATCTCGGCGATCACGTCGACCGCGCAGAAGGAGGTGTGCCGGCGCTTGTTCGCATCGAAAGGACTGATCCGAACCAGCCGGTGCACGCCACGCTCGGCCTTGGCATAACCGTAAGCGTTCTCGCCCTTCAGCAGCAGCGTCGCCTTCGTGATGCCGGCCTGGTCGCCGACCTGCACGTCCTGCACCTCGATTTCGAAGCCGCGGCGCTCCGCCCAGCGGTTGTACATCCGGAAGAGCATGTCGGCCCAGTCGTTCGACTCGGTGCCGCCGGCGCCGGACTGGATGGAGAGGATGGCGTTGTTCTTGTCGAACTGGCCGGTGAGGAACGACGCGATTTCGAGCTGGTCGAGTTCACCGACCATCGCCGAGACCTGGCTGTCGAGCTCGGCGGCGTACATCTCCTTCTCGCCGGCCGAGGCCGCCTCGACGAGTTCGGTCATGACCCCGACGTCGTCGATCTTCTTCTGGAAGGCCACGACGGGGAGGACGGCCTTCTTCAGGCCATTCAACTTGGCGATGTGCTTCTGGGCGCGCTCGTTGTTATCCCAAAATGTGGGGCCGCCCATCTCGGCCTCCATCGCCTCGATCTCGCGGGTCTTCTGATCGACGTCAAAGAAACCTCCAGAGATGGCCGGCGCGCTTCTTGATGTTCTCGATGTGGTTGAAGGTCTCGGGTGCGATCATGGGCGGAAGGGATTTGGAATGAAGGGAGCGGTGCGGGTAAAGGCGGGACGAGTGCGGAAGGGTTAGGGAGCGCGGGAACCGGGAGGCAGTCAAGGCGGGGGTTGGGGGAATTGGAGAAGTGTGAGTTGGAGAGTTGGGGAGTTGGGAGTTAGGGGTGGCGGGAGTCGCCTCGATACGGCAAGGCCCATGAGGCCCCGGATCGATTGCCGGGAGCGAGCGCGATGACCCAACTACCAACGACTAATTTCCAATTACTCCTCCGCCGCGGAGCGGCGGAGGTCATTCCACCGCATTTGCCAGCGCGGCTTTTTTCTTTTTTTGCTCCCAGTACCAGGCGATCCAGATGCAGATCTCGTAGAGGAGATACAGCGGAACGGCCATCGCGACCTGCGTGACCACATCGGGGGTCGTCAGCAGCGCGCCGAGAATGAACGAGAGCACGCAGACGTGCCGGCGGTACTTGGCGAGCTGCCGGTAACCCAGGATGCCGAGCTTGACCAGGAACAGGATCACGATCGGGAACTGGAACCCGAGTCCCATGCCGATCATGAAATGCGTGACAAAACTGATGTAGTCGTCCGCCCGCCAGGTGTAGGCGTCGAACCCGAGCCAGTTCGAGTACATCACGCCGGCGCGAAGCGCGACCGGAAGCAGGACGAAGTAGGTGGAGAGGACGCCGAGCAGAAACAGGACGACGCTCCACGCGATCCACGGCGTCAGCGCCTCGCGCTCCCGCTTATGCAGGGCGGGCATGATGAAGCTCACCATGAAGTAGATCCAGAAGGGCGCCGAGACAATGAGCGCGGCGAAGAGCGCGATGTGAAACGCGCCGACAAATCCCTCGGCGGGGCCGAAGTTCACCAGATGGACGCCGAGGGCGTTCGAGCCTGCCGGAGTCGTCGTCGGCGGCAGCAGTTTCAGCGTGGCAACCTGGTCCCGGCCGATGACGCTGCTCCCCACCTGGAAGACGGCCTGGGGCGCCGGTCCGGTCGGCAAGGCCGGGAATTGCTCCCGGGAGACCGGGAACGGTCCAAACTTGGTTGCGCCGATCTTAAAGGAAACCGTCGGCTTCGGTTTCTCGAACATGTCGATCCGCTTCAGCGGGTACACGAGGATCGTGACGATCTGGTTCGTGAAAACCATGCAGACGACCATCGCCAGGCCGATCGCCACGCAGGAGCGGATGATCGCCTTGCGGAGGTCCTCGAGATGAGCCCAGAAAGACTGGCGCGGCCCTCCCTCGTCGGCTGGATCGGCGGGTTCAAGCTCGGCGGCAGTGCTCATGATAGGCGTCAGCAACTTCGGCGACTGCCGCCGGGAGTTCGAGCCTAAAGGCAGCGGCGAATGGATCCGACAAATGACGGCGAAGGGACTCGCCGCCCTACCGATTGGGTTCGGGCCGGGGTAGGAACCTCCGCTCCCAGCCAAGGCGGGGTCAGGCGACCCCGACCTACAGCGACCCGTGGCGCGGAAGGGACTCCGCGCCCTCCCTTGCTCAAGCAATCGCGCCGAAGGCCCCTCCTTCGCTGAAGCTTCCGCCGTCGCCAACGCTATGGCGGACAAGACGGAGGGCAGACTCCGCGCCTTACCGGCGGCTGCGACTCACGTTAAACCGCGCTAGCCCTTCGTGATTCCGCGCCTCGCTTCGCTCTGACGAGCCATCTCGCCGAGATCGGCGGCCGGGCGGATTTCCCAGGGTCCGTATTTCGCACCGGGATGCTTCGAGATCAGGTCCACGGCGTGATTCAGGTCACGCGCCTCGAGGATCATGATGCCCCCGAGTTGCTCCTTCGTTTCCGCAAAAGGCCCGTCGGTCGCGACGACTCGACCGTTGGTGTAGCGCAGGGTCATCGCCGTGTTTGGTGGCTGCAGAGCTTCGCCGCCCTTGAAGTGACCGTTGGCGCGGAGCTGGTCGTCGTAGGCGAAGCAACTGTCCATCATCGCGTTGACCTCCGCTTCCGAGAAGGAGGCGAACTTGTTCGGATCGATATAACCGAGGCAGATGTATTTCATGGTGATTGGGTGGTCCGGCGGCCCGGAATTGAGCGCGTTTCCGGAACCTGGTCGATCGGAACGCCCCGAATTCGACGACCGGGGAAAAAATCTCAAACAAGCTCGCGCAATCGTTTTTCCAGGAAGCGTCTCTCGGGATCGGATTTCACCAGCGCCAGCGCCCGCTCATATGCGATCCGAGCCTCGTCGTTGCGCCGCAACCGGCGATAGAGGTCGGCGCGTGCCGAATGGAGCAGCGGGTAATCCCGCAACTCGCCGCGCGCGATGAGCGCGTCGATCAACGCCAGGCCGGCGGCCGGTCCTTCGTGCATCGCAATCGCGGCCGCGCGATTCAATTCGACAACCGGGGAGGGCTGGACCGCCAGCAGGGCCGCGTACAGCGCACAGATCTGCCGCCAGTCGGTCGCCTCCGGGGTCGCAGCCTCCGCGTGCACGGCCGCGATCGCGGCCTGGAGCGTGTAGGCCCCGAATCGGCGCGTCGCCAGCGCCCGCTCGACGAGCGAGATCCCCTCGCGAATGAGCGACCGGTCCCAGGTCGACCGGTCCTGCTCCTCCAAGAGCACGATTTCGCCGTTCGCGCTGACCCGGCCGGCGCGGCGGGCCTCATGCAACAACATCAGCGCGAGCAGACCGATCGCCTCCGGCTCCGGCAGCAGTCCGACGAGCATCCGTCCGAGCCGGATCGCCTCGGCGGACAGGTCCGCGCGGGTGAGCGACGGTCCCGCCGACGCCGCATAGCCTTCGTTGAACAGGAGGTAAACGACGGCGAGCACGGTACCGAGTCGCTCGGGCAGTTCCGCGCCCGACGGCACCTGGTACGGCACGCGGTCGTCGCGAATCTTCGCCTTCGCGCGCACGATCCGCTGTGCAATCGTCGGCGCGGAGGTCAGGAAGGCGCGCGCGATCTCCTCCGTCGTCAGCCCGCAAACCTCGCGCAGGGTGAGTGCGGCGCGGGCCTCGGCCGGAAGCGCCGGGTGACAGCAGGTGAAGATCAGCCGGAGCTGGTCGTCCGGCAGTTCCTCGTCCGCGTCGGGCGTCGCCGCCGCGCTGCCATGGACCGTTTCGGCGATGGTGTCCTGCGACGCCTCGAACCGCGTCCGCCGCCGGAGGGCGTCGATGACCTTGAAGCGCGCGGTCGAGACCAGCCACGCGCGCGGATTGCCCGGCACGCCCTCGACCGGCCATCGCTCGAGTGCAGCGTTGAACGCGTCGTGCATCGCGTCCTCTGCCAGGTCGAAGCCGCCGAGCAGCCGGATGAGGGTCGCCAGGATGCGCCCCGCGTCCGCCCGGTACACGGCATCGACCTGGGCGTGAATGTCGGGGAGCGATTCGGGCATGCGAACGATGACGTGGGAGATTCCGGCACCGGACGCGGAACCAACGGCCCACAGTTGGGAGTTGCGCCCCAAGCGCAAGCCGCGGCGCCGTCCCCTGCAGGCCAGGGTGTCCGCGATCCTCCGCCGCCCGCGCGCCGCGGCGGTTTCCAGTCCCTCACTCGGTCTGATCCGACGTCCGACGTTCCACGCGATCGATCCGAGGCCACAAAATGAGGTGATTCGCCCCTGGATTGAGCTGCTGGAACGGGCCGGGATGCACGTGTGCCGGGTCAAGCCGCCGTCCATTGTAGTCCGCCGTGATTTGCGGCAGGGCCGGACAGATCTGGGCGAGGACGGCGGATCCTTCCGCAAGATCGAAATAGCCGCCGAGTTCCGACAGCAGCGCGCCCTTGGCGGGCGCGCCTCCTTTCAGGAAGCCGGTCTTGCGCGGTCCCGTATACAAGCGGACCGCCCGGCTGTGCAGGTCAAACCCCGTCCGTTTCCGCCACCGGTCCAAAGTCAGGGGCTCTGCGGCTTCGGGAACCACGTCCGCAGCGATCGTCCCGCCATTTCGATTGAGAATGAACCGCGTGAATCCCTCGCTTTCCCACTCCCACTGGCTGCCCGTCAGGTAAAGGTTGTGATCGCACACGTTGCCCGTGCTGCGGGGAGACTCGGGCGGCAAGGAGACCGCAGCCGCCAGATTGTCCACAAAGAGATTGTTGAGGACGCGCTCGTGCGAGGCCTGCACGAGAACGGGCTTCCCGGTCGCATCGTTGAACGTCCGCGGGGAGATGACGTGGAGAAAAACCCCGGCATGCGCATTCGCATACAGCAGGTTGTGCGCGATCGTCACCCCCGAGGCGTCGTGCGCATAGATACCGTCGCCTTCCCGCGTGAAGGCGATGACGTTGTTGTCCACCAGGCACGGGCCCCAGCCAAGCTCGACGAAAATTCCCTGATTTTCATTGCCGAGGATCAGGTTGTCGCAGACCCGCGCGTCATCCGCTCCCGTGTCCAGCCAGATCCCGGCACAGTCGTTGTCCCGGACCAGATTGCCCTGGATCAGGCCGTGCGTGAACCCATGGGTTTTGATTCCGGCGCACTCCGGGGCAATGTTTCCGAGCGTGTTGTTTCGCTCGATGTCGTTGCCGATGATCCGGGTGCCGGGCGAAAAGGCCGCCTCGATCCCGGCGGCGCCATTGTCGCACACGACGTTGTTCCGGATGAGATGGTGCCCCACGCCCTTCGGCACCGGCTGGTGCCCTTCGAAATCGCGCGGCCCTTCATACCCGCAATCGAGTCCGACGCTCTTCGCCTCCCGGATGACGTTGTGCTCGATGATCCAGTGATGACCGCCGCGCGTGCTGACGGCCCCGGCCTGCGGGTAACTGTTCACCGGATCGTCCGCGATCCAAAACCGGAGCGGAAACTGGTTCGCCGCGTGCTCGAAGATGAAACCCTCGATCCGAATGAAGCCCAATCCCCGCGTTTTCGGCGCGAAGATGCGGTCGCGCACAGTCACCTCGACATCGTGCGCGGTGTCCGGACGAACCCCCGCGGGAAAGTGGACATAAAGCCGGTTGTCTCGGGCGGAGTACCACCACGTGCCCGGACGAGTCCGAAGATCGGCAAGGCTCGCCATCTCGAACAGTCGCGCGTCATCGACAAACACCTGGCCGAGCGTGCGTCCCGGCTGCTGGAGGTAGGCGGTGCGATACGGATTGTAGGTACCGTTCATGCGCAGTTCGAGCGGCGCGGAGCAGACTCCGCCGTCGGTTCCCTCGGCGCGCCACGCGGGTGACCATCGCTCGGAGCCGGTGACCACGACGCGTTCCGCGGGCGCGGCGCGATAGGTGATGTACCGGCCGGGCTCACCGCCGCGGGTCGGGGCGATGCGCTCACGGTAGACACCGGCGTGCACAAGGATGGTGTCACCCGGCCCGGCGTGCGCCGCCGCCGGGGCGATCGACCGGAATGGGTGATCCGCCGTGCCGGGTCCATCGTCCGAGGCGGCCACATTCGACTGTGCCACCACCCAGAGATGTCCGCGGGGTTCGGATTCGCCCAGCGCCCGGGCAGGGCCGGCGCCGGCGGCACAGCAGATGGCAAGCGCAAGGACGAGGGGAAGGTCGAGGGATCGCATCGCGTGGTTGGGGATGAGGGGATGAAAGCAGCCGGGAGAGAGTCAGCGGGCGCCGCGGGGGCCGGGTTCGGCGGCCGCCACATCGGCCGTCGTCGCCGCGCGCGGCGCGGCCAGCCCGAGCGGTGAAAACGTCGTCACGACGGCGACCCACAACACCACGAGGGCGACGATAACTCCGGTGAGAATCGTCCTCTGGCCCCGGTCGAGCGCCGGCGAGCGCCGCGCCCGGTGAATCTCCGATGCGGCGCGGTCGGTTCCGGGAAAGAGCCGGCTCACGAGCGCCATCACGCCCGCGCAGACGACGGTGTCGACGAACGCGAGATTGAGCGCCCCCCGGAAATACCGGGGCAGATCGGCCAGCGCGACGGGCGACTGCAGCAGGGCGAAACCCGCGAGGCCGAGCCCCATCCCGACCGCCAGGGTCGCGATCGCCCCGCGTGCGTTCGCCCGCCGCGTCAGGATGCCGGCCACGGCGCAGACAAACACCGGCGGCCCCAGCAGCGACCCGATTTCCACCATGTAGCCATAGACGCCGCGAAACCGGGCGATGCCCGGGGCCAGGCTCGCGCAGAACAGGAGGATCAACAGCATCACCGCCCGGCCCAGCCGCACGCGATTCCGCTCCGAGATCCCGGGCCGTGCCCGGAGGATGAAATCGTACACCACGAGCGACGACGAGGCGGTCAGTCCCGCGGAGACGGACCCCAGGATCGCCGCCAGCAGGCTGGCGAGCACGAGTCCGGAAAAGCCGCTCGGAATGTAGCGGATCACCATCTGGGCGTAGGCGCGGTCCGGATTGGCGAGGTGTGGAATGAGCTTCGCGGCGACGACGCCCGGGGCGGAGACGATGAACAGCGCCACGACCTTGAGGAACGCGGCGAAAATCGCCCCCAGCTTCGCGTCGAAGACCGAGCGCGCCGCCAGCGCCCGCTGCACGAAATCGTGGTCCGTGCAGTGCATGTGGACGCCGAGGATCAGCGCGCCTGTCGCCATCGCCAGCCAGCCGAATGGGTGGTCCCACGAGAGGAATAGCGACCACATGCTTCCGCCGGAGTCGCTGTAGGTGGCCAGCACGGCGGGAATCCCGCCGGCGTGCCGGATGCCGAGCACGAGTGTCACCGCCCCGCCGCAGACGAGCATCCCCGCCTGGAACAGATCCGTCCACAGGACCGAACGCAGCCCGCCGAAAATGGTGTATGCCCCCGCCGCAACCGCGATCCCCGCCACCGCCAGCGCAAACTGGGTCGCCGTTCCCCAGCCGAACAGCGCGCACAGCACGATCGCGCCCGTGTAGAGCGACGCCGTGGTGCTTGCGAGGACGATCAACGCGATGTTCAGGGCCGAAACGAGCGTGCGACACGAGCGGTTGTACCGGTGTTCGTAGAACTCGGGCGAGGTCTTGAGCCGGAGCCCCAGGTAGACATCGACGAAAAACGTCGCCAGGAGCAGGAAGCACACCGCCCCCACCATCTGGAACGCGCCGGCCGCAAGCCCGATCGCATAGGCGAGTCCCGCCTGCCCCACGAACTGCTGGGTGGAGATGTTCGAGCAAAACAACGACGCACCGACCAGCGGCCATGAGGCCTCGCGATCCGCGAGAAAGAACGCGTCGTCCGTTTCCATCTTTTTTCGCCCGAACCAGAAACCGAGCGAGATCGCGGCCACCAGGTAGCCGGCGACGATGACCGCATCGAGGGTCGAGACGTGAAGCGTGGGCATGGGGGGGGTTATTCGGGGAATTCGCGCATCCAGCGGTCGCCGACGTCGTTTTGCCACTCGTCCAGCCTGCGACGCAATCGCGCGACGCGCGGTCGGTGGCGGGCCAGCCCGGAGAGATCGCGCGTTTCCCCGGGATCGCTCTCGAGGTCGAACAACTGGAGGCGTTTCCGGCCGCCGACGTCGTACTGGATCAATTTCCACCGGCGGTCGGCCACCATCCGCTGGCAATCGCGGTAGAGCGCAAAGACGGACTCGCGCCCGGAGCGACCCGGCCGGCGGAGGCGCGGAACCAGGCTCCGGCCCAGGATGTCGCGGGGACAATCCACGGCGGCGAGGTCGCACAGGGTGGGAAAGAGATCGAACGAATACGCCAGTTCGGCGTCCCGCCCGCCCGCGCGGACGCCGGGCCCGCTCAACAGCAGCGGCACGCGAACGCTGTGCTCGTAGAGATTCTGCTTGCCGAGCAGCCCATGCCCGCCGAGCGCGAGACCGTGGTCGGACACGTAGGCCACAATGGTGTTTTCCGCCTGTCCGGTCCGCGCGATCGTGTCGAGCAGACGCCCGATCTCCGCGTCGTGATGGCTGATCATGCCGTAATAGTCGGCCAGGTGGCGCCGGACCGCCGCCGGACGGAGCGGATGGGAGGCGAGCCGCTCGTCCCGCACCCCCATCTCGCCATTGTCAAACGGATGCTCGGGCAGGAAATTGCCGGGGAGCGGCAGTTTCGCGGGCCGGTACTGCCGCGCATAGGCGGCCGGGGGTGTCCTCGGGTCGTGCGGCGAGGTCAGGGCAACGTAGGCGAAGAACGGGCGTGGATCCGCGGCGCGCCGGGCGACGAAACGCCGCGCGGCGTCGCAGAAAAGCTCCGTGGAAAAACCCCGCTCAAAGCGCACGCGCGCCGACGGGAAGGCGCGCGCCGGCGCGTAGTCGTGGAGCGGAACCCGGCGGTGATCGCACATGCCCCCCAGGAAGATCCGTTCCCCCCGCGAGAACGAGCGCCGCAGTGCCGCGCCGTCATTGTGCCATTTCCCGGTCACGAAGGTCTCGTACCCGGCGCGCCGGAACAATTCGGGCAGCGTCGGCCGCGCCGGATCGATCGCGACGTCGTGCCGCGCGGGATGCAGTTCGGGCGCCGCCTGCGCGGAAAACAGATGGGTGCCGGTGAGCAACGCCGCCCGCGCCGGCGCGCACAGCGCCGGCACGAGGCCGCCCATGTAGTACGCCCGGGTAAAAGCCGTGCCGCGCGCAACCAGTCCGTCGAGGGTCGGCGTCCGGACGACCGGATGGCCCAACGCACCGATGGCACCGGCTTGGTGGTCATCCGCGACGATGAGCAGGACGTTGGGGCGGTTGGGGCGGGATTGCTTGGGCACGGGGAGGATCGCGCCGGAACACGAGTTGCAGCCGGCAGCGGTGAGGTCCGCTTTCTGGCAGGCCGCGATTCGCCAAACAAAAGCTATTCCGTTTTAACATTAAAAGCCGGCGCCGCCTCACCCCCGGCGGGAGGGTGCCGTGCCGCCGTCGACCCATTCGCCGTCGAGCATCGTGCCGGCCAGGTAGGGGAAGGCGCCAAATTCCTTGTGCTGCACCATCGTGTTGAGCGCGTTGATGCACGCCGCCCCCATCTCCTCCCGGCGCTGGTTGATCCCACTGACGCCCGGCACGTCCATCTGCGTCTGCAGGCTCGCGTAGGCCACGTCGCCGGGAATCGACCAGCCGGCCGCCTGGATGGCGCTTCGATACTCCGCCGCTGGGCTGATCACCACGTCGGGACGCCGCGTCCGCAACCAGCGCGCGATCACGGCCGGCGGATCCGTTTCGTCCTCCTCGACCAAAAGCGTCGGCACGCGCTCGGCGCGCCGGGCGTTGAGCCGCTGCTGCACGAGGTGGGCCGCCTCCCATCGGTGCCGGCCGCGTTCCGCCAGCGCCGCCGGCACCATCAGGCCGATCCGCCGATAGCCCCGCTCCAGCAGCCGGTCCCACGCGAGCATCAGGTCGGCATAATGGTTCGGCGACACGTGGAAGAAGTGGGGGAAATCGGGAAACCGCTCCAGGGTGACGACGGCGAAGCGTTCCCACGGAAACCGGATCGCCGCAATGGTCCCCATGATGGGGGCGAGAATCACGCCCTGGATGCCGCGGTGATAGAGGATGTCGCCCACCCGCGCCGCGCCCTGCCCGGAGGGTCCGAGCCAGAAATGCTCGAGCCGGTAGCCGAAATCGTGGGCCCGGCTCGCCGCGCCCTCGAACGCCACGCGGCCGACCTTCGAGTCGAGCCAGTCGTTCGCGCCGTTCCAATCCGTCAGCAGCGCGATGGTCGCGAAGCCCCGCGAGGGCCGGACGTGGTTGCGATAGTGCGCGAGTGCGCTCAGCGCGGGATCGGGCACGTAGCCGAGCCGGCGCGCGATCTCCTGCACCCGCTCCGCCGTCGCCTTCGCCACCGCCGGCCGGTGCCGGAGCGCGAGCGAGACGGTCATGATGCTGACGCCGGCGCTCGTCGCGACGTCGCGCAGGGTGACGCGCCGTCGCCGGTTTCTGGATGCGGCCTTGGCGGGAAAAGGGAGGGGCATCGACCGGCACGGTAGGCGGCGTCCCGGCTTTGGCAAACCCGGCGCCGCGGGAGCCGGCGATTTTTATTGTTACAGGTCAGCGGGCGTTGCCTCGTGCCGCGATCGCTGGTTGCTCCCCTTCACCCACGGCCCACCTTGTCTTCCCGAGGTCGCCGAGCCCCCACCTCATCATGCGATCCCAGCCTCACTCCCCCGCCCTCCCCACGTCCCCGCATTCCCGTCGGCCCGCGCGCGTCTTCCGTTCGCTCGTGCTGCCGGTCGCCCTGTGCCTCGCGGCCCGCGCCGCTGCCGCCGGCGGCGGCGGGGACGTGGTCTCGCTCTCTCCGTTCGTCGTCCATTCCGACGCCTCCGACCAGTACAGCGCCAACCAGACGCTCAGTGCGACCCGCATCGCGACCGACACGATGAACCTGCCGTTCTCGATCAGCGTGCTCACGAGCCAGTTCGCCAGCGACATCGATGCCCGCTCGATCCAGGACGCCCTGCAGTACCTGAACATCCAGCAGGAACCCAGCCAGGCGTTCAGCATCGACACCGCCACCTCGTTCATCATGCGGGGATTTCCGGCGACGATCCTGCGTAACAGCTTCCCGGCGGCCAGCGGCATGACTCCCGTCGCCTTCGTCGCCGTCGACCGCATGGAGGCGCTCAAAGGCCCGGCTTCCCTGCTCTACGGCGCCCTCCAGCCGGGCGGCGTCGTAAACGTGATTTCCAAGCGCCCGTCGTTCAAACCGCTCGCCAATCTTTCCGTGTCCTACGGGAGTTACGACAATACGCGCGGGACCATCGATCTCTCGGGCCCGCTCGACCGCAACCACAAGGTCGCCTACCGGCTCCTGGCGAGCGGCCTCTCCGGCCATTCCAACAAGGACGCGTTCGCCAAGCAGCGCCGGGAATTGTCGGGCATGCTCCAATTCGACTTCACGCCGGCGACGACGCTCAACCTCGAGTATGACTATTCGTACAACCACGTGACGGCGCCGCCCAGCGGCGCGCTGCTCCTCAATCTCGTCCCGAGCGCGCAGAACGGCAACCGCGGCACGATCCAGCAATATGTCCTCACCTACCCGTGGAACATGAATTACCGCGGCCCCGGCGACTACGGACTCGGGGAGGCCCATTACTTCAACGCGGAGCTGCATCACCACTTTAGCGACAACTGGAACAGCCGGCTCGCCTATGCCTGGGAGGACTCCTGGACCGACCGCATCACGCGCGCCGGAGCGCTCGTCGCCTCGCCGACGCGCCGCGGCCTGACGGACACCCACGCCGACGGCAAGTCGATCACCAGCACGCTTCAGTTCGACACGGTCGGCCGCTGGACCTCGCACTTCGTGGACACCACGCTCCTCCTCGGCGCCGGTTATGACCACAACACGAACCGGGCGGCGACCCTCAACTCCACGGTCGTGACGTTTTTCAACCCGGCGGATCCGTCCACGTGGGCGCAGGCGGCCCCGCCGTTGTCAACCTTCACCATCCTGCGGGCGAATCCCACCGGCAATGGTACCGATTACGCCGCCTACTCGACCGGCCAGTTCGCCTTCCTCAACGGCCGTCTCCGGCTCGTGCTCGGCGATCGGTGGCAGAAGGCCGAGGCGGTGAGCAACGCGACCAGTTCCGCGGGGCTCTCGTCGAATTCGTTCTCGATCACGCACAACACCGTTCAGACCGGTGTCCTTGGTCGCGTGACGCGCACTCTGTCCCTCTATGCCAGTTGGAGCCAGTCGTTCGTTCCCCAGAACCAGACCCTGATCACCCCCAAGCCGCTCGATCCGGCCACGGGTCTACCGAAGCCCGGCGCGCTCAACGGCAGCATGGTCGCCCAGCCGCTCGAAGGCGCGGGCTCCGACCTCGGCGCCAAGCTGCAGTTCTTCGACGGCGCGCTGACCGCCACCGCCTCCTATTTCAATATCAAGGAGACAAACATCGTCGCCGGACACCAGGTTCGGGACGAACAGGGCAACGTGCTTGACGACTACCAGGTGCAGAGCGGCGCCGAGCGCTCGCAAGGCGTCGAACTCACCCTCGCCGGCGCACTGTGGCAGAAAACCGTCACGCTCACCGCCAGCTACACCCACTACTGGGACTGCAAGCTGCTCGCCTTCGACTCGGCTCCCGCCCAGGCCGGCCGCCCCCTGGTCGACACCCCCAATCATCTGTTCGACGTGTTCATCCGCTACACGCCGCATCACGGGTGGTGGAAGGGCGGTTTCGCCGGCATCGGCGCCCATGCCACGAGCGCTTACCAGGGCGTCTATCCGACCAGCGCCCAGATCGCGACGCTGCCGGGATACGCCCTCTTCTCCGCCGTCGTCGGCTACCGGTGGAAGGCGGGCAATCTTCACTATGCCGCCCAGGTCAACGTCTCCAATCTCGCCAACCGTCGCGTCGTCCTCACAACCTGGAGCGAGTCGATGCCACGCACGATCGACGGCACGTTCAGCGTCCGGTTCTAGGCCCGCGGTCGCGTCCTCCTCCCATGCCCCCAGCGTCCGTTTCCCGCCGGGCGAGCCGCGCCGAACGGGCGCCCGTTCCGCCATTGCGCCAGGTGCATCTGGACTTCCACACCTCGCCCCTGATTCCCGACGTCGGTTGCGAGTTCGATCCGGCCGCCTTTGCCGCGACCATGCAGCGAGCCCACGTCAACAGCGTCACGGTCTTTGCGAAGTGCCATCACGGCATGAGCTACTATCCGACCGTGACCGGCACGCGGCATCCGTCGCTCCAGGGCCGGGACCTGCTGGGCGAGATGATCGAGGCGCTGCACCGCGTCGGCATCCGCGCCCCGGTCTACACCACCGTCGCATGGGAGGAGGATGTCGCGCACCGCTTCCCCGAGTGGCGCCAGCTGAAGGCGGACGGCACGTTCGCCCGCTCGGGCAACCCGATCAACCCGGTGCTCCCCCATCCCGGCGGCTGGCGCTTCAACGACTGGGTCCACCCTGACTACCAGGACTACATCGAGGCCCACGTGCGGGAACTGTTCGGCCGTTACTCCGTCGACGGAATCTTCTTCGACATCCTCTTCCACGCGCCGCTCGCTCATCATTCCGCGGCCTCGCTCGCATTCCGGGCGCGCCAGGGTTTCGCGGCGAACGACGACGCGACCTTCCGCCGGTTCGAGTCCGCCGCGCAGGCGGCGTTCGCCCGGCGCTTCACCCGGCTGGTCCGGGGGCTCTCGCCCGCGGCCACCGTGTTCTACAACGCAAGCGTCGACCTGAACGCGGACTCCTCGGTCGGCCTTCGCGCGCGGCAGCGCCACGTGACGCATGTCGAGATCGAGTCCCTTCCCTCGGGCTTCTGGGGCTACCATCATTTCCCGCGCGCCGCCCGCGCCATCGCCGAATGGGGCTGCCCCTGGATCGGCATGACCGGGCGCTTCCAGCGGATGTGGGGCGACTTCGGCGGGATCAAGCCGCTCGCGGCGCTCGAATACGAGTGCTTTCGCGCCCAGGCGCTCGGGGGCGGCAACTCCATCGGTGACCAGCTTCCGCCGCGAGGCACGCTCGATCCCGCGGCCTACCAGTTGATCGGTGAGGTGTACCGGCAATGCGCCGAAGCCGAGCCCTTCTATGCCGGGAGCACCGCCTGGCGGGAAATCGGCATCGTCACGGCCGGCGACCCGGCGCACGACGCCGTCGAGACCGCCTTGAGCGACGAGGGGGCGCTCCTGCTCTGCGAGGAAGCCCACTACGCCGCCGCCGTCCTCGATGATGCGTCGCCGCTCGGGGGTTTCGCCCTGCTGCTTCTGCCGGACGACACCGTGGTCACGCCACGGCTGCGCGAACGCCTGCGGCGATTCCACGCCGGCGGCGGCAGGCTGATTGTCTCGCACCGCGGCGGGCGCGACGCCGAAGGACGCTGGGCGCTCGACTTTCTCCCGCTGACGTTCGCCCCGACGGCCCCGCTCCACCCGACGTACTGGCGCGCCCGCCCGGCCTTCTGGCCCCAACTGAGCGTCAGCGACCGCGTCGTCTACGCGGCGGGCGAGAACGTCGTGCCCGGACCGAAACAACGGATTCTGATCGATCGGGTGCTGCCCTATTTCCAACGCACGGATCTCGCCTTCTGTTCGCATTTTCAGGCTCCCCCCGTCGCGAAGACCGATCGTCACCCGGCCGTGATCGCGGGCAAGGGCTTCGTCTATTTCGCCGATCCAATCTTCCGCGAGTACCGGCGCAGCGGCAACGGCGTCGTCCGCGATGTCTGGCGCCGGGTCGTGGAGAACCTCATCGGTCCACCGCGGTTCGGCGCCGGGCTGCCCGGCACGGTGCACTGCACCGCCCGACGCCGCGGTCGCGACCTCCTGCTCACGCTGCTCCACTACGTGCCGGTGCGGAAGGCCATCGAAATCGATGTGATCGACGAGCGGATGGGATTCGCGGGATTGACGCTGCGGCTTCCGCCGCATGCCCGGCGCGCGCAGCTCTTCGGCACCGGGTCGGAGCTCCCGCGCCGAACCGACGGCGCGGACGAACTGCCCGACAGCCGAGGCCGCCTGCTGATCACCGTGCCGGCGTTCTTTCGCCGCGAGCCGGCCGGAACGGTTCGGCGCCCCGGCCGCGAATCTTTATGATCAAACCGCTTGTTCTTGCGTTGGTCGCGCTCATCGCCCCGGCGGCGTCGGCCCGGGTCCACTTGGCGGGGATCTTCCAGGATCACATGGTGCTGCAACGCGGTGCCGAAGTTCCGGTCTGGGGCCGGGCCGCCCCGGGTGAAAAGGTGACGGTGCAGTTCGGAGGACAAACGCGCATTGCGGCCGCCGATGCCATGGGACGATGGCGCGTTGCGCTGGCGCCGCTGGCCGCCAGCACGACGCCGCGGGATCTCCTGGCCACGGGCGGCACCGGGGAGGCGTCGGATTCCGTTCGCATCGCGGATGTCCTCGTTGGCGAGGTGTGGCTGTGCTCGGGGCAGTCGAACATGGAATTTCCCATGTCCTGGCTGGAGGGCACGCCGTACGAGGGCGATCTCACGTCGGCCAACGACCCGCTGATTCGGGAAGGCCGGGTCCGGCGGCAGACCACCCTGGAGCCCGCCGACGACGCGAAAGTCACATGGGCGGTCTGCTCGCCGCACACCGTTTCGGAGTTTTCCGCCACCGCCTTTTATTTTGCCCGGGGCCTGCAGCAGGAACTGGGGGTGCCGATCGGACTGGTCGTGTCGGCCTGGGGGGGAACGTCCGCGGAGAGTTGGACCAGTCGCGACGCCCTCGATGCGGTGCCGGAATTCCGGCGGCGCGCCGATGCTCAGATCCGCAACCTCGCGTCGCTGCCCGCGGCGGTCGCCCGGTTCCCGCAGGCCCTCGCCACCTGGCGACGAACCCATGACCGGACGGATCCCGGCGACGAGGACGAAGCGAACCGGTGGGCCGCTCCGGATGCCGACGTCTCGGACTGGAGTCACGCGGACCTCCGGGGTACATGGAAGAACCTCGGGCTCCCCGACGGCGGGGTCGCGTGGGTGCGCAAGATCATCACCATCGATTCGCCACCGGCGTCCGGCACCACTCTGATCAATTTCGGGCCCCGCGACCGGGAGCACGTCACCGTATATTGGAACGGCACGCGGCTGCCGCCGCTCGGCGGGCCGCCGTTTTCCTTCGTCCATCCGCTCTTCCAGGTGCCGGCGCGCCTCGTCCAGCGCGGGCCCAACGTGCTCGCGATGCGCTTTGACGTGGAAACCCCGGGAGTGAGCCCGCTCGGACGGCCCGTCATGCAACTTGGCATCTTCGCGTTCGGGGTGCACGAGCTTGACGATGACGGCCTCGTCCGGATCGTCCGCCGCTATCCCCCTCTTTCCGCCGCGGCCCTGACATCCCGGCCCGTCACGCCGCAGGGCGACCCACAGCATACATCCAGCATGCTGTTCAACGGCATGATTGCACCGCTGGTGCCCTTCGCCTTCCGCGGGTGCATCTGGTATCAGGGTGAGTCCGACGCCAATCGGGCCGGCGCCTACCGCTCCGGCCTGCCGCTGATGTTGCGCGACTGGCGCCGGCGCTGGGGGCGCGATTTCCCGATCATCATCCAACAACTGCCCAACTGGGGCGGCTACGGCCCTTCGCCCGGTTGGGCCGAATTGCGGGAGGCACAGGAACTCACGAGCCGCACGCTGCCCGACTGCTGGCTGTCCGTGGCGATCGACATCGGCGACCACGACAACATTCACCCCAAGAACAAGCGTGAGCTGGGCCGTCGCCTTGGCCTCGTCGCGCTCGCCCGGGTCTACGGGAAGCCGGTCGCCGACAGCGGACCGAACTTCCGCGCCATGACGAAGCACGGGACATCGCTCACGCTCGTGTTCCGCCACGACGACGCACTGCGGTCACTCGACGGACATCCTCTCGCCGGTTTCAGCGTCGCCGGATCCGACCGCCGCTTCGTGCCCGCCGAGGCCCGCATCGTCGGCGACACCGTCGTAGTCGCCAGTCCCGCGGTCACCGCTCCGGTTGCCGCGCGCTACGCGTTCGCCAACGACCCGGTCGGGCTGAATTTTTCGGATGCCAGCGGTCTGCCGGCCCATCCTTTCCGGACCGACCAATGGTCCGCGGAATCCGCCACGCGCTAGCCCCCCATGGACGCCGGCACTGAAGTCCCGGGCGAACCGTCGCGCGTCAACGCCACCGGGGTGCCATCCCCCGCCGGCGGCATGGCGTCCGCGGCGGAAAGCTGGCGGCTGTTCGTCATCGGTGACAGCATCTCGATCGATTATGGACCGGCGCTCGAACGACGGCTCGGCCCCCGGTTCACCTACGACCGCAAACGCGACGAAGGCGAAGACGTCGGCCCGGACCCCGACGAACCGCGGGGCGCGAACGGTGGCGACTCCGGCATGGTTCTCCGCTACCTGCAACGCCGTGCAGCAACCGAGCCGATTACCGCGGACGTGCTGGTGGTGAACGCGGGGTTGCACGATCTGCGGGTGGCGGAAAAGCGGCAACGTCGGGTCGCGCCCGACGACTACGCCAACAACCTCCGGGCGATCGTCCGCCTCTCCCGGGAGGGCGGCTATCGCCTGGTCTGGATCAACACGATCCCGGTCGCGGAACAGGTGCACAACATCCGATGCACCCGATTCCAGCGCTTCGCCTCGGACGTGGAATTGTACAACTGGATCGCCGAACAAGTGATGCGGACCGCGGGCGTTCCGATCGTCGATCTGCATGGGTTCACGGCACCTTTCCTGCCTCAGGGGCTCGTCGATCACGTCCACCTGGACGAGACGACGCGAACCAGACAGGCGGCTTTCCTCGCCGCCTCGCTGCAAAACCTGGCCAGCGCCGGCCAGCTTGGACCCGCGCGCGGTGCGGTCCGGTAGTCCTGCCCCAAGCAGCCCTTCGCGCTCCAGGGCTCCAGGGCTTTCGGTGCGTCCGGCGACGAAGCCGGCGGCGGCATGAACCAGGGGACGCCGGCGCAGGCCACCTGTCCACGCGGGCTTAGCCGTAACGATTCAATTGAACCACGAAGGGAGACGAATAGGGAAGGGCGGCCGCGACGTTGCTGAATTGCGCACCGAACGGTGGTTCGGGCCCCACTTCCCGAAACTCGGCGTTCCGTCCGGATGAGGGTCGATTCGTGTCCAATCGTGGTTTCTCCACGGCATGGTTCCGGCTAAAGATTGCGTACCTCCCGGCGTTCGCCAGTGTGTCGCGTCCCCCCACATTTCCCGTGTTCGACATCCAAGCTGTCGCCGATTCGGTGCTCCTGACGATCAGCCTGTCCGGCGGTCTCACGAAAGAGGTCATCCTCGGCGCCGTGCGCGAGCACTACCCACGCTTCCAGGGCCCCCTGATCCTTTGGGACCTATCCCGGGCCGATCTGTCCGCCGTGACGCGCCTCGATTTCTCCGAGATCGCGCGGACTTCGCGCGAGCTCCGGAGCGGCGCGGGGTACGGCAAGACCGCCTATGTGGCCACGGACCGTTCCACTTACGCGCGACTGTGTCTCTACATGAACGAGGCCGTGGCCATGCATGTCCCCGCCGAATACTGTGTATTTCGCACCATCGAGGAAGCCCGATCGTGGCTGAGCCGGAGCTGAGCCCCCGCCTTCCGCAGGATCGCCCACCGAGATTCCGAACAACAGGGCTATCTTTCGCCCGGATCGCGGCCCCGAATGGCCCAGCCGTTTGCAATCAGATGATGGGCCAGCAACGCCGCGCCATACGTGAGCGCGAAGCCGCCAAACAAGACATGGTACCCGGTCGCAATCTTTCCCCGCGCCTGGAAGAAATCGAGTTCCGCCCCGCTCAACACCGAAAACACACTCACCCCCAGGGCGCTCATCAGGCCGCCGAGTCCGACCACCGAGGCGACTGCTTGCGGAGGAAAAAGGTCCGACGCCAGCGTGAAGAGATTGGCCGACCATGCCTGGTGCGCGGCACCGGCGATCCCGATGAGCACGACCGCACCCCACACCCCCACGAACCCGGCGCCCGTGATCGGCAGCGCGAAAACGGCTGCGGCGAACAACGAGGCGAAACGCGCGCGGCTCACCGGCCAGCCCCGCCGGATCAAGGCCTCCGGCAGCCAGCCGCCGAGAAGACTGACCACCGTCACAATCGCGTAGATCGAGGCGAGTTCGACCCAGCTCTGGGCGAGGTCGCGATGATGGGCCTGCTTGAAGTAATCGGGCAGCCAGATCAATAACAGCCCCCACACCGGATCGGTCATGCATTTCGGGACGATGAACGACCAGGTGTCCCGGCACCGGAGCAGGTCCGCCCACGAAATGCGCCGGGCTGACGTCGCACCGCGACCGGGGCCCGTTCCCCCGGCCGCCCGGTCGGGATCGCCCGTCTGACCACCGGCGACGACAGCCGGGGTTTCGCCCTCGGACAGCCGGCGCGCCAGCCGCCTTCCCCCGGGCGGCCGGTAAAGGAGATACCAACCGGTGACCCAGCAGGCGCCGATCATCGACGCCACCACGAAGGTGGATCGCCATCCGAAACGGGCGACGAGGACCGGGACGATGACCGGCGACGCAATGGCGCCGACATTCGACCCGGCGTTGAAGATCGCAGTGGCCAACGCACGCTCCTCCGGCTGAAACCAGAGCGCGACCGTCTTCACCGCCGCGGGAAAGTTTCCGCCGGCGCCGACCCCGAGGGCAAAGCGCGCGCCGGCGAATCCGCCGACGCTCGACACGAAGGCATGGGAGAGCGCGGCCACGGCGGAGCACAAGGAAGAGGCAACGAAACCCAGCTTCACGCCGATCCGGTCGACGAGCCAGCCGAAGAAGACGGTGCCGACGGCATAGGAAACCTGGAACGCCGCGTTCACCGCCCCATACTCCCGGTTCGTCCAGTGCAGGGCGTGGTCCAGTGCCGGCTTCAGGAGCGCCAGGATCTGCCGGTCGGCATAGGTCGCGGTCGTCGCCGCGAAAAGCAGTCCGCAGATCACCCAGCGATAGGATGACGGCGGCGCCGCCAATGGCGCGGAAACGGCGGTGGCCGGCAAGGTGGGCATGGGGTCGCGCGACGACGGCACCCCGGCGAGCAAACCGATCGCCGCGCCGATTGCACGCGAATGCGTGCGGCGAGGGCGAACCTCCACACAAAAAAACTCCCCGGCAATGACCGTTGCCGGGGAGCACCCAGCCGGGCGTCACGCGACCAGCGTGAGCGCACCGTGGATCCGACCAAAACTCGTCCTCAGAAGGCGACCCGCGTCGTCAGCGAGAACGACCGCGGCTGAATGATCCGGTAGGCCGCCGGGCTGCCATCGTAGTTGTAGGTCACGGGCTCCAGGTATCCGTGCACATTGAGATCGGTGACGTTCAACTGGACCTTGGCGTGCAGGTTGTGCCAGGGCAGCCGGAACTGGTACGCCAGCCAGGCATCGAGTTGATACTCGGCTGGGAAATAAATCGGCCGGGTCACGTCGGGTTGGTAAATCTGGCCGCTGCTGTTCACGTGGGTGGCATCGCCGTAATACCCGGCGACGGCCTTGCCCAGGTAGCGCAGTGCGCCGCCCACCGTCCAACCCTTGAGCAGTCCCTCGTCGAAATCGTAGCTCGAGACGAAGCTCCACGTGTACTGCCGCTGATTGGTCGCCTGCGTGTCGTTCAGGGCGCGGTCGGTGGCAAGCTGTCCCGCCACGACGATGTTGTAGTAATCCTGGGTCGTGTTCCACCCGAACACATTTCCCTGGTAGATGTTTCCGTCGTAGCCGTAGCCCGTCCAGAAATCACCCAGGTACATCTGGCGACCGTTCGAGCGCGTATAGACCGTGTTCAGGTCCGACGCCTTGTAGGTCGACCAAGTGGGATACCGGTGCGCGATCCAGGCGGCGGCCTGGCTCGCAATGTTGCTCACAATCGTCTTCTGCCGTCCCCACGTGAACTTCATCCGCCAGTTCGGCAGAGGATTGTACACCGCCTCGAGCTCCACCCCCTTCGCGATCCCGTTCTCGGTCTCATACGGGTTGATGAACTGCCCGTTCTCGCCGACGTTGCCGCCGAACGTGTACGGCAGCTTGGTCAGGTCCGCGATCTGCTGCTGCATGCTCGGTGTGATCGGGTGGATCGAGGTATTGCCAAAGTCGGAGGCTGTCGGGTCCTGGCCGTTGCGCACCTCCACGACCGCCGTCGCCCAGGACTTCAACTCGTTCGCGTCGACGTACAGCGCCCGCATGTTCGAGGTGTCGCTCACGAGCTGGTTCTCGTTGGTCGTCTTGAACCACGTGGCGCGGATGAAGAGCTTGTTGTCCGGCGTCGCAATCTCGAAACCCAGGTCCTTCTCGCGTCCCTGCGGCTTGCCGAGCGGATTGCCAAAGAAGTCCGTGTAGGCGGCGGGGGGAGGATTGAAGTTGGCGGACTCGTTGTACGTCAGGCTGATCGTCCGCGCGACCGCGGCGAGGAGGTTCCCGTTGTCGGCGGCATGGTCGATCGCCTGCCAGTTCTTGAAGGGATGAAGGACGAGCCCCTTGGTCCGTGTCTTCCCGCTGTCGTAGGTCCAGGGTCCGTAGTTCCGCCAGTACTGCCGGTTCGGGAAGCCGTTCGTGTACTCGTATTTCTCCGGCGTCGCCCGCGGAAACACGTTCTGCCGGTTCTTGATCCAGTCCTCGTTCAGACCGAGGGTCCCCACGATGCGGTCATTCCAGAAGAAGCTCTGCCAGAAATACGTCTTGGTATCCTGGACGTTCTCCTGCAGGCCGCCGGAGGGATACAGCACCGACTGCAGGTTGATCGTGCTGTTCGTCCACGCGCTGGTCGCATAGTCGTACGAGGTGATCGTGCCGGCGGTCGGGCCGGCGATGCCGGGACGACGGACCGCGCCCGGTGCGGTCGCGCCGTAACCATTCGTCGCGCCCGTGCCGCCGAGATAGTACCACTGCTCGATGGCGGTGTTGTGCAGCGGAAACCCGTAACCCGAGGCCTGGTTGAGCACCGCCGCCGTCGGCAGGTAGTTCGGATCGCCTCCGACAATGGACTCGCGGTACCGCAGGTTGTCGGCCACGTCGTCGTGCTGCGAAGCCACCGCCATGAACCGGTGGTGCCCGACCCAGTCGAGCCAGCCCGGCGCATGGCGCCGGAGGTCGAGATCGTAGGCGAGCGAGGCCCGGACGTTGTTGTTCCTCTCCGTCGTCGCAAAAAGATCGCTCGCATAGGTGTCGATTAGCGGCTGGCCCAGATGGGGGTTCGGCTGGCCATTGAGCAGCTTGGTGTTCGTATCGACGTAGATCGTCGTCGCGTTTGCCTGGGAGACGGGCTCGTCGTTGAACTCCGTGTACTCCTGGCGGAACCAGCCGAGGTCGAGGTTAAGGTGCGGCAGCAACTCCTGCTGGAAATCGAGGTAATAGGTTTTCGCGTCGCGCTGCACCCAGGACATCGAGTCGAGATTGATCGAGCTCCAGTCGTACACGTTCTTGCTGCTGACGCTCGGCGCCTGCCAGATCTGGTACCCGGCCGGCGTCGGGAGCGGCGCGGACCAGGTCATCTGTTCCTCGTTCACCAGCATCTGCGGCGCGGTCGCACCGGTCGTCGGCATTGCATTGACCGTGAAGCCGGTCTGGGTGGACTTGAAGAAGTTCGTGACGCTGTTGTCCGGATTGATGCCCTGGACCATGTGCCCGCCGGTGGAGACGTACGTCAGCGAGGGCACGAAGTACGGCGAACTCGCGGTGGTGAGATTGGTCTGGAGGATGCCCGCGTAATTGGGATACGTGCTCTTCGCCGCATACGGGCCGACCGTCTGGCCGGTGCTGAGGTACGTCACCATGTCGGTCGTCGGGTCCCAGACGGGCCGGCCGCTCTTGCGCCACGGGGTGACGAAGTCGACCGGCGTGACCGCGTTCGGATCATCGGCGGAGTTGTTGTAGTATTCGAAACTCCCGCTGATCTTTGTCTTCTTGCTCGCGAACGGCACCAGGGTGAAGGCCGCATACTCGCGACGGGTGATGTCGTAGGACGGTTTCTGTTTGAAGCCGACGGAGTTGTAGGTCTGGCCTACATACACGGACAGCCGGTGTTTCAGCAGCGGGATGTTGACGTCGAGCGTGTCGCGGAGCGTCCCCCAGCTTCCGAGCTGCAGGCTCGCGTCGCCGCTGAACTTGTCGAGCTCCGCCCGCGCCCGCGTCTGGTTGACGATCCCCGCCGGGCTGCCGGTACCGAAGAGGATCGAATTCGGTCCGCGATCCACCTCGACCGACTGCGTGTTGTAGCTGTCGAAGGGGATTGTTTTCAGCGCGTAGAAATTGTCGATTTCCATGTCCGCATTCGCCAGCCCGCGCACGCGGTTGCCCGCGCTGAGCAACTGCGTTCCCAGGACGTCGGACACGTTGCCGCGGACGAGGGCGATCGGCGTGTAGGTACTGGCGCCTTCGGTGTTCGCCTCGTAGCGAAACACGTCATTGATGTTCTGCGAATTGGTGTCCTCGAGTTCCTGCTTGGTGACGATCGAGATCGAGGACGGCAGGTCGGCGATGTTGTTGTTGAGGCGCGTCCCCGCCAGCGTGGTCGGGGAATAGTAACCGTGGTCCTGCGCGGCGCTGACCTCGAAGGGGCTGAGGGTGACGACGTCGGCCTGGGACTGCTCGAGATGCTTGATCGGGTTCGCCTTCGGGTTGGTTGCGGCCGGCGCCGGCGCCGGCGTGGTCTGGGCGGCGAGCGGGCCGGCGGCAATGGCGAGAAACGCTGCGAGCGCGATGGCGGGACCGCAGGGCAGCGGCCACCGCGGATGGGTAGTCAGGGTCATGGTATTTCGAGGTTGAGCCGCCCGGCGGGAGGTGCTGCCGGCCGGCCACCCACGCCAGGCGCTGCTTCGCCAGCCAACGGTCGATTCGTTGGCGCAGGCAGGCGGAATCCGGGAACGCACGCGCGCGTTCGGCGCGGAAACTGGCGCGAGGGAGGGGGGAAGGCCGGCGGCGGGTGACGCACGCAGGAGACGGCGGCACCACCTTCGAAGCGGAGCCATGCCCACGGCAAACCAGCGGTCGTGCTTATCCATGCACAAACGAAGCCGCGGGGAGATTCCGCCGCGCTGCTTTGATGCGGGTTTTCGATTGCGCGTCTCCCCGTGCCCGGTGTGCATGTCGATGCGCAATGCCCACCCCTTCCCTGCCGTCGATGGCCGACGTCGCCCGCGCCGCCGGTGTCCACCAGACCACCGTTTCCCGGGCGCTGCGGAACGACCGCCGGCTTCCCGCCGCCACCCGCGACCGGATCCGACGCGCAGCCCATCAACTCGGCTATCGCCCGAATCCGCTCGTCTCCGCCCTCGTCGCGCTGCGGCGCGCCCGCCATCCCTCCAAGTACGAGGCGACGCTCGCCTTCGTGGCCGTTTCGGAACTCGGCCCCTCCGGCGAACAGCAGCTGGCCGGTGCCCGCCGTGCCGCGGAGGAACTCGGCTACAAGTTGGATCTCTTCACGCTGCACCGCCGTGACCTCACCCCGGACCGACTCGATCACGTCCTCCTCGCCCGTGGCATCCACGGAATCGTCATCGCCCCGCTGCCGATGGCCCACGGTGGATTCGACCTCACCTGGGACCGCTACTGCAGCGTCGTGATCGAGTACACCTTCACCTCGTCCCCCTTCGATCGCGTCGTCCACGACAGCTACGACGGCATGCGCCGGATCATGCACGAATGCCGCAAACGCGGATTTTCCCGCGTGGGACTCGCTCTCACGACCGTCGGGCAGGAGCGGACGGAACGGCTCAACGACGCCGCCTACTGGGTCGAGCAGCGCGCCGACGCCCACTTTGCCCCGATCCCGCCGTTGATCACCCCCACGTGGGACCGTCCGGTATTCCAACGATGGTTGGCGGCCCATCGGCCCGAGGTGATCATCACGTCAAACGCGCTACTTGAGGAGGTCCTGGGCTGGTGTCACGCCCGACGACGACGCCCCGGGCGCGATATCCGGATCGTGAACGTCAACGCCGCGCCCGATCGTCATGTTGCCGGCATCGTCCAGAATCATGCCGCGATCGGTGTCGCCGCCGTGCAGTTGCTGATCGCCAAGCTCAACCGAAATGACCGCGGCATCCCCTCCATCAGCCACACGATTCTGACTCCCGGCCAGTGGTGGGAAGGAAACACGCTCGCCCAGCCGGCTGACTGAGAAGAGAGCATTGGCGCCGGCCCGCTCACCGTCCGGCGGGCACGCCGGCTGACGTCCTCGACTCCGCCACCACCCATGCCTCCTCGTCGCCAAAAAGCAGAAGCAGCGTCACCGTTCCCTTTGCCCGTTCCAGGAAGGCATTGAACCAGATCTCGACGGGCGCCGGCATGCTCTCGGAGTCGGTCAGAGAGAGCACGACGACATCCGCATCCTTCAGGTCGTCCGCGGCACGGAAACGATTGAGCGCCCCGTCCAGCCGGTCGAACCGCCAAAGGACCGGATACACCCGGATCTGGCGGGCCGACTCACTCTCAACTCGATCAAGCACCGTCAACGCACGATGTCCGGCACCGCTGTCATCATAGACCACGGCCACTTTGAGAGATCGACTCGGCAGCGGCATCTGCCGCGTGTTCGTTCCGGCCACCCGGCCGGAATTGCTCCTATTCACCGCGAAATCGCGTGGGACGAAACGAGGTATGGGGTTCATGTAGTCACTCTAATATACCTCGCGTCCCGGCGTAATTGGGATCAGGGCCGAATCGCGCTAAGCAATATACTTAGCGGCCATCGCCAGAAACCGGAGCGAACGGAGGTTCGAGTAGTTGGTAGTGGGTAGTTGGGTCGTGGCTGCGAGCATAAGCGAGTGGATGCCCTTCGTGGCTGCGAGCGCCAGCGAGCGGAGGATTGAGAACCCGCGTGAGAGGTGAATGGCGTAGCCTGCCCTGAGCCTGTCGAAGGGTTGCGAGCGTGAGCGAGTGGAAATATCACAGCTGCGAGCGCATCCGTTCGATCCAACGCGATGAGGACATCGCGTTCCACCAGTAGCTGCGACTTGTCCGCCATAGGCTCGCCGAAGGCGTAGCGCTAGCGAGTCGCCCCGTCTGGTGGCGCCACGTCTCCGACCGGCGCCGGTAGGGCGGCGAGTCCCTTCGCCGCCTTGACTATAAACTCCCTCGCTCCTGCCCCAGATGAGGCGCGGATGGGACTCCGCGCCCTACCCGCAGCTGGGTTTGATCACCCACCGACCCCGCTCGTCCGCAGCGCCAGCCGTTCGTCGATTTCGGCGGACTTCGACGCGTACGCCTGCGCCGCCGCGGCGGACGTAAGATCCGTATCGAAGGTCGGCAGCATCGCCTTGTACCGCGCGTGACCGTCGGGCGACCGGAGCTGGTCGGCAAAGCAGGTCTGGATCACCTGCAGCGCGATGTTGGCCGAGACCGACGCTCCGGGTGAGGCGCCGAGCAGCGCGGCGAGGCTCCGGTCCGGAGCCGTCACGACCTCGGTTCCAAAATAGATGCGGCCGGCATCGCTCCGTTTCAGCGCCTGGACCCGGATGCCAGCGTCGATCAGCCGCCAGTCGGCGGCCCCGGCCGCCGGATAAAACTGCCGCAGCGCGCGCAGGCGGGTATCCATGCTTTGCAGCGCCTCGCGAACGAGGAACTGGACCAGGACGCGATTGGACGCACCGGTTTTCAGGAGCGTCCCGACATTTCCCGCGCGAACGGAACGCGCCAAATCCGTCGACCGACCCGTGCGATGGAGAAACTTCGTCGTCCACGTGGCGAACGGACCGAAGAGCAGAAACTGGCGACCGTCGATCCTGCGCGCGTCAAGATGCGGGCCGCCCAAAGCGCCGGAGTCGCGCGGCGGCGGCCCGTACACTTTCGCCGCGTGCCGCGCGATGACCTCGGGTCGATCGCAAACGAGCCACTGTCCCGCGATCGGAAACCCGGCGAGGCCGCGAGCGACGGGCAATCCGGTTTGCTGCAAGAGCGGGAGGGTTCCGCCCCCCGCCCCGATGAACACAAACCGCGCGCGCACCGAACGCGATTCGCCAGACCCGCTCTCGCGCACGATGACCTCCCAGCCCGAAGCCACACGCTGCAGCCGCGTCACGCGGTGGCCCGTGAACACTCCGCAGTTTTCCTGTTGGCCGAGCCAGGCGAGAAGCTGCCGCGCGAGTTCCCCGAAGTTGACGTCGGTGCCTCCGTCGATCCGCGTCGCGGCAACGGGCTCGGCGCCTCGGCCCTCGACGAGCAGCGGAGCCCAGCGACGGAGGACCTCGCGATCCGTGGT
This sequence comes from Opitutaceae bacterium, assembly GCA_035545515.1. Classification (GTDB taxonomy): domain Bacteria; phylum Verrucomicrobiota; class Verrucomicrobiia; order Opitutales; family Opitutaceae; genus ER46. The sequence continues at coordinate 34,321 of DASZYH010000206.1, forward strand.
GAATTCCATCGTCCGGAAGAACGGATGCGTGACAAGGGCAGCATGGCGGGCGCGAAGGTGGGCCACGTCGGCGTCGCCGCGCACGAAGCTCAGGTGCGGGACGGCACGGATAAAGTCGGCCGGACGCGGTGCGAGCCCGTGCGCGACGGCGTAGCTCCAGAACTGACGCGACTGCTCGAACCGGGCGAAGACCTCAATCGCGCGGCTGATGTCGACCGGCGTCCCGGGGACGGCGGGCGGCGGCGTGTAATTCAATTCGCACAGGCCGGCATGGCCAGTCCCGGCATTGTTCCAGGCGTCGGAGCTTTCGCCCGCCAGCGTATCCGCAGCCTCGTACACCTCGATGGAAAGGTGTGGATCGAGGCATTTGAGCATCGCGCCCACGTGCGCGGACATGATGCCCCCGCCGATGAGCACGACGTCGGGTCCTCCAGATATCATGACCCGGGATCAAAGCAGAGAGCGGCCCGCAGAAAACCGAAATTCTGCGGGCGCGAACCGTTGCGAGCCGCCAGTTCACCGCCAGCAGCCGTCGCTGGACCGTCATTGATCCTCGGCAAATGGACCGACGAACCGATCCATGAGGCAGGGCGAACCGTGCTCGGTGAGACGCGGCTCGGTAAGACGCCTCGCCCTCCCGTGAGGCTATTTCACGAGGCTTAGTGGGTGGGAAAACTCCGGTCAGAACCCGCAGGTCTTCCGTTCACAACCTAACCGGTGCGACCGCTTCCTGTGGTTTTCCATCCTTCAATGCCGGATAGAATCGCACCGCCATCAATGCGGCCGAGACACCGGGGGCGGAAATGGGCTTCGTGCAGCTCTCGTCGAGGTACGCGCCGACCGGCAGACCGGACTTTGCGACCTTCACGTAATACGTGGGCGAAAGCTCGTCCGCCGAGAGCTGGGAGCGGAGGTGTGCGGGGATCGGCAGTTTCGAATTCACGGCATCCGTCGTGGCGCCCTTATGTCGTTCCACATAATTGACGACCGAGAATTGGAAGGCCTCGTCCGCCGTGATGCCGATGTTCCGTCGCGCAATGTTCGTCGCCAGCTCCGTGCCACCTTCGTAAAGGTGCAGTTGCACATCCACGAGCTTGTAACCCGGCGGAAATCCCGCTCGGAACAGCCGAACCGTGTGGCGTCCGGGCCCGATGGGTTTCAGTTCCTGGGCGTAGACCCACTGGCGCATCGATTTCGGATCATTGCGGTCATCGAGCCGCCGAATCACGAGCACCATGTAGGGTTTGGCGATCGGTTTCGGTGAAGAAACCTCAAACGACAGCCGGAAAGCGTTGAAGAGCTTTCGGTCCGCTTCGGCCGCCGCGCGGGACGCGGCGTCCGCCATCGTGTCGAACGACGACCCCGCTCCGTAAGAGTTAAGGGCGTTGTTGAGGCTCTGGTTGGCAGCACTCATCGCCTGGCTCGACTGGACGGCTGCTGCTGCCAGCGAAGCGTCCTGAGGAGTCGCCCTAGCCGCGGCCATGGTGTTGCCACCCTGCATCTGCGCGCTTCGCTGCGCGGCGGCGGCGGCATCGATCGCATCGATCCCCGCCCCTCCGGCGCTCGCGGCCTCGTCGTAAAATCGGTTGGGGTCCTGGTCCTGCGTGTAGGCCTGCTCCGGCTTGAAATCGGAAACCGTGATGCCGGACGGCGCGACCTTCAGGGCATCGTCGAGCTTGATCTTGAGATCGACAAACTGCGTCGGAACCGTTTCGCGGTGGCCATCCACCTCCACGACGAACGAGCCGCCATCCACCGACTTTACCGGACGGAGTTTCCCCTTCCATTCCACGGAGATATCAGTGCCGAGATACAAGGTATAGGGTTTCGCGGCGGATGACGTGGCCGCGCTCGAGTTGGTCCCGGCTGGCGGGGCGGCGTGGGCTCCGAAGCCAAACGAAGACAAGCCCGCGAGGAAAGCGACGCGCATGAGGCGCCGCGGGGATGGGGCACGAACCGGCTGGTGCCGCAGACAGGCGTGGTGGCTGTTCATGGGAGTGGAATCTCTGATTTATGGGCTGATGGCGGAGGTGCCGCCCGAGGGTGACAGATCGGAATTCGAATCGCGCGGCACGAGCCGCCTGACCCGCGCGAGCACTTCCTCGACCACATCGTTCTTCTGGATGCTCTGGGCCTTTTCGAGATATTCGGCCGCCTTCGCGTAATGTCGGTTTTTCAGGTCGAGGTTCGCGAGTTCGAGGCTGGCTTGATAGCTTGATTCGGGAAGGCGCACCGCCGCCTCGTAAGCGAGCGTGGCGCGAGGTGCGTCGTTTTCCTCGAGATAGACCCGCCCCTGCATCAAGAGGCCGCGGCCATCCAGTGGCGCGATCGTCAGCAAGGCCGCAATTTCCTTTTGCGCACCCGTCCAGTTCTTGCGCGCGATGAGCAGATCCGCGCGGATTCGGATCAGTTCGAGCCGGTTGGCAGGCGCGAGTTCGCCGGTGATCGCCGCGAGGGTGCGTGCGGCCTCATCGAGCTGTCCGCTGGCAACCAGTACCCGCGCGAACTGGAGCAGTTTGGCTGCGCCGCGGTCAGGCGCCGCCGCGAGCACCTTCCGATACACGGCCACCGCCTGCGTCGGCAGGTTCTTCTCGGCATAGAGATCGCCCAGCAAGGTCAATGCGTCGGCGTCCGCGGCTCCCGCGGACACCGCCTCTTCCAGAACGACCATCGCCTGCACCTGCCGCTTCTGGGAGAGCAGAATGCCGGCATAGTCGAACCAGTAGCGGGTGTCCGCCGGCTTGGCCGTGATCAGGGTGCGAACGAGCGATTCAGCGCGCCCGAATTGCCACCCGGAAATGTAGATCCGCAGCAGGCCTTCCCTCCAGTCGAGGTTCGAAGGATCCAGGCTGAGCGCCTGCAGGTACGCCATCTCGGCAGGGACGATGTCGCCTTCCTTCTCCAGGCTATAGCCCAGCAGCCCGAACGTGCTCGGATTTCGCTCCCCCAGCTCGATCGACTTGGTGAAACAGGGGACCGCATCGGAATACCGATCGGTCGTGAAATACAGGATTCCGAGATTGTCCCACGCCCGCTGAAAATTGGGATATTTCTGCAACGCGCTCCGGTACATTTTAACCGCCATGTCGGGTTGGTTCGCCGCGTAATAGGCGTTGCCGAGGATGAACGCGAATGCGGGGCTCGGAGGCTCCTTCTCGTTCATCATCGCCTCGAGCATCTTGATCGCGAGGTCGGCGTTGGTCGTGAGCATCGTCGACACCTTGTCATAGACCGCGTACTCCTCGGCGGTCATCTCGGGTTCGTGATCCTTGAGGAACGAATTCGAGTCGTTGATGATCCGCTTCGGGTCGAGGTTCGGTCGCCTGGATTCGAGCGGCTTTTCCCTCTCGAAGAGCCCGAGCAATCCGCCGGCATTCGGGTCGTGAAACAGATCCGCGAATTCGTCCGGAGTCATGGTCGCCGCATGGAGCGCCGCGGCCCCCAACGCGAGAAGGACGAGAAAGGTTCGCGCTTTCATCAGAGGCTAAAGGGACTGTCGCCCCCGAGGACGACGCGGAACGTCTGTTGCGCGAGGCAGCGGACCTTCCGCCCGTGTTTCACCGCCGGCGAGAACAGCCAGTCGTGTTTCACCGTTTCGGCGACAATATAGTCGAATGCTGGCTGGCCGGAGGACTTGACGACGCGGGCGCTCTCGGCGTGTCCGTCGGTGTCGATGACCAGCAGCAGATTCACGGCCAGCGAACTCTCCTTGCCGAACAGGTTCGGTGACACGGGCGGTGCCACGCGGACGAGCGCTCGTGGGCGCTGGTCGACCTCCGATTGCTGATACACGTGGCGGGCGTCGAACTGGACGTTCACGTGCGGCTTCAATTCCGTGTCCAGGCGTCCCATCGAAACCATCGCGTGCAGCGGAATCCGCGGGGTTGGAAGGAGCGCCTCCAGGTCCGGCGGCAGGACGACAATTTTGACGTCACTGTCGGACCGACCGGCATCGATGCCGGTCAGCGGCGGCACCGATTCGTCGACCGGGGTCGGATCGATCGGCTTCGGCTGTGGCGGCGGCGGGTCGAGGGGAACGGAGACAATGGGAAGGTCCTCGATCTGGACCGGGCGCGGAACGGCGCGGTTGGTCTCGAGGTGCGCGAGCCCGTAGAAAAGCGCGAACGTGAACGCAAATCCGACGGTCCAGGAGACCAGCTCGTCGCGCACGAATCGCGACGCTTCCGTGGCGGCCGACCCCGTGCCGGCGGGGATGGAGGTCAGCGGCGGCCGAATCGCCTGGGGAGCGGATTGGGGCATGGGATGTTATTGGGCACGGGTCGTGGCGAATTCCACGTGCTGGATGCCCGATCGCTTCGCCTCGGTGTAGACGGCGGCAAATACGCCCAGGTCCGCCGACCGATCGCCGCGGATGATCACGACGGGAGAACTGCCGATCGCCGCTTGTTTCAGCACGGCGCCGACCTGGTCGGGGCGGATCTCCTGTCCGTCGAAATACACGCGATTGTCCGCCGTGATCGCGACAAGCAGCGCGTTCTGCTGCACGTTGAGCGAGCCCACCACATCCGGCTTCTGCACCTCAACGCCGGGGTCGTTCACGAAGGCGCTGCTGATCATCAGGAAGATGACCAGCACCATGATGCAGTCGACCATGGGCACCATGTCGATGTGCGTGGTTTCGAACCGATGGCCTTCGCCTTTGCCGATCATCGGTACGCCTTCCGGATTTCGGGATCCACGGGATTGAGCTCGCGCACGCGCCGCTCCATCTGACGGTGGCCGAGCCAGACCAGCAGCAGCGCCGGCAGCGCCACCATCAATCCGGACTCCGTCGCCACCAGCACCTCGGAGATCCCCTGGGCCATTCCCTCCATCGACTTGTCGGCCAGCCGGCCCGACAGCATCGCGAACGTCTTGACCATCCCGCTCACGGTGCCGAGCAAGCCGAGCAACGGGGCCGCCGCGATCATCGCCCCCAGCGCGAACCGCTGCTGCCGGAATTCCTCCCGGAGTTCGCGCTGCAACTGTCGGGCCGTCGCGGCGGGATTCGCCGCCCTTTGCCGCTGCCGCCGCGACTCGATCCGCGAGCGCCGCGAGGAAAGGAGCAGCTTGCAGCAGCGCGAATACAGGACGATCGAAAGCGCGATGATCGCGACCATCGCCGGTCCGCCTTTTCCCAGGAGCTCGCGCAACGCCGTCATGGCCGGAGGGATTGACCGTCGGTCTCGGTCGCGGGAATCCTCGCCACCTGGACGGCGGTGACGAACTGCAGCGCGAAGCGTTCGAGCTGCGCGAGGTTCTTGAGCACGCGCTGGGCGATGAAGCCGTGCACGACGAGCGTGGGGATCGCCACTGCCAGACCGAGTTCAGTCGAGACGAGCACCTCGGAGATGCCGCTCGACAGCTTGCCGGCGTTGCCGGTCCCGAAGACCGTGATCAGCGCGAAGGTGTTCACCATGCCCACGACCGTACCGAGCAGGCCCATCAGCGGCGCCGCGGTCGCGATGACCGCGAGCAGCGGTAGCCGCCGCTCATAGTGCAGCCGCTGTTCGAGCAGCACCGCCTGCAGCCTCTCCTCGAGGATGGCCTTCGGCTGGTCGACGTTGCGCAGGCCGACCGCGTAAAGTTCGCGGGTCGTCCGCCGCAGCGTGGGCAGCGCCACCCTGGCCTGCTCGAAGTCGCCGGCCGACACCGTGTCCAGGAACGTCTCGACGACGGCCGAGGTATCCATCTCCATCCGATGCAGGTCACGGAACTTCTGGATGATCATCGCCGCGGAGAGGAGGCCAACGATCACGATCACGATCGCAACCGCTCCACCCTTCTCGATGTGCTGCCAGACTCCCCCCCGGGTCTCGACCAGACGGAGCGCTTTCCCGCCGGAGGCATCGGCCGGGATCATTGCCGGCTGGCCGGAAAAAAACGCGGCGGCATCGGCTGCCTTCCAGTCCGCCAGGGAATAGCTGACCGGATAACGCGTGCCCTCGCGCGGACGGACTGTTCCCGGCGCAGTCCCGGAGGACGGCAGGAAGTAGGTTTCCGGGCCGACGTACGCGAAGGTTCCGCTCACCACCTGGTTTGTCTGGGCAAGGATGGCGCTGCCTTCGGTCCGGTATCCGCCCAGCGCCTCCTCGGTCCGCGCGAGCAGGAAGTCGGCGGCATCCATGGCGGCCTGTCCGCCGGCCTCGTCCGTCCCGGCGTCGAGCTTTTGCTGCATTTCACGCAACCGATCTCCGAGTCGCTGATCAGCGCCGGGCGCCAGACCGTCGCTCTCGGCTTTGATCGAATCATGGGCGAGGGTCGCCAGGTACGACGTGGTCTTTCGGATCTCCTCCAGACCCTTCAGCAGTTTTTGGCGGGTATCCGCAGCATTTTGCTGCTGCGTCTCCATCTGCGTCTCATCGCTTTCGGCCGCAACAATCCGGTCCTCCGCGGCGTGGATCCTTTTCAGGATTGGTGCCTCTTCGTCGGCGATCTGAGTTCGCGTCCGGTTGAGCTCCGCCGCGGCAGCCTCGGCCCGCTGGCGGTACTCCGCGGCGGCCTTCTCCATCGTCTGATCGAAGGTCGGCGCGGCCTCCGCCCGAGCCAGCAGCGGCAGCGATACAAGGACGCAAATCAGGACGGCTTTCATGCGTTCAGCGCGCTCCCCCCGATGCAGCGTTTACGGATCGGCGAACGGCGGCTGGGACGGAGATGAAGTCCGGCTCGTTCTTGTCCTGGGCGATCGCCATGAGCTGCACAATATGGTCGTACGCGCCGGGCTGCGCCTGCCACGCCCACCGCTCACCGGCCGGCATGCCCAGCCAGGCTTTTCGGGCTTCGCGGTCGATCGCGTAGCCGCGGCTCAATCCCCAGTAGATGACCTCGAAGTACTTGTTGGGAGGTTCGCCATCCAGATTGAGCTTATCCTGGCCGACGGTCACCAGATGGTCGAATTCCGCACAGCGGTTCAAGACGGTCATCGCCACCTGCATCCGCTCGCTGGTCGGCAGGTTGGATTCGGCGAGGCTCCGATACGACATCTCGAGCGCATCGGAGAGCCGCGGCGGGAGCATTGGCCGGATCACCGCCAACTTTGACACCAGGACGCGGAGCCGCGCTTCGGTCGCTTTGAGATCCGCGGCGGCCGACCGATTCTTCGCCTGGAGTGCCTCGATCTGCTCGCGTTCGTGCGCGGTCCTGGCCTTCGTTAAGTCGCGCTTTTCCTCGAGCGACTTCGCCCGCTCCTCGGTCGCCGACGCGAGTGACTCGAGCACCTCGCGCTGACGCTGCCAATCGGTCTTCAGACGCGCGGATTCCACCTGGAGATTGATCCATTCGGTTGCCGCCTTGTCGGCCGAATCACGGGCATCGGCGGCAAACGAAGGTTGCGCCAGTGCGCAAAGAGCTCCCGCGAGAAGACAAACAATACCGTGGCCGAAGAGAGGCAAAGGCATGGACATTTCGCTGCGACAGGCGGGGGGGGCTGGGGGTAACAGACCGGAAACGTTGGGGAACGGTCAGAACCTAGCACCGGCAATGTTCGCGCCAACCGGCAGTTCAGTCACACATAAGAATAGTACGATTCGAATGCAAAACGGACGCGGTGGAAATATAACTCCAAATCCCGCCGCGGAGCGAGCCTTTGCGCTCTCAGTATTTACATCGGTTCGACGCCGATCTCCGGACATTCACATGCGGAGGCCGATACCGCCGTCACGCCAGCACCAACGGATGAGGGATCCCACGTCAGTTCGTTTTCGCCTGCGCTTCTTCGACGAGCGTCGCCGCAGCGTTGCCGGCGATGACCCAGTTGGCCGAGCCGGCGACGACGGCCTCGTCCTCGAACCAGAGGAAACCAAAGTCGTCGATGCACTCCGGGAAGTCGGGCTTGATGATGACGTACCCGGGAATCACGGCTCCGGGAATGTAGGCATTGTCCGCCCGGTTGTTGCTATACGTCATCGTCTTCGAGACGGTGCCGACGCCGGCGACATACGACGTGCTCGAAACCGGATGCGTGCCGAGAATGTAATTTACGGCGCGCAGCGTGTACTCCGGGCCCACCAGATCAGGGAACGCCTGGTGCAGAAAATACATTCGGATCGCCATATCCACCACTGCGCCCGAGCCGCCCCAGGGCCGCAGGCTCGGAGGAACGCCGAACGGCGTGGCGGCGAGTTGGCGGTCCAGTTCCGCCACGTACGTCTTCACCGCGACCCGCATCTGGTCCTTCGCGCTGGCATCGAGATAAGGCAACGCCCGGACGGCCGTCCAACCGCGGAAGCCGATCTGCTCGGGAGTGATCATCTGGGGAAACAACTCCTTCAGCCGCGAGCGGTAGGGCTCGGCGCCGTGCGTGGCGATCGTCAGTTCCAGCGCCGCAGGCCAATCGAGTCCGACGCCAAACCGGCCCCGACCGAAGCCGCCCGGAGCGGTTGGCGCGCTCGGGCTCGCCGAACTCGTCGGGGCACTCCCCGCCAGCACTCCCTGCGATGCCGCCAGCACGCCAACGGCGGGCGCCTGTTCCGGGGCTCCGCCAAAGTGCCACCCCGCTGGTGCGGGCGTCGGTTGAGCCTTTTCGTCGTTCCACGCCTTGATCGCGGTCTGCAGGCAGTCGTTCGCCATGGCGTCGTCCCACCCTCTGAGCGTATCGGCGGCGGCCGCCAGCGCCGCGATGGCATTCCACTGGAAGAACGGATTGTTGGTGGTGAAGATCCAGCGGTCGTCCGGCCGGCCAGAGTAGTCGCCCTTCACTTCGTTCGGACCCAGCTTCGGATCGTAAATGCGTCCGTCGGTCTTGGACGCTCCGTCGCCGATCTGTGTGTACTGGCGCAGGTCCGGTTCGTGCGTGCCGCGGATCGCATGGCCGATCTCGTGGAACTGCGCGAGGATGTACAGGGCACCATGCTCGACCTGCTGCACCGCGTCGGGGATGCCGTCGGGCCGGTGGAGTTCAACCTCCCGGGCGGCTTCGTTCACGGTCAGTTCGTCGTACGTGAGGTGGAATTCGCGGTAGGCCAATGCGAGGCTCTGGATCACGTTCAGTTGCGCCGGCTCCTCGAGGTCGAAATCGCCGGCATCATACCAGCCGCCGACGTTCATCCCGGGGATGTGGTCGCCGCCCTTGTACTTCCCGTCCGTTGCTGTCGCCTGGTTCCAGCCGTCGAACTGCTCCCCCACCACCGGCGCCATCCGGCCATCGTCCAGGTGCGAAACGCCGTGCCACATCCGGTAGGCTTCGCGCACCGAGACGTGGTCCATCTGGACGGCGAGATGATGGTCGAGACTGGGCTGCCAGATATGCGCGTACGCATTCTTCGAGATCGGAAACACCGCCGTGCGCTGGCCGGCGTATTCGATCACGTACAGGCCGGGATCGTTGACCGCGGTGAAATCGAACTTCGAATAAACGTACCGGAGCCACGGCGTTGCCGGCGTGAGCGGTCCCTCAAACACCGGCTTGTACGAACCGTCCGCCATCAGCCGGAGCACGCTGGCGGTTTTCGGGCCGCGGTACTTCGGGTCGAGTTCGATCACCGCAACCTTGGAGAAGCCCGGCGCATATCCGACCTGGCTGTGCGCGATCATCGGCGGCCGCGTCCAGTTTGGAATCACGTCCGGTCGGATGTGCCACACGATGGCACCCGTGGTCCGGCCTGCCGGAATCAGCGACCGCAAGACGAACCAGCCGTTCTGCGCGCGGCTGCGTCCATCGAACAGCATGAGATCGCCCGTATCCGAAGTGACGGTGACCCTGGCCAGCGCGTCGTCGACCCCCAGGGTCATGGTCTTGCCCACGGCAAACGGCAGCGGCTGGGTGTAGCCCTTGGCCTTCTCCCAGTCCTCGAGGTAGTACGCCTTCTTGGGCTCACCCGGCACCGGTGGCACCTTGACCATGGGATCCTCGGGCGTGCGCGGGAAAATGCCGGCCCTGGTTCCATCCACGAGGTAGGCCTTGCCCATGTAAATCGAGGGCAGGAACTCCAGGTTGAAGCCGGCGCGGCCGACCAGTTTTTGCGGCAGGGGCTGGTCGAGATTGACGCTGACCCTCAGGCCGCCGGGTTCGGCGGCCACGTCGAGCGTGTAGCTGAGCCCGAAGGTCGGGTAAGCGAGGCTGGCGGTGAGCCGGTTTTCCGCGCGGTCGGCATGGCGCCCCTTGAGGGTGGCCACCAGGTCCCACTGCTCGGGGGTTGGCATCAGGCGCACATCACCGTTGGTGGCGATCCGCTGGTCATGGAGAATCAGCTCCATCGCGGCGTTCTTCTGATCGACGAAAACCGGATGGTACGAGCTGTTGTAGAGGAACACGCTGAACCCCTGGGCGTTCAGGTAGCCCTTGTCGGTCATCCTCAGGGTCAACTCGGCGGCGAACAGGCTCGGGCCGGCAATCGCCAGAAACAGGAAAAGCATTCGGGTTCGGGAAAGCATGGAGGGGATAACGCAGTTGCTTTTGCCTGCCCCCCTCCCGCGCCGCACCCGTTTCGCTGCGCTGTTTATTGCGCGCGGACGAATAGCTGTTCCGGAAAGTTCCGGTACTCGGTTGCGTTGCGCACTTCCCGCGAACCAGATCCCGACCCCGAGCCAAATCTCCGAAACGTCTTGGACGAATGTTCGGTGGGTATGTGTAAGATACGGAGCCAGCGGTCGGTCGCTAGCGCGGTTCACCGCGAGCCAGGAAAGCAGTCCCGAGACCGCGAGCCCAGGGGCGTCACGGAGGCGGACGTTTATTGACCGGACGCATGATCCGCAGCGCCTGACCCATCACAAGGGCTTCGGCGATCTTTCGGCGGGCGCGTCTGACGATCCGGTCGAAGGTCTGACGCGACACACCCATGCGAGTGGCCGCGTCCACGTTGTAGAGATCCTCGTAGTCCGCAAGGCGGATGGCTTCCATCTCGTCGGCCGCAAGGGTGATTTCCCGCAGGTCGCGCAAGGGAATCCCAGCGGGCTTGAAGTAGTCGCTCGGGGGCGTGTGACGGATGCGGCGTGGGCAGGGAGGACGGGGCATGGTTGGAGGGACGGACTCGGTGCTTGTGCCGGAGAGTAATGGGCATAAGCTCAATTGGTCAAGTTCCCCCACGACGGCGTGGGTCGGCCGCGCCGAAAAAAGGCTGAAACATGAAGACACTTCCTCCTCAGGTGCAGACTGCGTGGGAAACCCACGAGGGACCTTGCGCCCTGGCCACGGTGGATCGGGAAGGCCGCCCCAATGTGATTCTCGTTTCGGGGGTGCGCGTGTTCAGCGACGGCACATTCGTGATTGCCGACAACTACATGAACAAGACCCGCGGCAACATCGATGGCGGCAGCAGCGGCGCGTTGGTGTTCATGACACCCGATCGAAAGTCGTATCAAATCAAAGGCGCTTTCATGTATCACACGCATGGCCCGCACTTCGACTTCATGAAATCATGGAATCCCGCCAAGTATCCGGGGCGCGGTGCGGTGGTCCTGTCCGTCGTTCAGATCTTCTACGGCGGCGAGCAGCTGGCCTGATGGCATGGCGCGACGCATTGATGGGGCTTGTGGTTGTAGTGAGCATATGCTCATTATGAGCGCGCCCGAATCACCACCTGAATCCTCCATGAAAATTGCTCTGCCCCTCACCGCCTCGGATGAATTCTCGGCCCATTATGGCGCCGCCGCCAAATTCGTCGTCTTCGACGTCGACCTGAAGCACCGCACGGTGCGTCGGCGGGTGGTCGTCGAGCCGCAGGCGTCGGAACCGTGCGGCTGGCCTCCGCTCCTGCGCGGCGCGGGCACGGATTTGGTGCTCGCCGGCGGAATGGGCCGCCACGCCCTGGCCCGGATGGCGGAGCATGGTTTGAAGGTCGTCGCTGGCGTACCGACAGCGTCACCCGACGATCTCGTTGCCCAATGGCTCGCCGGGGCGCTTGTCACGGGGAAAAACGCCTGTGAGGGCGGCCAGAGCGTCGGGCATGGCTGCCGCGAACATGAGCATCGGCATCACGAACACGACCATGACCACCACCGCCACACTTCCGACTGATGATCTGTTGCGTGCCACTTGCCGGCGCGAGCATCCTCACTGTTTCGCGTGCAGCGATCCCGCGGAAGGCGGCCTCGGGCTGGCCTTTCGCGTGCTCCCGGATGGAGCAGTGCAAGCAACCTGGACGGGGCCGCTCGGGGCGGAGAGCTATCCCGGAATCGTCCATGGCGGCCTGACCGCGACGCTCCTCGACGCCGCGATGGTGCACGCGCTGTTCGCGCGCGGCATTGCCGGCCTGACCGGCGACCTGCGCATCCGTTATCGGAGCCCCGTGTGCATCGGCAGCCCCGTCACCGTCCGTGCCTGGTTGATGTGCGATTTCGACCCTGGTTTCGCGCTCGCCGCCGAAATCCGCCAAGGCGCGTCACTCTGCGTCGAAGCGAATGGAAAGTTCATGCGCGCCGTGCGACCCCACGAGGCAATCGCAGTGGATCCCGGCATGGCCGCCCCGTTGGCGACCGTTCTGTTTCAACCGATCGGTGTCATTCGCAGCGAGCACACGCGGCCGGAGCAAACGCCCATCCAGCCTCGATTCGCCGCCGGGTGCCGTGGACGCGTCGAATTACACCGTCGGTTCGCGGCTGCGCTCGACGGCCTGAGTGGCTTCTCGCATGTCTATTTGATCTACCACTTCAATCGCGCCGGTGCGCCACGAATGCGGGTCATACCTTTCCTTCAGGACGTGGAGCACGGAGTATTCGCCACCCGCGCGCCCTGCCGCCCTAATGCCATCGGTCTTAGCCTTGTCCGTCTCGTCGCGGTTGAAGGACCAGTGTTGCACATCGACGGCATCGACGTCCTCGACGGCACGCCGCTGCTCGATGTCAAACCCTACGTGCCGCGCGATGACTCGGTCGAAAACGCGCGCGGCGGTTGGACCGACGTCGTCGACGAAGCCACGGCCCAAGAGCGTGGTCGACGAGGCTATCCCGCGTCAGCGCCGCATTCAGCGCCGAGTCGATCCACGTCGAAGCCTTCGCCGGCACCTGACCGTTTGCCGGGCGTTCGTCTCAACCAAAGCACACCGCAATCGATACGCCCGCCGCGAGGGCGAGCGAAAGCTTGATCCGGTCGTGCGAGTGATACTGCACTTCCGGTAGAATCCCGGCACCGGCAATGCATAGGAAGGTGCCGGCGCAAAATGCCAGCGCTCCGGACAGCAGCATTGGACTCCCGCCAGCATATCGATTCGCCCCCACGGCGAACAGCGCGGCGCCCAGGGGGGTGACGAACGCGAAGAGAACATTGATCGCATGACGTGCGGCCCGAGAGCAGCCGCTCGTCGTCATGAGCGTCGTGACCGCAATCGCGTCGAAGGGCTTGTGAAGAATGATGGCCACCGCGGTGCCCAGGCCCAGCCACCTGCCGGAGACGCTGCGCTCGGCGCCCACGGCCGCCGCCAGGGCGACTCCTCCAACCAGCGAATGCACGGTCATCCCGATAGTCGTCGCGACCCAAGAGAGCTGGCCGGCTGAACGTTCCGCGAGCGTGGGCTGCGGCCCCGCGCTGGTGGGGGCGCGCTCCGGGGCTCCTTCCGCCACGTCGTGGTGATGGTGGGGAAAAAACCGCTGAAGAAAAAACATCGTCAAGAACCCCGCCAGGACGAAGCGGGCGGTTTACTCGACCGACTGGTTTTCGCGCGCGGCGTGCGGAACGAAATGGAGCAGCGCCATGCTCAGCATGAGTCCGGCAACAAAGCTCGCCGCAATTTGCAGGCGCGCATGAGTCGGACGCAGGGCCAGCAGCAACCAGCCGCCGACAACTGACGCCGCCCAAACGCAGCAGCCGTAGATCACGAGTTGGGTGGAGGACGAAGAAAGCAGACTCTTCACGGCGAGATGTGATGCGGCGCTCCGCCGTTCGGCTCAGCCCACGGAACCTGCCATATGCAGCTCGATCAGCCGCTTGATTTTGACCGAATACTGCAGCGGAAACCGCTCGACGAGATTGTTGACGAAACCGTTCACGCTGAGGCTCCGCGCCGCCGATTCACTGAGCCCTCGCTGCTGAATATAGAAGATCTGTTCGGCGCTCAGCCGCGACACTGTCGCCTCGTGTTGCGCGGTGTTGCCCCCGCCGATCACATGGATCGCAGGATAGGTATCTGTGCGACTCGTCGGATCGATGAGCAACGCGTCGCACTCGGTGTGGTTAACGCAGCCGCAGATTGCGGCCGGCATGTCTACGAGCCCACGATAATCGGAGCGGCCTGTGCCGATGCTGACGCTCTTCGACGTGATCTTGCTCGTGGTGTCCCGCGCCCGGTGCAGCATCTTCGCGCCGGAATCGTGGTGCTGTCCGCCGCGCGCGACCGCGATCGACACGGCCTCGGCCGCTGCGCCCTCGCCCTCGAGCAGCGCGCAGGGATATTTCATCGTCAGCCGCCCGCCGAGGTTGCAATCGATCCAGTGGACGACGGCGCCGGCGGCGAGTCGCGCCCGCAGGATCGCAAGATTGAAGACATTCGGCGTCCAGTCCTGAAGCGCGATGTAGTTGAGCCGCGCTTCCGGCCCGAGCACGAACTCGCCGACGGAACAGTGCAGCATCGGGTCGGTCCGCGCGGCCGAGGTGCATCCCTCCATGAACGTCAGCTCGGCACCCGCGCCGAGGACGATCAGGGTGCGGCCAAACTGCCCGCCTCGCGGCGCCTGCAGGTGCATGAAACACTTGAGCGGCATCGCGACCTTCACGCCGGCTGGCACATGAATAAAGGCGCCTCCCGAAAACACCGCCGCATTGAGCTGCGTGAACGCATTTTCGTCACGCGACACCACCGTCCCGAAATACGGCCGAAACAGCTCACCGTAGTCCGTCAGCCCGCGCGTCGAATCGACGAAGACCACACCGGCTTCGGCCCATTGCGCCTCAAGCGTGCGGTAGACAACCTCCCCATCGACTTGGGCCTGCGCTCCACCGAGCGACTGCGCTGTCTCGCTCGATACCTCCAACGAGCGGAGAAGCGCAGCGGTCGTGCCGGCAGGAGGAACCTCTTCGAGGGACCCGACACGGCGCGGTGCCGTATAGCAGTGTAGCTGCTCCAGTCGCAGCTCGGCCAAGGCCGCGGGTGCCCACAGCACACATGGGGCGGCCAGCGCGCGGACCGCCTCGACCCGTTGCCGCCACAGCCACGCCGGTTCACCTTTGCTGGCCGACAGGTAGCCGACGATGCGCTCCGATACCCCTGCACCGGCGTCTCGTTCGAGCGGCACCGTCAAAGGGGGACGCGTCGGAGCCGATGCGGGCCGCGCCAGAATACGAACCAGGCTCTCTGCGATGGGAATCATGACCTCTCCGCCCGGATCAGGCGGTGCCTTGGTTCGGTCCGTCGCAACCGCACCGGGCGCGATGTTGCCGTGGATTCGCAGCCCGCGAACCCTCGTCCGGTCACACGACGGCCGAGTCTTCGCCCGATGAAGATCAACCGCGATATCCTCGGCTCATTCTCCGGGCGGCCATCGCACCAGCGGTGCCGCCGCAGGGTCGTATGTCCCGCATCGAGAAAGCCGGAGCCGACGGTCACAGGGAGCCAACCGGAAGCAGTCATTGACGTCGAGCATAACGAGCATATGCTCACAACGTCAACCCATGATCTCGGTCACTGTTTTGGTGGAAAATACGGCCCGCGGTGCCCGCCACATTGGCGAGCATGGGCTCGCCTACTGGATCGAAACTCCCCTGCACCGGGTACTTTTCGATACCGGGCAGGGTCTCGCATTGGCCCACAATGCCCTCGTGCGCGGCGTCGACCTTGCGGCTGCCGACGCAATCGTCCTTAGCCACGGGCACTACGATCACGTGGGCGGCCTGCAAGGCGCGCTACAGCGAGCCCGCCACGCGGCGCTTTATTTCCATCCTCGGGTGACAGAAGCGAAATTCATCGGGCCAACCGCACCCGGCCGTCGCATCAGCCTTCCGTACATCGAACAAGAATTCTTCCGGTCCGCTGCCGACCGGGTGGTAGCGACCGCCGAGCCGGTCGAGGTTGTTCCGGGCATCAGAACCACCGGCGAGATTCCCCGCACGAACCGTTTCGAGGATACGGGCGGACCGTTTTACTTGGACGCCGATCTGACGACGCCCGATCCGCTCCTTGACGATCAAGCGGTCTATTTCGATACCCGGGACGGATTGGTGGTGTTGCTGGGCTGCGCTCACGCTGGCGTCGTCAACACGCTCGAACACGTGGCACACCTCACCGGACGAGCCGCCATTCACGCCGTGGTGGGTGGCATGCACCTCGAAAACGCATCGGAGCGACGCCTTGAAGAAACCGTGGCGGCCCTGCGGCGGTTCCAGGTGCAACGACTCGGGCCGATGCATTGCACCGGATGGAAAGCGGTGGGCCTGTTCCAACGCGAGTTCGCAGCCGAATATGCGCCGTGCGCAGTGGGGACGATATGGCACTTCGAAACCGTCGAAATGCCGTCGCCATGAGCCGCCCGATGCACATCCAGCTCGACTGCCTGCCCTGCTTTCTGCGGCAGACACTGGAGGCGGCACGGCAAGCCACCAATGACGAAGAACTGCAACGCTCGGTCATGCTTCAGGTGTGCCGCGCCTTGCACTTCATCGATGCGCGGCGTCCGCCGCCCGCGATGGCTCAACAGGTGCATCGGATCATCCGCGCGACACTGGGAGACGATCCGTATCGCAACCTCAAAGACCGGATGAATCGACTGGGGCTCGCGTTGCTCCGACGCCTGCGGCGGGCAGTGCAGGCCGCCGGCAATCCATTCGATGCGGCGGCGCGAGTCGCCACGGCGGCAAACTGCATCGATTTTGGTGCGCGCAGCCCCGGGCCGCTTTCGCATTTGGTCCGCTTCGTCGAGTCCTCGCTCCAGATGCCCGCGCGTGGCT